>PAQG01000047.1 GCA_002709645.1 Acidimicrobiaceae bacterium
CGCTGATTACGGACTTTTCGTCGGTTGGGGACCAAACCCTGACCCCGAATATGTAGCAGTCGTAGTTTTGGAAGAGGCAGGCTTCGGTGGTCAAGTGGCAGCTCCAGTAGTACGACGGTATTTTGAGCGAATCGCGAGAAACGTGGTTCCTCGATATCTGAATCAGGATGAATTGGATGAACTTGCAAAACAAGAACTTGAGGAAAGCAGGCTGAATCCCCAAAATACAAATCCACAAGAAGACGCAGAGGTTCTAGAAACATCATGAGAGCTACAACGTCTCGAAAGAAATTAAACCTTAATCCATCTGGCGACCCTTGGTCTCCATGGTTACATATAGACATAGCATTAGTTCTTAGCAGTCTTGCTTTAGCAATTACCGGCGCATTTATGGTCTATAGTGCCACGCGCGGAAGCGATCCAGAACTTTATGACCGGACGTATCTAAACCGCCAACTTCTTTTCGTTGGTGTCGGTTCAGTAGCGATGATTGGATCAGCCTATATCCCATACAGGAGATTACGTGATTGGGTTCCGATGGTTTTTTGGGGTGGGATGCTTCTCTTATTCCTAGTTCTTACTCCACTCGGAGTCGAACGTAATGGAACGCGCGCCTGGTTTGAATTTGGAAGCTTCCAACTTCAACCTTCGGAGCTTTGCAAAATAGCCTACATCTTCATGATGGCTAACTATCTTGAAAGATTTAACGGGCGGTTGGATATTCGCCAATTAGGTAATGCTTTGTTGTTAGGTGTTATTCCGATAGGGCTCATTCTTCTGGAAACTGACGTTGGGACGGCTCTTGTTTTCATAGCGATAACTATGGGAATGCTTCTAGTCGCAGGAGCGCAAGCAAAACATATATTTGTCTTAACGTTAGTTGGGATTTTCTTAGCTGCGCTTGTGTGGAGCAGCGGTTTGCTGCAAGATTACCAACAAGACCGCTTAACATCATTTATTGACCCGGAATCCAGCCAGACAGAAGCGGCATATCAACAAACGCAAGCACAAATCGCTATTGGCAGTGGAGGGCTGACGGGGCAAGGCTTTGGTCAAGGGCAACAAACCAGAGGGGAGTTCGTTCCAGAGCAGCACACAGACTTTATTTTCTCGGTGATAGGTGAAGAACTAGGCTTTGTGGGGTCCCTAATTGTTCTTGGATTATTTGGAATCCTTATGTGGCGTTGTATGCGAACAGCTAGAAAATCTCCTGATTTATTGGGTACGCTTATCAGCTGTGGAGTGCTGACGCTTTTCGCGTTTCAGATGTTTCAATCAGTTGGGATGACTTTAGGAATTATGCCGATTACGGGTATTCCAATTCCGTTTGTGTCCTATGGGGGGTCTTCAGCAATCTCATCCTTCATTGGTGTTGGACTAGTCTTAAATATTCACATGCGACGTTATCAAGTTGTTCGATAGGTACAGGGATACCATTAGAGTACAATATCGTTTGTTCGAAAGGCTTCAATAGTAATGAGTTCCGTTTGGGAGACATTGGAAAAACATCTTATTAACGTTGAGAAACCTGCGCGCTACATCGGCTTAGAACAAGGTGCTCAGCGGCCGAAACATGATAAATCTAGCGTCGCTTGGTTATTAACCTACCCCGATACCTACGAAGTCGGATTCCCTAATCAAGGACTCCAAATTCTTTACGAAATAATCAATGAATCTGATAACAGTGAAGCTGAAAGAGCTTACGCCCCTTGGGTTGATCTAGAGCAGATAATGAGAGATGAAAATATACCGCTCTTTAGTGTTGATACTCACCGACCCGCATTTGAATTCGATGTAGTTGCTTTTAATTTGTCATCCGAGTTGGTTTACACGAACTTAATTAACTGTATTGACCTTGCAGGAATTCCAATTAGGTCTAACCAGCGAGGGAATGATGATCCCCTTATTGGTGCAGGCGGCCACTGCACATACAACCCAGAGCCATTAGGGGAGATTGTCGACTTTTTCGTCTTAGGTGATGGAGAAGAGGTCGTTACTGAAATAACTAATGTGATTCATGAGTTCAAATCAACAGTTACTCCTGCTGGAAATCGAAAATCATTGTTGAAAGAGTTAGCAACTATTGAAGGTGTTTATATCCCTAGTTTATATAAGGCAGAATATGACGAATTAGGAAATCAGCATTTAATTCCAATGGATGAGGAGGTTCCAAAACTTGTTGAAAAGAGGACAATTACTGACCTTGAGCAGTGGCCTTATCCTAAAGAGCAACTTGTTCCCATCACTGAAGTTGTTCATGACCGCCTAAATGTAGAAGTTTTTCGCGGGTGCACTCGAGGATGTCGATTTTGCCAGGCCGGTATGATTACTCGACCTGTGCGAGAACGATCAGGAGAGCAAGTCCGAACTATGATACAAGCCGGTATTCAAAGGACTGGGTACGATGAAGTCGCTTTAACATCATTATCTACTGCTGATTACAGCGGCATTAACGATGTGGTTGACCAAACTATTATTGACCCCGCTAATTGCGGACAGGTAAGCATATCGTTGCCTTCGCTTCGGGTTGACGCTTTTACCGTTGGAATAGCAGCCAGCATACAGAATGCTCGTAGATCTGGTTTGACATTTGCGCCAGAAGCAGGAACTTGGAGATTGCGTCAAGTGATAAACAAATTGATTCTTGAAGAGGATCTATATGGTGCTGTTGAGTCAGCATTTTCTCAAGGCTGGCGCAGAATGAAACTCTACTTTCTTATTGGACTCCCAACGGAAACAGATGAAGACACATTGGGTATCGCAAGACTCGCAGCTAATTGCGTAGCAATAGGGAAAAAGTACACAAATGCTGCATCAGTAACTGTTAGCGTCGGAGGTTTTGTTCCTAAACCATTTACCCCATTTCAATGGTTTGGGCAGAATACAACCGAAGAGTTAAACAGGAAGATTTCACTATTAAAGGAAGAAACTAGAAAGACCAAAGGGGTGAAACTTAAATGGCACGATCCGAAAGCCACACTTATCGAAGGGGTTTTAAGTAGAGGAGATAGACGACTTGGGGATGTCTTAGAAACGGTCTGGAGAAAGGGCGGGACTTTCCAAGAGTGGAGTGAATTTTTTGATTTAGAAATCTGGAAAGAATCAATATTTGAACATGATTTGGATCATGAATGGTATGCGTACAGGCATCGAACGAAAGGAGAGATTCTCCCATGGGATCATCTTGACGCTGGTTTATACAAAGATTTCCTTTGGCAAGAGTGGCGTGATGCGCTGGACCAAAAAGGGCTAGAAGATTGTCGTTGGATCCCTTGCTACGATTGTGGAGCTTGCACTGGTTATGGACTGGAACATGTGGTTGCAGCTACGTCTCCACCAGTAGGTGGGAGCCAAGGCACTTGGCAAAATATGCAAGACGGTGAATATGCTCCGCAACTTCTAGAGATAACCTCAAAGAAGTCAGTAGGTGCATCAAAGTGATTATCTTGAGGCTCCGGTCAACTAAAGTTGGAAAAATTCGATTTGCTAGTCACAGAGATATGGCAAAAGTTTGGGAACGCACCTTTCGACGTGCAAATATTCCATTGATTTACAGTGAAGGGTTCTCTCCGCGGCCTAAGATTGCATATGGCTTAGCTCTTCCAACAGGAGCTGAGTCGGAATGTGAATATCTAGACGTGAAAGTGGACGATAAGAGAATAGGTATATCTCGGATTTTAGAAATCCCAGAACAATTAACCGAACTTCTCCCCGAAGGCATAAAAGTTACAGGAATGACCGAAATCAGCAGTAAAGTGATATCTCTTCAGCAAGCAGTAACAGCTTGTGTCTGGGAGATGACAATTGCGCAAGATAAGACCTCTGCTGATGAATGGATTACGAATGTGCTTGACTCGAAAGAGTTGATTGTAGAAAGAACGCGAAAAGGAAAAAAAGTTAAGGATGATATACGCCCATTTATCGTGGGTATAGATGAAAGTGAAATTAATGAAGAGGGATATGTTGTTCTGAAAGCAGAACTACGAACGCAACCTCGGTCGCTCCGACCTAGTGAATTTATGAATTCAGAGCTACCGAATCTGACACAAATAAAGTTGTGTCGAAAAAAACAATTTATTGAAACAGGAGATAGACGCTTAGACCCATTAGAAGTCGGGCAAACTCTTGAAGCGAACATGGAACTGTGTTCGTCATGAGAAGGGAAACGATTAGATGCAAGAACGTGAAACGCCAGCGAATACTGGAGATAAAGACAAGACGGGTAATGAATCAAAAGAAAATGTACTAGCCCAAAATAGCAGTGATGTTAGCCAAGCAAAGCCTAGAATAGGTGATACTCGACCTGCCCCTGATTCGAAGAAAGCTTCACAGAAAGCAAGTGAGAGTGGGAATCGCCGACGCAGAAAACGGCGAAAAGGGAAAAGTGCTAATAACAATCCAAATTCACTAGTTTCTGGGGCTATATCGGATGAGAGAGTAGAACTTGATGCAGAAACTCTGAAAAAAAGACGCGGTCGTGAACGCAAAGGTAAAGCTGTAGGAAGATATACCATGGTTGTTCATGTCGATGAGGGGATTACCCAAATCGCAACACTAGAAGGCAGATCGTTAATTGAGTTTTTCGTTTCACGCCCTTCTGATGATGTAAGCGAAATACACGGAAATATATACATGGGTAAAGTAGAGAATGTTTTGCCGGGGATGGAGGCGGCTTTTGTAGATATTGGTACTCCAAAAAACGCAGTTCTGTATCAAAGTGACTTAGCAACTGGTGAACATGGAAAGAAAAATGAACTGGTTCGTATCGAAAATGTTCTTAAAAACAAAGAATCTGTTATGTGTCAAGTCACTAAAAATCCTATAGCTCACAAAGGAGCTCGTTTAACACAGGAAATTTCTCTTGCTGGTAGGTTTGTCGTGCTAGTGCCGAATAGCTCCACATTCGGGATTTCTAAACGTCTTCCGGAAAGAGAAAGAAAACGTTTGCGGCAAATCCTGGAGAAAGCTAAACCAGCGGAACATGGAATAATATTACGAACAGCTGCGCAACACATCACCAAAGAAGAGATTGAACAAGATGTCAATCGGTTACTTGACCAATGGAGAAGCATTGAAGCGACTGCGTCAAAGTCGAAATCACCGGCTCTGCTATACCGAGAACCAGAAATGCCATTCAGAATAATCCGCGAAGAGTTCAATAAAGAATACCGATCCGTAGTAGTTGACGACCTGTCATTATTTGAAGAAGCAAAAACATACTTGGAAAGTATCGCTCCTGCTCTTGCCGAAAGGATTGAATATCATGACCCTGACTCACAAAGCGTGCCCTTGTTTGAACGATTTTATATCAATGAACAATTAGCAAAGGCGCTTGATTCAAAGGTTTGGCTTCCATCCGGCGGGTCATTAATTATTGAACACACTGAAGCGTTAACAGTTATTGATGTAAACACAGGAAAAAATGTTGGGACATCAAGCCTAGAAGAAACGGTTTATAGGAATAATCTAGAAGCAGCTAAGGAAGTCGCTCACCAATTACGGTTACGTGACATCGGTGGAATAATCGTTATTGACTTTGTTGATATGGAAATACCGAAACACAAAGAGGATGTTATGAAAACATTTCGTGGAGAGTTAGCACGAGATAAGACACGTACACAAGTCTTTGGAATTTCTGAATTGGGGCTTGTTGAAATGACCAGAAAAAGAATAGGCGAAGGCCTAAAACAAACTTTCCAGAAAGCACAAGAATAAACGATTCTTCTCTGAGGGGATTGTCGGTATTTGCAAGTAATTCCATTAAGATTGAAGCCTATGTATGCAGTAGTAATTTCAGGTGGAAAACAATATCGAGTCGAAGAGAATCAGATCCTCGACGTTGAGCTTGTCGGAGAAGCGGGATCATCGATTGATCTTGTTCCTGTTATGTATGTTGAGGGAAAAACCGTTCTAGCTACGCCTAAAGAACTGGCTGATGTCAAAGTAAAAGCAGAAATTCTTTGTCAGAAAAAAGGTAAAAAAATCGTTGGTTTCACTTACAAAAATAAAAGCAACCAACGACGACGCTGGGGACACCGCCAGAATTA
This sequence comes from Acidimicrobiaceae bacterium, assembly GCA_002709645.1. Classification (GTDB taxonomy): domain Bacteria; phylum Actinomycetota; class Acidimicrobiia; order Acidimicrobiales; family UBA8592; genus UBA8592. Next base: position 6,048 of record PAQG01000047.1, read on the forward strand.
TAATGAAATAAAAATCACACAAATTTCAAGGAATAGTTGATATGTCAAAAACTAAAGGTGGGGGTTCAACACGTAACGGTCGGGACTCGAATGCTCAGCGGTTAGGAATTAAAGCATATGATGGGACAGTAGTTTCTTCAGGTTCAATTTTAGTTCGTCAACGCGGAACGAAATTCCATCCAGGAATTAACGTCGGTAAGGGTGGGGATGACACACTATTTGCTACAGCTGATGGACGTGTAAAATTTGGTTCCCGTCGAGGACGGAAACTCGTTGACGTCATTCCAGATTAGGTCAATCTTTATTTAACGTACACATTAGTGAGTTGCAGGTAGTGTCTAATCTGTAGGGAGTGACGTGTCGAACTTTGTTGATGAATGTGGGATTAATGTCAAAGCCGGAGATGGTGGGGCTGGTTGCGTTGCATTTCGTCGCGAAGCGCATGTTAATCGTGGAGGACCAGATGGTGGAGATGGCGGAAGCGGTGGTGATATATGGTTGGTCGCCGATCATAACGTAGCTTCTTTATTAGCATTTCGAGATTACCCACATCGAAGAGCTGAGAACGGAACACATGGAAGCGGTAAGAAAAAGCATGGCTCAAATGGCGCAAATCTTGATGTTTCAGTTCCCGTAGGAACAATAGTCAAAGACTCTGACGGCAATCTACTAGCTGATTTAGCTTCGTCAGGGTCACGGTGGCTAGCAGCAGCGGGCGGAGCCGGGGGTAAAGGAAACACGCGTTTCTTAAATAATAGTCGAAGGGCACCAAGCTTCGCTGAACAAGGTGAACATGGTGAAGAGCAGTGGCTCAAGCTGGAGCTAAAACTTTTAGCTGACGTAGCATTAGTTGGGTTTCCAAATGTTGGGAAGAGTACGCTTATCTCCAGACTGTCCTCTGCAAAACCGAAAATCGCCGATTACCCATTTACCACACTGGTCCCGAATTTGGGAGTGGTGAGATTAGATAACGAATTTGAAATGGTAATAGCTGACATACCGGGATTGATAGAAGGTGCCGCAGATGGAAAGGGATTGGGGCATCAATTTCTACGCCATGTTGAACGAGCGCGTGTCTTAGCAATTCTTCTTGATTTAGCACCCTATAGTGGCAAATCACCGGAAGACCAACTTGAAATTATTCTAGGAGAACTTGGAAAATACAAACCGGAACTTCTCAATCGGCCACGACTTTTGATTTCATCAAAACATGATGTGGCCCAGCATGACCCATTGACAGGTAGTCTTGCAATATCTTCAGTTGTCGGAGAAGGATTAGGCAAACTTGTTGCTGAATTACAAGTGTTGGTATCTAAAGCGCGCGATGAAGAAATTGATTCTGCGGAGGAAATAGTTATTCATAGGCCTACGCCTAAAGGAATCGCAGTTATCAAAGAAGGAGAAACCTTCATTGTCGTTGGAAGGTCCGCTGAACGAGCAGTTTCCCTGAATGACTTAACCAACATAGAAGCCTTGGAATACGCTCAGAATTCACTTACGAAATTAGGGGTTGACAAAGCCCTTAAGAGAGCCGGCGCAAAAAACGGTGATCTCGTTCGTATCGGAGAGCTCGTTTTTGATTACTCAAATGACGAGAATTTTCTAATTGAATAAGAGGGATCTCTTTAAATAGCAGAATTCAATGTTCAACTCTGCGAGAATAGACAGGTGACGATTGTAGTTAAGATAGGAACCTCTTCCCTAACTGATGCCGCTGGAGCTATCAAAAGTGAAGCAATAGAAAAGCTATGTTTGGAAATAGCGAATGCACGACTCCAGTTTGAGCGGATTGTTCTCGTAAGCAGTGGGGCTATCGGTGCTGGATTACCCGCTTTAGGCTACACAGGAAGCCGGCCATCCGACCCACGAACTCTCCAAGCAGCTTCAGCTGTTGGTCAACCCCGTCTAATGGCTACTTACAGTGAAGAATTTGCAAAATACAATATTGAAGTGGCCCAATTGTTGATGGCGCCAGATGATTTTTTTACTCGGAAGCGATACTTGCATGCTCGTGCAACTGTTGAGGAGCTACTTTCTGCTGGAATCCTTCCAATAGTGAATGAGAACGATGCCATAGCTGATGACGCAATAAGGTGGGGCGACAATGACAGGATCGCTGCCTTGCTAGCTCAATTATTGAATGCTCAGCAGCTAATCATGCTGACAGATACTGATGGGCTATATTCTCATGATCCGCATGCGAAGACTTCGGAAGAGGTAAATTTAATACATGAAATAAAATTTCAAGAGGAACTTGATGCTCAAGTAGGTGATTCAAGCAGCGCACAGGGCAGTGGGGGAATGGCTTCAAAATTAGCGGCAGCGCAAATGGCTTCATGGGCAGGTGTAACAACAACTATTGCTTCGGCAACACGAGAAAAAGTAGTGATTGATGCCTTGGTGAAAGATAAGAAGATGGGTACGACCATACACCCACATCCAAAACCGCTTTCAGCTCGAAAGCTTTGGATAGCATTCGCTTTATTACCAAAGGGCAGATTGACAATCGATGAAGGGGCCGAAATTGCGCTTGTTAAGGATGGAGGGTCTCTTCTCTCAGTGGGGGTCGTAAAGTCAACAGGGGATTTTCTGCAAAATGACGCTGTCGACATTGAAAATCGACAAGGAGAGATTATCGCGCGTGGTTTATCTGATGTGACATCAACAGAGCTTGCTTCCGCTCTCAGAAACAATTTAAAGCAATCTTCAGTGAAATCTACTAATGAGGTTGTCCATCGAGACGATTTGGTTTTGCTAAAGAATTAACGATTTCTGAAATAAGATGGTAAACGTAGTGCTTGGATAAACTGGCGAGCCGTCTCGGAACCAAGAATAATTGCACCACAGAGGTAAACCCCGCCGCTAAGACCCAACGCGAGAGGGGCAGAAAGATATGGGGTAGAATTATTCATCCAATATGCAATAGCGGCTGCTATAACTCCGGCTGTGATTGCAGGGATGGTGAAGTGACGTAGATTCCTGGATTGGCTCATTCGCAGATTCAATTGGCTCTTAACCCGTTTTCGTAGGAGGTAATACTCAATCCAAGCTCCGAAAGCACTTCCTAATGCAAGCCCCACCGCCCCTAATCTCTGTGGTGAAGCATCTAAAGAACGCACGAGTTCTGAAAGCGGAACGAGCGATGGGATTGATCCAAGTTTGACAAGATGGTCATTATCAATGGCGAATCTATCAAATTGGAACATAAGGAGAAACCCGAAACTGCCAGAAATCAAGACTCGGATTCCAGCGAGTTTGGCTGGGCCTTTAACATCACCTGTTGAGTAGCAGATGTTCTGGTATAGACGACTAAACCCAGAAGCACAGAGACCAAGACTATATGCAGAAAGAACTAGCCATATGTATAGAGTATCCTCGCTTGTAAATTCACCTCGTTCGAAAAGCATTGCTACTAAAGGTTTACCCATCGTAATAAATGCAGCAGTGGAAAAGAAAAGATAGAAAGCGATCCTTTCTGAGCTCGCATCTAATCTGCTTTGTAGTCTTGAAGTGTTTTTGTAGTCGCGTGAAAGTTCTGGAAGGTCAGCGGAAATAATAGACATTACAAATAGGCCAATAGGCAAAAGATAAACTATCTGTGCCATTGATAGCGCTGCGAATGCACCAGTCGCTAGAAAACCAGCCAAAATGAGATCAAAGAACGCTGAAAGTTGGACTACCCCTCTGCCCAAGAGGGCTGGTATGAATTTACTAAAAATTTCTTTTACGGGTGTTAAGCCCCAATTGAATCTAACTTTTAGAGCAGGTACTGCTTTACGAACTAAGGGAAGTTGTATAAGTAATTGAAGAAGGCCGCCAACAAGCACACCCCACGCCGCAGCTTTGGCTATTCTTGCATCATCCCAATCCTTAGCCCAAGCAATGACAGCAAAAGCTACTTGAGCAGCGTTCCAGACTACCGGAGCGGCAAATGAAAGAAAGAACTTTCTGTGCGCATTAAGAACTCCCAAACACCAAGAAGATAGAACTATGAATCCTAAACCTGCCCACATGATGCGAACTAGGTCAACTGTTAATTCAAATGTTTCGTCGGCCAGAACTGGCAGTAGGGCCTTCGTGATTGGTCGAGCTGCGACAATTCCGATAAAAACTATTACCGTAGTGAATAATCCCAGAATTGCAGCGATTGTTCCAGCGACAAGGCCAGACTCCTCTCTTTTGCTTTCATCATCGGCAAGACGGCTGTACACAGGAATAAATGAAGCTGAAAGAGTTCCCTCACCTAATATATTCTGCAAAAGTCCTGGAATTTGAAGGGCTGCTTTAAAAGCATCAGCTGCCACTCGAGTTCCTAGAAATGCAGCAAGAACCAACTCTCGGATAAGGCCCGAGAGTCTAGACAATAGTATTCCAAGCCCAACCATGAGAGCTGGTTTACCACTATTGTCAGTGGTTTCATCGGTAGGGTCAGTGTCATTCACAAGGCAAGCCTACCGGTAAACGCGTAATCAGCGGATAACCTCATAAATACCGAAATCATTGCTACAGTTCGGCTGTTAACAATTATCACCCCTACCCTCAGAAGATATGTCCTATAGATTTGATAAAGTCCAAACAGTTCAAGAAGATCTCGGCAAAGTCGAATATCTCGCAGATGACGGGATTGCTGGAATTGTTTATTTAGGGGACCGGCTGCAAAAACCAATTTTGGTTGAGGGTCCAGCGGGAACAGGTAAAACGCAATTAGCTAAAAGCGTTGCTGAAATGACAGGATCTCGACTAATCAGGCTTCAATGCTATGAAGGATTAGATGAATCAAAAGCTTTGTATGAATGGAATTACAAAAAACAGCTTTTGAGGATCCAAGCAGAAAGAAATTCAGAAGACTCAGGGACTTGGGAAGATCTAGAGGAAGATATTTTCTCAGATGAGTTTTTGTTAACACGTCCATTACTGGAAGCGATTAGATCTGAAGATCCTGTGGTTCTCTTGATTGATGAAGTTGATCGAGTTGAGATTGAAACAGAAGCATTGCTTCTGGAAATACTTTCGGATTATCAAGTCTCGATACCAGAACTTGGCACGGTAGAAGCTCGTCAAATACCGCTAGTTTTCCTTACTTCAAATAACACTCGAGAACTGTCTGAAGCTCTAAAACGACGTTGTCTTTTCTTACACATTGATTATCCCGACTTAGAAAGGGAGCGAGAAATAATTCTTACTAAAGTTCCCGATATCAATCAAAATCTGGGTGATCAAATCGCAAGAGTTGTGCGAACGATTAGAGAACTCGAACTTAAAAAAGCACCTTCAGTATCCGAAACCCTAGATTGGGCGCGAACTCTAGTTCACCTAGGGGTTGAACATATTGACGCTAAAACAGCAACCGAAACGGTGAATATTCTTTTAAAGTATCGTTCAGATATTGAAAAAGCAGTTAAAGAATTCTCAACCGATGAAGAATTAAACTCAGAAGAAGAATGACCGACGCAGCACATCTAGAGGAACATTCCCCACTTCTAGAATTATTGAATGGTTTTATCGTTGAGTTACGAGAGGCCGGATTACCAGTAAGCCTGACCGAGAACCTTGATGCAGTGGAAGCAGTTAAGCATATTCCAATTGATGACAGGGAAACCTTTAAATACGCGTTAGCAGCCACTCTCGTTAAAAACCATGCCCATTGGAGAGCATTTGAAACGGTTTTTGAAGTTTATTTCTCTTTACGTGGTAAAGAATATGAATTGCAGGATGGAGAATGGGACGGCGATAAAACTGACTTTGAGATGTCTGATGATAACCAGAGTGGACAAATGCCGGGGCAAGGAGGTGGTCAAGAAGGCCTAACACAAGAGCAATTAGCAGAAATGCTATTTCAAGCGCTAGCAAAAATGGATCAGAATATGATGCGCGCCGTAGCACGCCAAGCTGTCCAAAGATTTGCAGGCATGGAACCTGGACGTCCTGTAGGAGGCACATACTACCTATACCGAACTTTACGAAACCTTGACCTCGATGGGGTATTGCAACGCCTTCTTGAACAGGATCAGAATACGGTAGATACATCAGATGTTCTAGAGGAACGATTAAGGAAAGATGAATACGAGCACCGAATTGAGCAACTAAAAAAAGAAATAGAAGCTGAAATCCGCCGAAGACTAGTTGCAGATAGGGGAGTAGAGGCCATGGCTAAAACTCTGAGAAAACCTCTTCCGGAAGATGTTGATTTTATGCATGCTAGTCGTGAAGAAATGGTCTCATTGAGAAGAGCCATTTGGCCTTTAACAAGGAAATTGGCTGTGCGGTTGGCTAGAAAACGTCGACATGGAAGAAAAGGTCCTTTAGACTTTAAACGAACTGTAAGGCAATCACTGTCTTATGGGGGAGTCCCTGCTGACCCCAAATTTAAATACCCAAAGCCATCCAAGCCGGAGATAATGGTAATAGCAGATATTTCAGGTTCAGTAGCCGCATTTGCACGATTTACCCTGCATCTAGTTTATGCGCTGAATAACCAATTCTCAAAAGTACGATCGTTCGTTTTTATTGATGGGCTTGACGAAGTTACAAACTATTTTGAAGGTGTTGATGATATAACCGAGGCGATTCATCGAGTAAACACGGAAGCTGACGTTATCTGGGTTGACGGACATTCTGACTATGGCCATGCCTTTGAAGTATTCGATGAGCGTTATGGGAAAGATGTAGGGCCTAAAACGACAGTGATGATTCTTGGGGATGCTCGAAATAACTACCATGCATCTCAATCTTGGGTAATAAAGGAAATAGAAGATAAAGCGAGAAAAGTTTTCTGGTTAAACCCTGAACCAAGAAGCTACTGGGATACGGGTGATTCTATTGTGAGCGAATATAGTGATCACTGTAATGGAATTTTCGAAGTTAGAAATCTCAAACAACTTGAAGCCTTTGTTGAAAACTTAGTATGAGTTATCTAGTTTCGTAGTTGTTCCGAAACATGAAAAGCGAGTTCAAGGCTTTGAGATGCATTTAGCCTGGGATCACACATTGTTTCATAGCGTAAGGCTAAATCTTCGTCGGAAACCTTATCTGCGCCGCCGAGGCATTCAGTTACATCGTCACCAGTTAATTCTATATGTATCCCACCAGCCCAGGTCCCAATAGCTTTATGTATATTGAAGAAACTCCTTGTTTCATCAAGCACATCATCAAACTCTCGTGTTTTCAGACCGGAGTCCGCAGTAAATGTATTTCCATGCATTGGGTCACAAGCCCAGACGATAGGGTGGTCTGAACTTTGGACAGATTGAATTAGCTCAGGTAATAGATCATTGATTTTTGAAGCCCCCATTCTGCTGATTAAGGTCAATCGACCGGGAATTTGATCCGGGTTTAGAGTTTCACACAGGCTAATGATTTCGTCTGCAGTAGCGCTCGGCCCAATTTTGCAACCGAGCGGATTCTTTACTCCTCGAAGGAACTCCAAATGCGCACCATCAAGCTGGCGCGTACGTTCGCCAATCCAGAGCATGTGAGCAGAACAATCATACCAGTCTCCGCTCATTGAATCCTGGCGTGTCAAAGCTTGTTCGTAGCTAAGCAACAAAGCCTCGTGGCTTGTATAGAAATCGACTTCATGTAACGCAGGGTGGTCTTCTGAAGTAACTCCACAGGCGTTCATGAATGCTAAAGCATCCGTTATTCCATCGGCGATTTGCTTGTATTGAGCTCCAGCTGGACTTTTCGCTACAAATTCTTGATTCCATGAATGAACTTGAGCGAGGTTGGCGAAACCACCACGTGTGAAAGCACGAAGTAAATTCAGGGTTGAGGAACTTTGATGGTAGGCCTGTAGTAGACGCTGCGGGTTAGCTTTTCTGGCTCCAGCCTCGAAATCAGCGTCATTGACAATATGTCCGCGGAATGAAGGAAGTTCAAGATCGTCCTTTGTCTCGGTCGGGCTAGATCTTGGTTTCGCAAACTGACCTGCTATTCGCCCAACTTTAACTACTGGGAGCCCAGTTGAGTACGTGAGAGCAACAGCCATCTGAAGTATTACTTTCAATTTATCACGAATAGAATTCGCAGAAAGTGCTGAAAATGACTCGGCACAATCTCCAGCTTGAAGTAATAACGCGTCTCCGTTGCAGACACGCCCTAATTGATCTTGCAGAGTTCTAGCTTCACCTGCGAAAACCAGTGGAGGTAATTCAGATATTTCTTTTAAAACAGTCTCAAGCTCGGCATTGTCGGGCCAATCTGGCTGCTGTTCAACAGGAAATTCAGTCCACGTTTGTGGAGTCCATTGTTTAGTCACCTAATAATTGTCTCGGATATTTGTGAATAACACAACCAAATTTAGTTATTGTTACCGAATTCAATGGTTTATGCTGCGTCAATATCCATCTGGTCAGGAGCGCTTTCCCGAACTATGTTCACTGCTCTCTTCACCAGACGTCGGGCTGCTTCAGCAGTAACTCCTAGTTCTTCTCCAACTTCACGGTAGCTACGCTTTCTTCCATCTTGGAGGCCGAAACGTTGTTCAACCGCATAACGGGCTCTGTCATCCAAGACATTTAGAAGATCATATACCATTGTTTCCCGGGCCTCTTCCATAACAGCTTGTTCTGGACCGGGATTAACATCTGGGAGCAGATCTACAAGTTCGTTACTATCGTCGTCTCCGATAGTTCTGTCAAGAGAGGTCGGTGTCGTTAGCCTATGTAAACGAGCATGCTCTTCATCAAGTTCATCGCCGTCGCCTGAAACTTGCCTGAGGGCGGCTCGTAAACTTGCAGACCTGTCTCCGGGGAGCCGAACTAAGCTTGCCTTTTGGTCAAGAGCTCGCCCTATAGCTTGACGTATCCAGAATGTGGCGTATGTCGAGAATTTAAAACCTTTACGCCAATCGAATTTATCAACAGCATGTTCTAGGCCAAGGTTTCCCTCTTGGATGAGATCAAGCAATTCCATACCTGCTGGGAGAGGGTAGCGTCGAGCAACGCTAACTACGAGGCGGAGGTTTGCTCGGATGAATCTGTCTTTAGCTTCAGCCGCTTTCCTGTCTGCCCGCTTTAATTCAATGCCTTTCTCGCCATCTGCTAAGCGCTGTCTTGCTGCTACACCTTTTTCAATAATCTGCGATAATTCGCGTTCTTCTGCTGCGGTTAATAAAGGAACTAATCCTATCTCATTTAAATATTGGCCTACTGAATCACTCATGTTTTATATCTTCTCGCTAAAGGGGGTTGGTCTGGTTTCCCAGAGGTGGTTTTTAAGATGGTTAATCTTTTTTCAACAGCACATTAAATGGATCGGGGGGGATCAGGGCTGTTGGATTCTGTGCTCACCAGACGCGTCACGCGCATCATTTACCGCTCCGTAGGATCGGTGGATAAAAGCAAAAACTAATGTAATGGATAAATTGAAAAAAATCAAGTATTTGTGTAAATCCCTAACATTTCTTGTGCAGATTCCTAACATTTCGAATAAATTCATGGGATTTGAGGTATTGGTATGCACTCAACAGGAGTCTTGTAAACTTGCAATGTGGATAAGAAATCTGTAATCGGTGTGTTCGGTGGCACTTTTGACCCTCCTCATCATGGGCATCTGCAAGTTGGGCGATTTCTCTCCACTACACGTGGATTAGAAAAAATTCTTTACGTAGTAGCAAACGATCCATGGCAAAAAACTGAAAAAACAGTTATAACCGGTGTATCTGATCGGCTCGCAATGGTTGAACTTCTATTGGTTAACGATGACAATTTAGTAGCTTCGGATGTGGAGATCGTCCTTGGAGGAGAATCTGTAACAGCGCAAACGCTTGAAAACCTTCAGTCAATTTACCCTGATTCCGATTTAGAGTTAATTCTTGGCTATGACGCTGCACTCGGTATTGAATCTTGGCGAGATTATGGACGAATCTACGAATTCTCTGAAATAGTAGTTGTGGACCGTCCTGGACAGTTAAGAGACCTTCCAGACTTTTTTGATAAAGCAGTAAGAATAACTGGACCTTATCTTGATATTTCTTCAGTGGAGATAAGGGAACGCCTTAAAAATGGATTAGAAATTGGTAGTTTGTTACCTGATCAAGTGAAATCGTATATCTTGGAAAATTCAATTTATGGTGAATGACTTTTGAAAAAAATTGCTAAAAATCTGCGCTGGTGGATGTGGGCTGTGCCATCCGCATTGCTGTGTCTAATTGGGGGTGCAACATTTTTCGTTCTGGATGCTACAAATGCGTTATTAAACTCTGCTGACGGGGAGCTCAACGAAGTAATCCTTGACCCTGCAGCTCCAGGATATGAAATCTACGTAAGCCCAACACCATCATTGCTAGCACTAGTTGAAGATGAAACCGAAAATCTAATTTCAGTTGCACTTATCTCTCTATTTTCCAACGACATAGGTGGTTCGTTAATAGTCCTTCCACCGGAACTGGTTATTGAAGAAGATTTAACGTTGGAAGAAATATATAGCACGGAAGGAGCGAATGGGTTACAGCGGGCATTAGGCGCGTATGTGAACGTAGGGTTTGACGTGCTGTCAGTGCTTGGAAATGATTTTTGGACTAAGCATTTCTCAGTCATCGGTGACCTTTCAGTTCGGATTGATGACGATTTAACTACTTCCGAAGACGGAGAGTTAAATGTGGTCTTTGAAGCGGGTGAAATATCAATTCCTGCGGAAGGAATTGAGGAATTCCTATCATGGAAAAATAAAGGGGAGTCACCATATAACCGTTGGCTACGCCAACAGAATTTCTGGATAGCTTGGGTAAAGTCAGCAGCATCGTTTAGCGGTGATATAACTACTTCTAATAACGAACATCCAGAATTAATGCGCATGATTTCAGCGTTATCGCAAGGGGAATTAGTTCTATTCCAAGCAGAACTAATTGAACAGCAAATACCAGAATTCAGTTTTACAACTAATACATCGATACTCCAGAACGCAATTTTAGAAATGATTCCATTTCCTATTGCTGCTTACGAAGGGGCGAGAGCAAAAGTTAAGATACTTGATGGAGTAGGCGGTTTAGATCTCCCGAATGTGTATGTGCCGCCCCTAGTAGCAAGTGGTGCACAAATATTGCTATTGGGAAATGCAGAATCTTTTGGAGTGGATAGAACTCAGATTATTTATCATGATAAAAATTTTAATGATGTTGTTGATGATTTTTCCAACGCGTTAGTAGGTGCTGAACTTACTTATGACCCAATTTCGGAAACCGCGATTGATGTGACGGTAATAATAGGAAAGAATTCTTTGGAGCTTGAATGAGATGAAACAAAACGATTGCAACATATGAAGTCATCTTGGATAGGTATAGCCTTGCAGGCCATTGAAGACAAACAAGGCGAAGATACAGCTGTTATTGAAGTTGGTGAAGTAATAGGTATAACCGATTACTTTGTTATTACTACTGGAAATAATAAGAGGCAGGTTCGCTCTCTCGTCGAAGAAGTAGAAGATCAAATAAAACAGAACAACGGGCCAAGTCCGAAAAGCATAGAGGGAAATCAGGATTTTAAATGGGTTCTAATGGATTATGGGGATTTCCTTGTTCATGTTTTTGACTCTAAAGAACGTGCTTATTATCAATTAGACAAGCTTTGGTCCGACATGCCAATAGAAATAATTGGGTAACCGTAATTTGTCAATCTACTGTCTTGGAAAGGGTGGAACCAGATAAAATTGTCAGATTGAGGGGCTATAGCTCAGTTGGTAGAGCGCTTCCATGGCATGGAAGAGGTCAGGGGTTCAATTCCCCTTAGCTCCACAAGGAG
>PAQG01000048.1 GCA_002709645.1 Acidimicrobiaceae bacterium
AATATAACGCCCATTAAAAGTATGCAATCGATTTATTTCATTACGTGACTCAACATGGAAAGCAAGAACATACGATTCGACAAGAGCTCTACTCCCGACAATCTCAACACGGATATTCGAAACACGGTGCTGAGTAGCCACGTAACGGTTTCGAAGTGAAGGCAAGGCATATTCAACGAAATCCTCAATTGTCATTGGATCAGGTCCGTAATTATGCAAAATTGCACCCGGATGAAAAGCTGATGAAACGTACTCTGCGTCTAGCCGGTCAATACCGCGAGTGTAGGAAAGTAAACAATCAATAATCAGAACTCTCTGACTCGTCAAAGATGAGTCTTCCATTAGCTTTCTTGACTTTCCTTTATCGCATTCCATACATTCACTGACGTTAAAGGCATGTCAATGTGGCGCACACCGAGATGGGCTACTGCGTCAACGACAGCGTTCTGAATTGCAGGAGTAGATCCAATAGTTCCGGATTCCCCAATTCCTTTCGCTCCGAGTGGGTTACGAGGACTAGGAGTTTCAGTATTGTACGTCTCGAATGATGGCAACTCAGCCGCTGACGGTATTGCATAATCCATCAGATTCCCTGTTACCGGATTACCTTCATCATCGTAGAAAACTCCTTCAAACAAAGCTTGAGCTACCCCCTGAGCAATGCCGCCATGTTGTTGCCCAGTCACCAACATGGGGTTAAGAATCCGACCACAGTCATCTACAGCTACATGACGGAGTAGTTCAACACCACCTGTTTCGGTATCAACCTCAACGACTGCCACATGAGCCCCAAATGGAAAAGTAGAGTCAGTCCCGTCAAAATCTAGTTCATGAGTCAGGCCAGATTCCATACCCTCAGGCCTCCGCTCCTCGTTATTAGAAGCTTTAGAAAGTTCAGCCCAACTCAATGAGTTCGAAGGTACTCCAGCTACATGCAACCCACCTTCGCCAGTGACGATATCTTCAGCATTTGCCTCAAGTAGATGTGCGGCGAGATCTTTCGCTTTACCTAGTACTGTTTCGCTTGCGACGTGGATAGCTGAACCAGCAGTTTGCAAAGAACGGGAACCCATAGTCCCTTGGCCACGTGGAATCTCATCAGTATCAGACTGCAAGATAGTAATATTGTCCATTGCAACGCCGAGCATCTCCGAGATAATCATTGAGAATGCCGTTATATGCCCCTGCCCATGGGCGCTAGTTCCAACTCGAGCAGTAACTGTGCCATCATCGTTGACTTCAACTGCCCCATACTCCATATGAAGACCCGCAGGTGCAGTGACTTCAACATATGTTGAAAGACCAATTCCTAATTGTTTTGGTCCGCCTTCGGAGCGACGTTTTGCTTGATCGACGAGCAGTGAATCATAATCTGCTTCATTGAGCGCCCTGTCGAGTGCCAAAGCATAATCCCCTGAGTCGTAATTCGCTCCGCCAAGAGTTGTGAGCGGGAATGCATCTTCAGCCAAGAAATTCTTGTTTCGTATTTCAGCCGGGTCCAGCCCAAGTTCATCAGCAGCTACATCAATGAGGCGCTCAAGTAGTTGAGTCGCTTCCGGCCTACCAGCTCCACGGTAGGCAGCTGTGTGGGTGGTATTTGTAGCAGCGCTACGAGCGTGGTAGCGGATCTTGGGGATATCGTAAACACCTTGGATCATTGTTTGCGTGAAAAAGGTTAAGAATCCGCCAATCGCAGGATAGGCGCCTGCATCAGCAATAACGCTGGCATCTAATCCAACTATTTTCCCATCTGATGAAAATCCCATTTCCCCGTACATGATCATTCCACGCCCATGAGCGAGAGAAAGCATGTTCTCGCTTCGTAACTCCGTCCACTTCAAAGGTCGTTTTAGTAGTCTCGCCAATTCCGACGTAATAACGTGTTCTACGTAAACACCGCCTTTAGGTCCGAAACCACCTCCAACAGTCGGAGCTGCGACTCGAAGGTCTGATTGCTCCATACCCAATTGCGCTGCTAATGCTTCACGCACCGAAATAGGGTTCTGACTCGGGATCCAAGCAGTTAAAGTCCCATCATTTTCGGGGACTGCGATAATGCCGTTAGATTCCAGAGGGACGCCAGCAAGGCGTTGACTCACGATTCGAACTTTAGCTATGTGGTCAGCCCCCTCATTCGGATCGCCATCCTCTAATCCTATTCCGGTTTCGAAACACTGATTTGATTCATTCTCTTCAAAAAGAATCGGAGCATCCTCTTTTAGGGCTTTTTCTGGGTCAGTTACTGCCGGAAGCGGTTCATAATCCATCCATATAGCTGCAGCGCCATCAGCGGCGGCAGAGAATGAGTCAGCTACAACCACAGCGATAATATCGCCCACTAACCGTACTTTTCCTTTCGCTAATGGTGGCCTAGCGAAATGAGGAGGAAACATTGGGAAACCAAGATATGGAGCGAGATCTAAATCGTCTGCTGTCCATACATCAACAACACCATCAATAGCCTTTGCATCGGCAGTTTCTATAGAAATAATGTTGGCATGGGCGACTGGCGATCGTGCAAAGTAGACGTATCCCAAACCATTAATTTCCATATCATCAAAATATTTATCTTCCCCAGTAAGAAGAGTTGGATCTTCACGACGGAGAACGGCGTTGCCAAGAATCGAACCTTTAACTTCAGTCATAAGACTTCCCCTTTGTTCACATTGATAAGAGTCTTGCATTTATCTTGGCAGAACACGAGTCAGAACGTCATCTTCTTCCGGAGCCAAGAGCTTAATTTCAATAGCTTTTTCTTAAATTACTGTTCCCAAAATACATGTTGTACAGTGAAGAATATAAAGTTTGTAAGTCCGTGCAGGAGGAAATCGTGGCAATAGTTCGTGATGTTTCGGAAAGGTCCCCAGGTATTACGTATCAGGAACTCTTAGACGAGGATACGCATCCCGTACCTGATGTTCTTAGGCTGGAATCTACCCAGAGTTTCGGCCCAGATGAGTTTCCTGTCACTCGGTACACAACTCGTGAATGGCATGAGATTGAAAAAGAAAATCTCTGGTCAAAGGTATGGCAATACGCTTGCCGTGCTGATGAGATTCCAGAGGCTGGCGACCATTACGTCTATGAGATAGTTGGTCGAAGCTATATCGTTATGCGCAGCAGTAAAGATGAGATCAAGGCCTACCCAAATGCTTGCTTACACCGTGGAAGGAAACTCAAAGATTACGGTGGTCGATGCTCAGAAATACGATGCGCATTTCATGGCTTCGCTTGGGAACTTGATGGGCAACTTAAAGATGTGCCAGCAAAATGGGATTTTCCACATGTTGAAGCAGAAGAATTTAAGCTCCCTGAGGTTCAGGTAGGTGTTTGGGCAGGGTTCGTTTTCATAAACCCAGACCCTAATGCAGGATCTCTTGAGGACTTTGTTGGAGACCTTGATGACCATTTCCAGGTTTGGGACCTTGAGCGGCGTTACAAACAGGCTCATGTCGCAAAGGTTATTTACGCGAATTGGAAAATAGCCCAAGAAGCGTTTTGTGAAGCATTTCATGTAAATGCAACGCACCCGCAAATCATGCCCTACTTAGGTTCTACTAATTCTCAGGTAGATATTTGGGACAATTTTGCTCGTGTTATCAGCCCAGGTGGTACTCCTGAGCCTCTTCTTGACTATGAAGTTTCAGAGGACGACCAGTTGCGGTCAATGCTGGACACGAGCTACGACCAAGAAACACCAATAAAAATTCCAGAGGGAACAACGATGCGCGCTCATGCCGCCAAAATGTCGAGAGATCGATGGAGGCCAATGGCGGGAGATTGGGTTGATTCCATGTCGGATGCAGAAATGATGGACAGCATTGACTACACGCTTTTCCCGAATTTTCATCCATGGGGTGCATTCAACAGGATCGTTTATCGTTTCCGCCCCAATGGTGATGATCATAGAAGTTCTATTATGGAATGTATTTTTCTTGCTCCGTACCTAGAGGGTGAGAAACCAGACCCAGCTCCTATTCACTGGCTCAGCGATGAAGAAAATTTCAGTGACGCAAAAGAATTAGATACGTTAGGTAAAGTTTTTGACCAAGACGTCTTTAATATGGCTAAGGTTCAACTTGGACTTGAGACAACTCATAGAACAGGGGTTGTACTAAGTAACTATCAAGAATCAAAAGTCCGGTGGTTGCATCACAAACTTAGCGAATGGTGCGGGGAGGACGTCTAATGTCGCATGGATTAGTACACCCATTTTCTAAAGCCCTTTATGTCAAAACAGAAGATGGAAACATACGTGTAACTGATGGAGACAAAGAAGGCTTATTCCGTCTTGATGGTTCGTGGATAGAAGGCGAATTAAGAGAATGTGACCCGCAACTATGTGGGTGGGTTGGGGGACCAGTAATTGAAAACCATCGCGTCGGAAAAGTAGAGAATTAACAAGGCCCAGCAGTCTAAAACAAGAAATGAAGGGATACTAAGAATGGGATTCCCTAAAGATATTCGAGTAGTTGAAACTATGATCGGTACGCGCGCTGGAAAACTAGCGAAACTTAACTACACCAACCTCACAGGGATGAAAGACAAAGAAACTGAAGGATTCAACTTTCCCGCCCAATATATGTTCAAAGATGTTCCCTGGAGCGAACAAGCACGCAACTTCGAAGAGGAACCTGAACCCCTCCAAGGCGCAGAGCTACTTCTTCCATATATGGAAAAACACAACATAGAAATCGCCATGGTTGGAGTTGGGCCAGGTAAAGAAAGATCAGATGCCCGCGATGCTATTGATAACCACCCAGATAGGTTCATTGGCTGTCATGAACCCGACCCAAACAATGTTATGGGATCAATCATGAACATTAAGAAACTTCATGCCGATGGGTATATACACGCTATCTCAGCATTTCCCGCTGGTCGCACTCCGCAAGTCCCTATTGATGACCCCAAAATGTATGCGCTTTATGCAACATGTGTTGAATTAGATATCCCCATATTTTGTTGTGCAGGTATTCCAGGGCCTCGCGTTCCATTTGGAGCACAGCATGTGAAACTCATAGACGCGGTCATGTACGATTTTCCTGACTTACGTTTTGTAACCCGTCACGGGTGCGAACCATGGGAAGAACTGGCAGTGAAATTAATGCTTAAATGGCCAAATCTTCACTACTCAACATCTGCTTTTGCCCCCAAATACTATCCGCAGGCAGTTATTGATTATGCAAATACCAGAGGTGCTGAGAAAATAATATACGCAGGGTATTTCCCGATGGGACTTCACATAGATACGATCTTCGAGCAGCTTCCAAACGTCCCATTCCGTGATCATGTCTGGGCAAAGTTTTTAAGAGAGAACGCTGCCAGAGTCCTGAAACTAGATATCTAAGGATTGAGATGCTCTCCCTACGATTTGATTTCAGACTTAAACCTGGCAGTCCCTCAACAATGCAGGAACTCTATGAAGCCGCTTTGGATATGTGCGAATGGGGCGAACATAATGGTGCCATCACAGCGATGTTCTCCGAACATCACACCTCTCCCGACGGATACCTTCCCTCTCCTCTTATTCTCGCTGCGGCCGCTGCCGCACGGACAAATACTCTCACTTTTAATGTTGGTGCACTGCTCCTCCTCATGTACGACCCGATAAAACTCGCCGAAGATATTTCGGTGCTTGACCATCTAAGTGGAGGCCGGATTGGGTACACCATCGGACTTGGATACCGGGACGAAGAATATGCAATGTTCGGTGTTAATAAATCAAAAAGAGGCCAAGAAATTGAGGAACGGATTTTGGTTCTCCGTAGAGCTTTAGCTGGTGAAAAATTTCAATGGCGTGGGCGTAGCATACGTGTTCATCCCGAACCCTTCACAAAGGGTGGACCCGTCATTGCCTACGGAGGGGGAAGTAAAGCAGCTGCAGAACGAGCTGCACGACTCGGAATAATGTTTTTCCCACAAACAACAGATACGGCAATGAGTGACTTTTATGATGCTGAAGCCAAACGTGTAGGAAATTCGACCGGAATGACGATGGGGCCAGAAGAGGGGGCACCCACAACAATCTTTGTCGCTGAAGACCTTGAGAAAGCATGGGAACAATACGGTCCGTACATGCTTCATGATGCAACGGAATACCGAAAATGGATGGGAGAGCTTAACAATTCAGCCAGCCTGAGCCACGCAACAACCATTACTGAATTACGAGAAGAAAAGGGATCTTACCGAATCGTTACCCCTGACGAAGCTATATCGCTAATCTCTCAATACCACCGACTCTCCCTGCAACCCCTATGTGGCGGAATGCCACCAGAAATAGCTTGGGAGTCACTTCATTTAATTGAAGATAAAGTTCTTCCTTTTGTGCTTTAGGGTCACTGCGGGGTAGAGACTTTTTCAGTAGTCTTAATTGGGTTAAAGGAGTTTTCAATGAAAAAAGTACTGTTTGCGTTATTAGCCTTATGTGTAGTCGTACCTGCTTGTGGCGGCGACGATGCTGGATCAGTCACAAGCATGGATGAGTCTTCTAGTTCTTCGGCTTCGGCGTCAAGTCCGGCTTCAGAGAAAGCAGATAGTTCCAGTTCAGGGGAACAAGCATTCGCTGGCGCGTTAGCAGCCTCACTGGCTTCAGATCCTGAATTTCCATTCCCAGATGAAGGTCTATGCATCACTGAATCTGTTGTTGATGAGATTGGGTTGGACAGACTCATTGAGCTAGGGATCACTGAAGACTCAGGCAGCGATGACTTTGAGGTTCTTCCCGCTGAGGTACAGGTTGCATTCATAAACGGAATAGTTGACTGTGTCGGGAAATCTGGATTGGCAACCTTACTAGTTCAACTTTCGAATGAAGACCTAGATGACGGTCCACCTTTAAGCATGGAAGATGCAGAATGCATAGCAGAAGGACTTAGCGATGAACAATGGTCTAGCTTCTTACAAGGAGCCTTTAGCGGAGATGAATTAAGTGATGAATCCGGGGCTGATTTCTTCGTAGGAGTCCTTGAGGCATGCCCCCAGATATTGGTGAATTCATTCAAAGATGATTTAGGTCTTGATCAATCTCAAGCTGAGTGCTTGGCCGGAAGCTTAACAGGTACCCTTATAGATGTATTCACTTCCGGAGCATTAGAAACCGGCGATGCGCCACCGGAAATATTTGGAGAATTAATTGAAGCATTTATCGGATGCGGTATTGACTTAGCGCAATTAGAGTAAATGCGGAGCTAAGCGGTCCAAGCTCGTGTCATCAAATGGGCTGAGTTGCGCCCGAGAAATGCCCTGTTCGGCAAGCCATCCTAGCCCATCAGCTACTTTTTCTGGGCTTCCAAAAAAGCGGCTGTAAAGCCCATCGCCCATTTTCGCTTCGATACCTTTGGTGAACTGATCTGTTCCAGCATTGCAAAGAACAAACATTCCTAATTTAATACCAGGACGAATATTCCGCACTTTTTCGATCATCGATAGAAGGTGGCTATCTGTAACATCAGCCAAGACCTCCATGTCTAGTCTCCCGCCACGTGTGGAAGCGCTTGAAGCTTTAATCTCGACTCTGTCTAAGAAGGGGGTTACTTCACGAATGGTTCGAGGCCCACCAACTGAACCAATCAACAATGGTGATTGGTCACCTAAGGGACCCAAGTTCTTTGTATCAACCGAATAATAACTTCCTTCGAAAGAACAAGTCCCCTCCGTTAATAATGAACGAACAATCTGAACTGCTTCAATGTACATGCCGGCGCGATCGCGTGGAATCGGGTATTCCATTCCAGCGTCCACAACTTCACCTTGTGCCCAACCAGCACCGAGTCCGAGCTCAAACCTACCAGAACTCACCTTGTGTAAAAGTAAGGCAGCTTGTGCGACTTCAACAGGGGACCTTAGGAGATTATTCACAAACGAGGTAGTGACTTTTACGCGACTAGTTGCAGAAGCTATCGCTGTTACGGCTACCCACACATGGGGGAAAGGGCGATGATCGGTATAGAAGTGGTCCGCAACTGAAAGAACATGCCACCCTTCATCTTCACGTTGCCGGCCCCACTCACCGGGGTCAACGCTCACATCCATAAGATTTGTCACATATTCCATGAGCGAACTCTAACTGAAACTAATAGAAACAACTAATAGAAACTTGAATGCGCACCCTCAGAGATACTGTGATTGAATCAAATTGTGAGAAATAACACGAAACACAGAATCCAATTTCTAATCCTGACTATTTTCGTGTTTTGTCTCGTAGGATCTATACCACTTCACGCTCACACAACGCTGCTTGATTCAACGCCTGAACGTGCGAGCAAAGTAACTGATCTAGATGAAATTAAACTTATTTTCGCAAGTGAACTCATTAATGATGGAAAAGCAAAAATCTATCTGGCAACTATCAGAGAAGGAAAAGATATTCCTATCTCAGAAACGGTTTTCGTTTCTGACTTTGTAATAAAAGCAGAAGTACCTGAATTGCCAGAACCCGGACAATACGTTGTCCGCTATATGGTCACCTCACTTGATGGTGACCTTAATGACGGAGGTTATGCGTTTGAACTTCTAGAACCTAAGGGAAATAATGTTACATGGCTCCTACTTGGAATCGGCGTTGTAGCCCTTATGGGAGTGGCATATCTTCTACGACCGAAAACAAGCAACGATAAAGAGGAGACAGATAATGGATAATCCGCGGATTAAACCCTTAGATATAAACAAGCTTGAACCAGAAGCAGAAGCAGTCCTCCAACCCATGATTGATGCGGGAAGGCCATGGAATATCTTTCTAACCTTGGCACGGCACCCAGATCTGGCTCGGCGCTGGCTAGTCTTTTCAAACCATGTCCTCTTCAAATCAACTATTCCTGCAAGGGAACGGGAAATAGCCATTCTTCGAATCGGTTGGTTGTGCGAAGCAGAGTATGAATGGGCCCAGCATAAGGTGATAGGAACTGATGCAGGGTTAACACCCGAAGAGATAGAACGCATCAAAGAGGGACCTGAAGGGGACTGGAACGATCTAGATAGATTAATTCTCACAGCAGCAGACGAACTCCACTATGAGAAAAAAATAAGTGAAAAAACTTGGGTATCTCTCGGAGACCATTGGGATGAAAAACAACTTATGGACTTAGTCTTTACTATCGGTCAATACACACTTGTCTCAATGGCGTTACGAACATTTGGTGTTCCTCTAGATGATTTCTTAACTGGATGGACCCCAGCGTAACTTCGCTAACCCCAAGACACAGGAAGTGAAACCGGTCCCCGAAGGATGCAACCTACTGGTAGAGAAATTTCTAAATCTGTTGAGCGTAGATTAGGAAGACGTGCGAGAAGCTTCTCAATTCCAACAGATATTTGTGCTTTGGCAAGATGCGTTCCTGGGCAATGATGGGATCCCAAGCCGAAGGTGAGGACACGCTTAGGCTCACGAGCAACATCAAAAACATCGGGATTGAAATATAAACGATCATCTCTGTTGGCTGATGCGATGCCCATAAGTACTATTTCACCCTTTGAGAAACTCTCCCCAGCGATGACAGTGTCAAATGGAACGAGACGGGGAAGAACGCCAATAGGTGGTTCCCACCGAAGCATCTCATCAACGGCAAATGGAATCATTTCTGGCGCAGTGCGTAAACGCTCCATGGCCTCATCGTTTGTCAGCAAAGCATAAAGAGTGTTGCCTAAACCATGATGAGTGGTTGAAGCACCAGCAGCGAAAATGGCACGGACATGACTAAGAATTTCTTCATTGGTCAATGAGCGATCGCCCTTTTCTGTAATAATCATTGAACTCAACATGTCGTCAGTAGGGCATTCTCGTCGTTGAACCAGAACTGGTTCAACATACGATGTCAATTCTGCAGCCGCAGACAAGCCAAGCTGTGGATTCCTTGGATACCCCAGAATGTCAAAGCTCCATCGGAAGTATTGATCACGTAAATCATCTGGTAACCCCATTCGTCTGCCAAAGACATAGAACGGGAACTTAGATGTAAATAACTCCACTAGGTCGCCACCGCCATCATCAAGAAAGTCATCAATTAAGTCATCAGCTATCGGAGCGATATCAGATTTAGCGAAATGCCCTATGGGTCGAGAGCGTAACGCCTGTGTTGATAATGAACGTAAAGTATTGTGCTCGCCTCCATCTGTACTTTCAAACGTTACACCTTGGCAAGGTTCAATGGATGCCGCATAAGTTGGACCAGCTGGAAATCCATCGTTGTCGCTAAAAGCTGATGCAAGCTCGCTATACCTAGTGATCAAATGGCAAGGGATTCCAAGAAGTTCTGCGGGGACTACTGGCCCAGACTCGCGAAGTGATCGTAAACAATCATGGAAAGATTCACCAGGGAATAATCCACTTGCACCTTCTGAGGAAATAGAAGGCCCAAAATCCACGATCTTAGAATCAGAAGAAATCTTCTTTTCTGAATTTGTATTCTGGCCAATATTGAGTTTGTCCATAGGGCATCCTAACTTAAAAGCATATTCTTGTAATAAAGTCGGAAGTAAGAGTACTGAACACAGTTCTAATTTATAGAGGTCAAGATGCGCTATATCCTAGGTTTACCTACAGACCATGTTGAATCTATTGACCAGTTCGGAACCAGTCATGCAATTGCTGAAATGGCAACCACTGCTGAAAAACTTGGGTATTCAGGAGTTTTTGTAACAGACCACCCTGCTCCACCACAGTCATTTTTGGACACTGGCGGCCATCACACTCTTGACCCAATGATTACCTTGGCAGCTGTAGCAACAGCGACAACGAAAATCCAGTTACTGACCAATCTTTACATCGTCGCATATCGAAACCCATTTTTAGTAGCAAAAATGGTTGCAAGCCTTGACAACCTTTCATTCGGACGCCTCATTCTTGGGGTTGGGGCGGGTTACCTCAAGGAAGAATTTCAAGCAGCGGGAGTTGATTATCAGAACCGAGGACAACTACTTAACGACCACCTTGAAGTCATGAAGCAAGCTTGGACCGGGAATCCAATTTCAAGCAAAGGCCAAAACTTTGAAGCTAATGAAATCATTTCGCTACCAACCCCTATTCAACGAACTGGCGCTTCTTCACCTCCGATATGGGTTGGTGGGAATTCTAAGAACGCTTTAGAACGCGTTGCACGTTTCGGAGAAGGGTGGATTCCAATGGCAACTCCTAAAGGAATAGAAAAATTTGTTAAAACAACCGCAATTACGGATATGGCCGCTTTAGCAAAAAGAATCAATGACCTTATGGAAGTATGGGAACGGTATGGGAAGAAAGGAAAGCCATGCATTTCCATTGAACCTTGGGACGCTGGTAGGTTCGGATCAGAAAAATGGGATTCTCAAAAATATTTAGAACGCGTAGAGGAACTGTCAGAAATAGGAGTTACCCATATCCCCGTCATGCTCAGCTCAATCGGTAGAGAATATGAAGCAACGAGATCTGAATTTCTTGAATCCGTAAACGAATATGCGCAATTCGTCAGCATTTAAAAATCCGAACTTGGTATCAAACCAAGTTCTTTAGCGACATTTTGAAGTTGAATGGTTTCACCGGAAATATAGTCGCTCGTATTGGAAGCAATATGAGCAACCACTTCTCCAATGACCTCAGGCTCTACCCCTAACGAAGCAACGTTCTCAACTGGTCCACGAACAATCTTTACTCTCTCAGTTGCAACTAGTCCCGGTTGAAGATTCAGCGTAGTAATGCCATCTATCCCATATTCGTATCCAAGTTGGATCGCTAATCGGTGAAAGCCACCCTTGGACACTGTGTATGCTGACCCCCAACCACCCTTGCCTGGCATAGCGAAAGGCGATTCATATGCGGCAGCTGACGTCATGAATAATAAAGTTCCTCTTCCTCGTTCCACCATGGAAGCAAGAATTGGTTTAAGAAAAAACATTTGAGCAGTAACATTGCCGAAAATCCGATCTGCTACACCGTCAAGGTCATTGTCCAAGAACCTGCCGTAATTTCCAGGACCGCTATACACGGCGTTACTCAGCAAAACGTCAACGCTCCCTAAAGATTCAATAACTGCTTCAGCTGTGGGGACCAAATCATCTCTTTCCATAAGGTCCATATAGGTAGGGAAAGCTTGTACATTAAATGAGCGTATAATTTCTGCAGTCTCTTCAAGTGAACCTGGAAGCATTTTGGCACTTAGCCCAGATGGCTCAGGAGACTGGTCCTCTTTTGACATAGTTCGAGCAGTGATCGCTACATCAAACCCCATTTTGGCAAGAGCTATGGCAGATGCTTTCCCTATTCCACGACTAGCACCTGTAACTACCGCAGTTCGCTTACCCATCTGCTTCCTTGAACCTATCTCGGTCCAGCATTAGCATCAATCAAGTTCCATAGGTCTTCAACGTGACGCTGTTTAGTCCATGTCGATCCAATCGAAACTCGGATATATGACACATCATCAATAACTGAAGGAGTAACGTAAGCTGATCCACTGGCATTAATGGCATCTACTAATGCCTTTGTTGACTCGTTTCCTCCCGAATGGCGAAAGCACACTAAAGCTAAGGTTCTGGGTGCTGTAAGTTCTAACCGCGGATCATCGTTTACTCTTTTTTCTAGTTCAGTCGCCCATGCTACATGTGATCGAATAAAGGCTCGTAAGTTCTCAGATCCATATGATCGAAGCACAAACCAAAGTTTTAATGCCCTGAAACGTCTTCCCAGTGGAACATGCCAGTTTCTGTAATCAATAGCTGCTGGATTCTCCTCAGTTTCATTGCGAAGATATGGTGGCAAAATGTTAAGAGTCTGAACTAGCTTAGAGCGGTCAGCAACCCAAAAGATCGAGCAATCAAAATTCGTCAAAAGCCACTTGTGAGGGTTGAAAGTATAGCTATCAACAAGTTCAACGCCATCCTGAAGTTCACGAAACTCCGGGCAGATCATTGCGCTTCCAGCGTACGCAGCATCGGCATGATGCCACATTCCGTTATCAGCGGCGATAGAAGCAATTCTGCGAATAGGGTCCATCGCTGTTGTGTTGGTTGTTCCGATAGAAGAACAGACCCACGCTGGAACAAGGCCAGACCTGATGTCTTCGGATACTAACTGAGCTAAAGAATTAGCATCCATATCAAATGACTGCGTTACCGGAACTGAACGTATGTGCTTATAGCCCGCTATACGAGCCCCTTTCTCAATAGAGGAATGCGCATGAGAGGAGCCATAAACAACTAGTGAATTGCCATCAATTCCTGCTATCTCTAATTGATGTCGAGCAACAGCAAGCGAAAGGTGAGTTGAATCGGAAGCGCTCATCTGAATAACACCCCCACCGGGGCCCTCATTAATTTTCCAAGAAGAGGGTAGTCCAAGTAAATCAACCAACCAATCTAAAACTGTGTTTTCTATTTCAGTAGCAGAAGGAGCGGTAGACCACATCATTCCTTGGGTTGCTAAACCAGCAGCTACGAACTCACCCAAAGCAGAAACAGGAGAAGCCCCTGACGGAAAAAAAGCGTACCATCCAGGATGTTGCCAATGTGCCATTCCCGGCATTACAACTCGGTCAAGGTCAGCTATGATCTCGTCCATTGACTCAGCCTTTTCAGGAGCCGAGTCTGGGAGCATTTCTCTGATATCCCCAGGTTCTATTGAAGGCAGAACCTCGTATTGTTCAATCTTGTCAAAATATTCTGCAAGCCAATCAACAAGTTGGTAACCGTAATTCTGAAATTCATCCTTAGATAAGTGCATATCGGGGGATTCTTCACTCATGGACAGTGAGTGTAACGAAAGATGCTCCAAGAAGCGCAGAAAAAGCTTCAGGAGCAACACATATTTCCAAACCCCGTTTACCAGCGCTCACGTAAACTTCATCGAAACCTAAAGCGCTTTCATCAACAAAAGTCCGGTGTGAGCGGGTTTGGCCAAAAGGAGATATGCCTCCAAGAACATATCCAGTTCGTTTCTGAGCTATAGATTTTGGGGCCATAATGGCTCTCTTGACTTTCGTTACCTTGGACAAAGCTTTCAAATTCAAGAGAGAAGACACAGGAACAACGCAAACTACGATTTCACCATTGTGTAGTTCAGCTAAAAGAGTTTTAAAAACTTTCTTTGGGTCAAGCCCTAACTCAGCAACTGCTTCCTCTCCGTACCCTAGCCCACTCCCAGTATGGGAATAATGAAGCAACCGGTACGGCTGGCTAACAGTTTCTAAAGCAAGAATCGCTGGCGTCACAGGATGAGTCTACGCGATAGCAAAAGAAATATGAATTCTTGACCCGCATTGGAACTTTGTATGTCTTGATACTAACCTCATGACAAAGATGGGGGAGTAAATACATGTCACTTGTAGGAGCACGGGTCGTTAGAAAAGAAGACCCCAACCTAATTAGCGGTAGAGGTCAATTCGTTGATGATGTAAAAATTGCTGGAACAGCACACATGGTGTTTGTCCGAAGCATAGAAGCACATGCTCAAATCAAGGCTATCGACGTTAGTGCTGCGCTTGAATGCGAAGGCGTCATTGGTGTTTGGACTGCCGAAAACCTTGAACTCGCACCCCTTCCTGGAGTGCCAGGACTTGAACGCCCAACTTTGGCCAAAGAAAAAGTACGATTCGTTGGTGAAGCGATCGCTGTTGTTGTAGCAGAAAACAGCTACGCAGCTGCAGATGGCGCTGAATTGGTCTTTGTTGAATACGAGCCATTAGGAGTAGTAACGAGCGTCAATGAAGCTATGGCAGACAATGCGCCACTCCTTTACGAAGCAATTGGTTCAAATGTGGTTATGGAAGTCCCCAGCCCCGATGAGCATCAAGAAATTATTGATGCTGCCCCACATAGCGTCTCAATGCACATTGTCAACAATCGATGTGCCCCTGCGCCAATGGAACCTCTCGTGTGCCTCGCCGACTACGGACCATCGGGATTAACATTATGGGCAAGCTTCCAAGCTCCCCACCACCTACGAAATACCGTAAGTTCATGGTTGGGGATAGCCCAAGATCAATGTCGAGTCATCACACCCGATGTAGGCGGCGGATTTGGTGCGAAAGTTAATTTCACTCCGGAATTATTCATTGCCCCAACCCTTTCAAAGCTGTTGGGTCGGCCGATCAAATACACGCAAACCCGAAGCGAATGCATGACAGAGATGTATCACGGCCGAGCGCAAGAACAAGATGTTGATATCGCCTTTGATGACGAAGGAAAGATACTGGCTCTTAGAGTCATGGTCTACCAAGATCAAGGCGGATACGCAGACCCCACAGGCATGGGGTTGCCAGCACTCACAACAACTATGGCGGCTGGTTGCTACATGATTCCAAACGTATCAGTTGCTTGGAAAAATATTGTTACTAACACCACTCCCGTGGCGGCATACAGAGGAGCTGGAAGACCTGAAGCTAGCTACCTAATTGAAAGAGCTATAGATCAAATAGCGTATTCACTAGAAATAGACCCAGTTGAAGTACGGCGAAGAAATTACATCCCTACAGAAAACTTCCCATACGCTACGCACTCCGAAATAGCTGTCTATGACAGCGGAAATTTCGCTGGCTGTATGGATGAACTCCTCAACATTATGGATTACGACGCTATACGAGATGAACAAGAAAAGAACCGTGAAGACCCTGGCAAGCCACTTCTAGGAGTAGGTTTCGCAAGTTGGTTAGAGATAGCAGGGTTCGGGCCTCCTGGTTCTTTAGAAGGATTCGGCCATCTAGGATCCTGGGAATCAGTTCAGGTTCGTATACAACCCGATGGATCAGCAATTATTTACACAGGGGCTTCCCCTCACGGGCAAGGGACCGTAACTACATTCGCACAAATCGCATCAGATTATCTTGGTATAGAATTCGACAAAATATCTGTTCGGCACGGCGATACGGCAACGATCCCACAAGGAATAGGAACTCTCGGGTCTCGAGCTGTTGCTGTTGGAGGTGAAGGAGTCAAAACTGCTTCCGTCAAAATTGTAGAACGAGCTAAACAAGTAGCAGCCCACCTGCTAGAAGCGAATCCTGAAGACTTAACAGTAGAAGATGGAAACTTCTCTGTGAAAGGCACTCCAGCACAAACCGTAAGTTGGGCCGAAGTCGCATGGACGAGCTTCAGGCCACTAGAAATACCAGAAGAAATGGAACCAGGTTCGCTTGACACGACAGTACTTCAACAAGTTCCTAATTTCAGCTTTCCTTCGGGTGCATATGGTTGCGTAGTTGAAATAGATAAAGAGACCGGCGATACACGAGTGAGAGACATGTATCTTGTTGATGATTGCGGAACAGTAATCAGCCCCATGCTTGCTGAAGGACAAGTGCACGGCGGGGTTGCGCAAGGAATTGCACAAGCACTCTATGAAGAAGTCAAATATGATGAGAACGGACAGCCAACGACAGGAACGTTTGTTGACTACCTCATACCGGCAGCTCCAGAACTCCCAACCTTTACCTCTGGCAGAATTAGCACGCCAACACCCAATAACACCCTTGGAGCGAAAGGAATTGGAGAGTCCGGTTCTGTCGGCGCACCACCAGCAGTTATCAACGCTGTTGTTGACGCGTTGCGACACTTAGACGTTACCCACGTTGATATGCCCGCAACCCCACAAAAAATCTGGAGAATTCTCCAAGGAGGTGCAAAATGACATTTCCCATAAAAATCACAGTCAACGGAAAGTCACACGAGACTGAAGTGGACCCCAGAACACTTCTCGTACATTTCCTTAGGGAAGATTGCCAGCTAACAGGAACACACGTTGGGTGTGATACCTCAAACTGTGGAGCATGCACGGTCTTACTCAATGGAGAAGCCGTTAAATCATGCACAGTGTTGACAGTCCAAGCAACTAATCAAGAAGTTCAAACCGTTGAAGGGCTAGCACCACCTGATGGACCATATACGCCAATTCAAGAAGGCTTCAGGCAAGAGCATGGGCTTCAATGCGGGTATTGCACGCCGGGCATGCTTATGGCGGGAACTGCTCTACTAAACGAAATCGACAATCCTTCCGAGGAGCAGATCCGAGAGCACCTTGAGGGGAACTTATGCCGTTGTACCGGATATGAAATGATTGTGAGATCAATTCAATGGGCTGCAGAAAACCCAGACGGGATCCCAGTAGAAATTGGAGAAGGATCATGATTCCAGCAAAATTTGACTACAAACCAGCCTCTTCTGCTGAAGAAGCAATAGCTCTGCTCGCAGAATATGGGGATGAAGCAAAAATCATCGCTGGCGGCCATTCGCTACTTCCTCTCATGAAACTCCGTTTAGCAAACCCAGAGGTCCTTATTGACATAGGAGGAATCAATGATCTTTCCTTCATAGAAGATAAGGGCGACCATATAGCAGTCGGTGCTCTAACCCGACATCGGCTCGTGGAACAATCAGATCTCCTAAAAGAACATATTCCTCTTTTGGCACATACAGCAGGACATGTGGGAGACCCTCAAGTACGAAATAGGGGGACAATAGGTGGATCCCTATGCCATGGAGATCCAGCATCAGACCTACCCGCTGTTGTTCTAGCGACAAGAGCAAGTCTGCTAATTACGGGACCTAATGGAGAGAGAAAAGTAGAAGCTGACGATTTCTTTACTGATTTTTGGGAAACAGCTGTCGCTGAAGACGAACTCTTAACAGAAATACAATTTCCGAAATTTACAGGCCAAGAATGGTCTTTCCAGAAATTCAACCGCAGAGCCCAAGATTGGGCAATTGTAGGGTGCGCACTTCAACACAGCGATAACCCAGGTATAGGGATGATCAACATGGGAACAACACCTGTTCGTGCATCAGCAGCTGAAGCAGCGCTCAAATCCGGAGAAGCAAACTCTGATGTAGCAGACCTAGCTGACGACGGCCTATCTCCTCCATCTGATATTCATGGACAGGAAGATTATAGAAGGCATCTATCAAGAGTGCTTCTTGGGCGAGCATTAGATAATTCATAACAAATAAAGAGGGGAGAGAAAAATCCCCTTCTAACGGCTACGATTTACATATGGATTTAGGCATTGCTGGACGGACAGCGCTTGTATCGGCTTCTTCTGCTGGTCTCGGCTATGAAACTGCAAAAGCATTAGCTGCTGCAGGTTGCAAAGTCGTAATTTCTGGCCGGAACGAAGAAAGACTCCACCAAGCTGCAGAAAACATTCCGGAATCAATACCGATCAACGCAGATGTCTCATCAGTCGAAGGATCAACGCAACTTGTCAAAAAAGCAAACGAAATGTTGGGCTCAGACATTGATATTCTTGTAACAAACGCGGGGGGACCTCCACCTGGAACATTTGAGTCAACTGATATCGACCAATATCTCTCAGCCTTAGAACTTAACCTAATGTCAGTTGTTGCAATGTGTAAAGCAGCAGTACCAAGCATGCAGGATAACGAATGGGGGAGAGTCCTTGCAATTACATCCATCTCCGTTCGTCAACCGATACCCAGTATCATGCTCTCAAATACAGCAAGAGCAGGAGCGACAGGTTTTTTAAAAACTCTGGCATTGGAAGTCGCTGCCGATGGAATAACCGTCAACTCTATTCAGCCAGGATTCCACGACACTAACCGTGTCAAAGATCTATACGGAGACACCAACTTAGAAGATCTAGCAAACGGAATTCCAGCAAAGAAAATAGGTTCAGCAGAAGACTTCGGAAAGATAGCGGCGTTCCTTTGTTCTGAACAAGCAGGTTACATAACCGGTGCAGCTATCCCTGTAGCTGGTGGAACCTACGGCGGACTCCAATAGGAACCAATCGCTCTGTTCGCTTGACACCGAAACTCGCTATAGGCTTAACCACCATGGATGAAGCGAATTGGCGAACCATACCTGAACTCATAGATGCATCTTGTACAACCTACGGCGACCAGCAAGCACTCGTCGATGGAGAAGTAGACTGGAGCTTCACCGAGCTAAGGCAAGCGATACACCAAGCTGCCAAATCACTTATCGTTACTGGAATCCAAGCAGGTGATCGAGTAGCTATATGGGCACCCAATACATGGGAATGGGTCGTAGCCGCTCTCGGGGTGCACGTAGCAGGCGCTGTACTAGTACCGATAAACACTAGATTCAAAGGAAGAGAAGCAGCATACGTACTTGAACAAACAGAAGCAAAGATCCTTTTCGCAGTGACAGATTTTCTAGATATCAATTATGTTGAATTGCTCAAAGAAACCGAAGCCGAAAAAAACCTAAATGAAATTATCATCCTCAGAGGAAATCAAAATCACGCAACTACGCTATTCTCCGAATTCCTTGAACGGTCAAGCGGATGTTCAGAAGAAGAATTTACCCAACGTAAAGACGCAGTTGCTGGCGAGGACCTCTGCCACATTATGTTTACTTCTGGCACAACAGGGGCACCTAAAGGAGCCATGTTAACCCACACTGCAATCGTACGGGGATACAACGATTGGGCAGACATTATCGGACTTGAACAAGGGGATCGCTATCTAATCATTAATCCTTTCTTTCATTCATTCGGTCTAAATGCTGGAATTTTAGCTTGCCTCATGAAAGGGTCATGTATCCTCCCACACCCTGTGTTTGATGTTCAACAAGTAATGGAACGAGTACCCAAAGACCAAATCACAATGCTTCCAGGGCCTCCCGCTATTTACCAGACGATCCTTAACCACCCGAATTTGGAAAACTTTGATATGTCATCTCTTCGACTTGCAGTAACAGGTGCGGCAGCCATTCCCGTGGAAATGATAATTCAAATGAGGGAACACCTAGGTTTCGAAAAAGTCGTTACTGGATATGGCCTAACCGAAGGCTCTGGGTTGGCAACGATGTGCCGACATGACGATGATCCAGAAATTATCGCAAACACATCAGGAAGAGCGATGCCCGGAATGGACGTCAAAATCATTAACGATGATGGGAAAGAAGTTGAACGAGGGCACCCCGGAGAAATTGTAGTCAAAGGCTATAACGTAATGCTTGGTTACCTTAACGACCCCGAACAAACAGCGGAAACCATTGATAAGAACGGGTGGCTCCACACTGGAGATATTGGAATCATGGATCCGGAAGGAAACATCGCAATAACCGATAGGAAAAAAGACATGTACATACACGGTGGCTTTAATGTCTACCCCGCAGAAGTTGAAGCAACTATGCTACGCCACCCGCAAATAGGACAAGTCTCTGTCGTGGGAATCGCTGACGAACGCATGGGCGAAATTGGGTATGCTTTCGTTGTACCAACCGTTGGGCAAATACCTGATGCAGAAGAAATTATCAATTGGTGCAGGAAAGAAATGGCGAACTACAAAACTCCCAGAGCTATTGAATTCCTTGAAACCCTGCCTCTTAATGCATCAGGTAAAGTCCTGAAATATGAGCTACGCGAACAAGCACAGGCAAATAGGAAAATTTAATGAAAGCAGTCGTGCTTGAAGAATATGGAAGCATAGAAGTACTCCAATTAAGAGAAATCCCTACACCGGAACCAGCTAAAAAAGAACTGTTGATTAAAGTGCAAGCAACAGCATTAAATAGAGCTGACATTCTCCAAAGAAAAGGTTTTTACCCCGGACCACCAGCAGAATATGAGATACCAGGACTTGAGTTTTCAGGAACTGTTATCGCAAATGGTGATGGCGCAACACTCTACAAAGAAGGCGACACAGTCATGGGAATCGTTGCAGGCGGAGCGTACGCAGAATTTCTCACGGTGCACGAAAGGCAAGCCATGGCAGTGCCGAAAAATATTCCAATACAGGAAGCAGCCGGAATACCAGAAGCTTGGCTTACCGCATATGATGCGCTTGTACACAGAGGCAACCTCCAAGCAGGCCAAACATGTCTCATCCATGCCGGAGCATCCGGAGTCGGCACCGCAGCAATTCAAATAGCGAAAATTCTTGGGGCTCGCGTAGCTACAACCACCTCAACCAAAAAAACGAGTATTTGCAAAGAACTTGGAGCGGAAGTAGCAATCGACTATACGAAGAAAGATTATGTGAAGGAAATTAGCCAGTGGACGAACAGTAACGGAGTCAACGTCATAATTGACTTAGTAGGAGGGGAATACCTAACAAGAAACCTTCAAGCAATCGCCGCCAAAGGAACGATCGTACAAGTGGGATTAATGGGGGTAGGGAAACCTGAAATTGATCTCGGTATCCTTCTCCAAAAACGATTAAAACTCATTGGAACAGTTCTACGATCCCGTTCCCAACAAGAAAAAATTGACCTAACGGAAAAATTCAGCAAAGAAATGCTTCCAAAATTTACGGACTGCGATTTTGAAGTCTATGTCGATACCACCTACTCGCTCAGCAATATAGGGGAAGCTCATATGAGGATGGAACAGAATCTGAACATCGGCAAAATCATTATTGAAATTCCCTAATGCTTGACCAATTGCGCGAACTTGGAAAATATCTTGGCAATACCTTCACATTGGAATACCCTAGAAACGACGATGAGTGAATCCAATGTCAAAATTAGCATCCCAGGTAACCATCTTATGCCTGGCCTTTTCGGAGAGCGAGACCTGCATCTCAAGTCAATTGAGGCAGCCTTCCCCGATGCAACCATCCACGCCCGAGGGAATCAGATATCAATACAAGGAGAAAGTGCAGCGAAAGTTGGAGCGCTCTTTGAAGAAATGGTTGTCTTGCTTGAGAATGGCCATGTAATTGATGCAACGAGTCTCGGAAAGTCAATTGATATGGTACTCGCCGATGAAAAACCGTCAGACATATTCGGCTCTGAAATTCTCAAAATTAGAGGACGGACCATCCGGCCAAAATCTAAAGGGCAAAAACAATACATAGAAGCTATTGCAAATAACGTCATCACATTTGGCATTGGGCCAGCAGGGACAGGAAAAAGCTGGCTTGCCATCGCAATGGCAGTACGTGCATTGCAAGCGAAAGAAGTTAGACGAATAATTCTTACCAGGCCAGCTGTTGAAGCTGGAGAGCGTCTTGGTTTCTTACCAGGAGACCTTATGGCAAAAGTTGACCCATACCTCCGCCCTCTCTATGACGCCCTTTACGACATGATGGAAATAGATAGTGTTGAACGATTTCTAGAAGAGGCCATCATTGAAGTAGCACCACTAGCATTCATGCGTGGGCGTACCCTGAACGACGCCTTCGTAATCCTTGATGAAGCTCAAAACACTACCCCAGAACAAATGAAAATGTTCCTTACAAGAATCGGGTTTGGTTCAAGAGTCGTCGTGACAGGAGATATGACCCAAATCGATGTCGCAGGTGGGCGCGGAGGACTAGGAGAGCTCGAAGGTATCCTTCACGGAATTAAAGATATTGCTTTCATTCATTTAACAAGTCGAGATATCGTACGCCACCGAATAGTCCAAGCAATCGTGGACGCATACGAGAAACGATCAGAAAGAGAAAAAACCTCTTGATGGTTTTCGTTGGGACCGAACTCTCTGCAACCCACCCAGAGGCAGGCATTGAAACTAACCGGTGGAAAGAACTTGCTACAGCAACCCTGAAAGCAGAAAATGCGCCAAATGGTGAACTTAATTTAATTTTCGTAGACGAAGAGAAAATGTCCCAACTTAACTCAATACACATGGGTAAAAAAGGGCCAACAGATGTTCTAGCATTCCCACTTGACGCAATAGACCAAACAGATACCGATACACCGCTACTGCTAGGAGATGTAATAATCTGCCCCGTCATAGCGCGACAAAATGCTAGAAAGCAAGACAAAGATTTTGAAGAAGAAATTGCACTACTTGTCTTACACGGAATTTTGCACATACTTGGATACGACCACGCATGCTCAGATGATTCCAACATAATGAGAAGTCGGGAGAAGCAATTGCTTGCCGATTTATACGCATCATGAGCCAATCAGAGATAATAGGTCTTATAGCCCTAATTCTTCTCATAGTTGCTGCTGCTTTGCTTGCTTCAGCCGAAACCGCTATTACAAGAGTAAGTACTGCGCGCGCAGAGGCACTAGCTGAGGAAGGGCGAAAAGGCGCAGGTATCCTTCGTGAACTCATCGAAAGAAGAGAGCACGTGCTTCATCCAATTCTCTTTATGGTCCTAGCATGCCAGATCGGGGCAGCAACGATCATCGCAGTCCTAGTTCTGCGCCACTGGGGCACATGGGAATTAGCAGCAGTTTCTGTACTTGAACTGATAATTCTTTATGTGGTAGCAGAAGCATTACCAAAAAGTTGGGCGTTAACTCACCCTGATAGA
This sequence comes from Acidimicrobiaceae bacterium, assembly GCA_002709645.1. Taxonomy (GTDB): domain Bacteria; phylum Actinomycetota; class Acidimicrobiia; order Acidimicrobiales; family UBA8592; genus UBA8592. The sequence goes on from PAQG01000048.1 coordinate 23,155, forward strand.
AGCGCAACGCGAGCAGCACCTCTCGTTAAACTCTTATCGTCGATAGCGCCGCTTCGGTGGGCTACAAATGGAATTGTGAGACGCATGGGAGCAACAATCCCGAATGGGATCTCAGAAGGTGAAGTGTCAGAAGAAGAACTACTCGCGTTCGCAGAAGAAGCAGCGGCAAGTGACGCCATCAACGAAGACGAGAGGCAACTCATAGAACACGTTATCGAATTCGGAGACACTGTCGCTCACGAAGTAATGGTTCCACGACCCGACATAATCGCTGTTAAAACTACAGAAACCATAAATGAAGCCATAGGAATCGTTATTGAGAAAGGATTTAGCAGATTACCAGTCTACGAAAAAAATATTGATGATATAACCGGCATTATCTACTCAAAAGAACTAATGAAATCTCTTCGAGATGGAGGTAGTACTGACCCTGTCGCTCAAATCATGAGGAAACCAGTGTTTGTGCCAGAGTCAAAAAAAATCTCGCAACTATTGAGAGAAATGCAGGCTGATACATTCCATATAGCCATAGTCATAGATGAGCACGGAGGAACTGCAGGTTTAGTAACTCTTGAAGACCTAATTGAAGAAGTTGTCGGAGAAATAGTTGATGAATTCGATGTGGAACCACCAATGATAGAGAAACTAGAAGACGGTAGGTTCCGAGTAAACGGAAGAGTCAACCTAGACGACTTAGACGCAATTCTTGATATTGATCTACCAGAAGGTGACTGGAGTACTGTCGGTGGGCTTATCTTCAACTCACTTGGACATGTCCCCAAAGTAGGGGAAGTGATCGAAATGGATAGCCATCACTTCTTGGTTGAAAGAATACAAGGGCGCAGAATAGCGCGTGTGCTATTCACTCCAGCAACGTCGGAAACCACATGAGCAATCCGCAAGAAGACCATGAAAACAATGATAAAACTGCAACTCAAATTGAAGGTAGTTATCGCTCAGGTTTCGTATCAATCGTCGGGAGGCCCAATGTCGGGAAATCCTCATTGGTTAATAAGATATGCGGTGAAAAAATAGCTATCACTTCAAATAAGCCCCAAACAACAAGACATCAGATACGTGGCGTACTGCATGGGAGTAACTCTCAGATCATTTTCGTGGATACACCAGGAATCCACAGACCCCGAACCTCTTTAGGTGAAAAATTGAACACGAAAGCCGTTTCAGCCTTAAACGACATTGACCTAATGTGTCTCGTATTGGATGCAACGGCACCAATAGGCCCCGGTGACCGTTACATTGCAGAGAAACTACCAAGCCAAGCAATTGTGCTAGTCAATAAATGTGATAAAGCAAAGAAAAGCCAGATTGCAGAAAGATTAATTGAAGCCTCAGAATTCGATTTTGAAGAATACTTTCCAGTTTCAGCGCGAACAGGAGAAGGGCTCGACGTGTTACTCCGATACCTTAAAGAAAAGATTCCTGAAGGTCCGATGTTCTATCCCGATGGGCAAACCACAGATATGTCAGATAGGGATTATGTCGCAGAACTTGTCAGAGAGCAGCTCCTTAGAATAATGAAAGAAGAACTACCGCACTCCATCGCTACCCGTGTTACCGAATGGGAATGGCCACGAATCCGAATAGAAATTCTCGTAGAGAGAGAAAGTCAGAAAGGAATTGTGATCGGGCATAAGGGAGACAATCTAAAGAAAGTCGGTACCGAAGTTAGGAAACAGTTAGCAGAAGGCGCTTTCGTTGAATTGCAAGTCAATGTTGACAAGAATTGGCAAAAACGGCCAGACCAAATAGAAAGACTTGGGTATTGAAACGTTTATTTTCTACTTTTCTTAGATCAAGAGATCTCAACAACCAGCGCAACCACGGTGAGGATAGAAAGACCTAAAACAATAACTGTGAAAAATGGGAAATGTATTGATCGACGCGGAGCATTTCCTTTTCCATGATAATACCTAACTTCATTAGCCCAATTTCCGTGACTTGATGCCATGGCCAAAACCTAGATCCCCGAACATGCGAAAAGGTGGATAGCTGATACAACAATATCTAATAGGCAAATACACCCATAGCAACCAAGAGAGAGATAGCGTTTCAATGTGGCAACAAAGCGACTCAGTATCAACAAAATTAGAGAACTAGGAATCGATCCAAAAACATTGCCAAATCATGTCGGCATCATCATGGATGGAAACGGCCGCTGGGCTGAAAAACGCCAGTTACCTAGAACAACTGGCCACCTTCAAGGAGAAGAAGCGCTATTTGAATGTATCGAAGGAGCGATAGAACTAGGAATTCCTTGGCTCACCGTTTATGGTTTCTCAACAGAAAATTGGAAAAGACCAAAAGAAGAAGTGCAGTTTCTAATCAACTTCAATAGAGAAACCATTAGACGAAGACGAGATGAACTCCACGAACGCAATGTAAAGATTGAGTTCATTGGAAGGGAGAACTGGAGAGTATCTAAGGGTCTTCTCAATGACATGGAAGAAGCGCGGCAACTTACGAAAAAAAATACAGGCCTCGTATTCACAGTTGCATTCAATTATGGGGGGAGAGCGGAACTCGTCGACGCTGTTAAAGAAATCATTAAAACAGGAATTGACGAATCAAAAATTACCGAAAAAAAAATTGCAACATACCTTTATCAAAGCCAAATGCCAGACGCAGACCTTATTATTCGAACCTCAGGCGAGGAACGTCTCTCCAATTTCCTCCTCTGGCAATCGGCGTACAGCGAACTTCTCTTCCTCGGAGATCTATGGCCAGATTTCACACGAACGACATTTCACAAAGCAATTAAGGAATACCAACGCCGCTCCAGACGGTTCGGTGAATTGTGAGTCGCTACCACAGGACGCAAGGCATTGTCCTGCGTACCTACAAGTTGGGAGAAGCAGACCGAATCATTGTCTTACTCAGCCCTGACCGAGGTATGATCCGAGGAGTAGCGAAAGGAATCCGAAAAACAAAAAGCAAATTCGGATCCAGATTAGAGCAAACCTCCCATGTGGCACTCCAGATCCATGAAGGGAAATCAGAATTGCATCTCATCACACAAGTTGAAACCATTGATTATTTCCCGAAAATACGAGAGGATTTGAATCGTTTAACAAAAGCAGCAGCGATGTTAGAAGCCGTAGATCAGATAGCACTCCCAGGAGAACCTGCTGAAGACATGCACCAAATGCTCCTTAAAGCCCTCCAAACGTTAGAACAAAGAAGTTCTCCACTGATAGTTCCAGGTTTCTTTCTGAAATTAATGACATTAGAAGGGTCAAATCCACAAGTAATGCATTGCGTTAGTTGCTCTGAGGAAAACGTCGTCTCCTATTCCGCCACAGAAGGCGGCTTGCTATGCCATGCCCATCGAAAAGGTATTCCCGTAAGTAAGGACGCTATCCTACTTCTGCAGAACATTCTTGGCGGAGAACTAGGGAAAGCACTGAACACCCCTGAATCAAATGCCACTAAAGAAGTCGAGAACATAGCTACTCAAGCCATTGAACACTTCTTAGAACGAAGGATGCGAAGTACGAAAATGTTAAATACCTAAAGCATTCACCGTTACGATCAGATCTTCCTTCAACAAGACAATCCTAAAGATTCACTTAATGACACGGTACAAGCCCAAACCGGCGTTACCATTTTCCAAATGGAACAAGCAGAACCTATCGACTCATTAATGGAAAAAATCGTAAACCTCTCCAAAAGGCGCGGAATCATTTTCCAATCAGCTGATATCTATGGTGGTTTCCGGTCAACATACGACTATGGACCTGTAGGTTCCCTTCTTCTCAGAAACGTAAAAGAAGCATGGTGGAAGACAATGGTTCAACTTCGTCATGATGTCGTAGGCCTTGACGCTTCGATTCTTTCCCCGCCAGCAGTATGGGAAGCTTCCGGCCATCTAGAGAACTTTTCAGACCCACTAGTTGACTGTAAAGAATGCAACGAGCGATTCCGAGAAGACCAGTTGGAAGACCTGGAAACTTGCCCCGCTTGTGGTGCAAAGAGTAGCTTCACTGAAGCGCGAGCATTTAATCTTATGTTTAAAACCCACGCTGGACCAGTTGAAGGCGCGGGTCACGACGTCTACCTTCGCCCAGAAACAGCACAAGGGATGTTCACAAATTACAAACTCGTTCAAGAAACTTCAAGGAAGAAACCTCCATTTGGTATTGCCCAGATAGGGAAAAGCTTTAGAAACGAAATCACGCCAGGGAACTTTGTCTTCAGGACGAGAGAATTCGAACAAATGGAAATGGAATTCTTTGTTCCACCCAATGAAGCCAATGAATGGTTTGAATATTGGTGCAAAGAACGAATGAACTGGTATTTGGATCTAGGAATCCCAGAAGAAAAAATTCAATTACGACCCCATGATGCAGATGAACTCAGTCATTACAGTTCTGAGACGAGTGATATAGAGTTCCTGTTCCCATGGGGGTGGGGTGAGCTTGAAGGGGTAGCCAATCGTGGCGATTTTGATTTGCGAGCACACGCACAGCATTCTGGCGAAAAACTTACCTATTTTGACCCCGAACTGGGTGAACACTATGTTCCCCACGTCATAGAGCCGGCTGCAGGGGCAACTAGATCAATGATGGCTTTTTTGCTGGCAGCGTACGATGAAGAAGTTGTTAATGATGACCTTCGGACGGTTTTGCGTTTTGATGAACGCATAGCGCCATACAAAGTTGCTGTCCTGCCTCTTTCGCGAAAAGAAACCTTGACACCAACAGCTCAAGAGGTCTTTGATTTAGTGAAGTCAAAATGGATGTCCGACTACGATGAAACCCAAAATATTGGTAAACGTTACCGGAGACAGGATGAACTCGGAACCCCATATTGTGTCACAATAGATTTTGACACCTTAGATGACCGAGCCGTTACAATTCGCGACAGAGACACTATGGACCAAGACCGTGTAAGTATTGACCAACTCCTTAATTATCTTGGAGAACGCCTCTCTTAAGGGTGGGAAAATGAACGCATACGACAAGATCGCCTCTGTTGTGCAACAAGTAACAACTGGCAAAAAAACGACTCAAGAAGCTATAGATGCGATTAGTACTAAAGACCTAACAGAATGTTTGTTTAGCTCATCGCAAGGAGATACAAGTGGTCCATTGGCAACGGGAATTGCCGCATCGCCAGGGGCGGCGACAGGAAAACTCTGTCTCAGCGTTGATAATGTCCTAGATACAGTGGATGCTGGCGGGGCAGCAATCATGGTAGCTATGGAAACAGGTCCTGCAGACGAGCCAGGAATGCGCTGGTCAGCTGGTATTGTCACAGCACATGGAGGACTTGCAAGCCATGCTGCAATCTACTCCAGAGGACTCGGCCTCCCAGCGGTATGTGGAGTAAATGATCTAACTGTGCAGGAATCATCTATCACGGTTGGTTCAATAGTCATAAATGAAGGGGATATCATCTCAATTGATGGCGCAACAGGCGAGCTTTTCAAAGGCACCATAGATATATCCGAAGCTGAGACGCCAGAAGAGTTGGACACTCTTTTACTTTGGTGCGATGAGGCACGAAAAGGATGTTTAGGTGTACGCGCAAATGCGGACACCTCCGAAGAAGCAGCAGAAGCAATCAGATCTGGTGCGGATGGAATTGGTCTTTGCAGGACGGAACATATGTTTCTCGGCGATCGTTTACCAGCAATCCGTAAAGTATTAACTGCCGAAGACGAAAAATCGCAAAGAACAGCTCTCATTGAACTTCGAGATATACAAAAACAAGACTTCGTTAACGTCCTAGAACCAATGGAAGGTAAACCAGTTACTGTCCGGTTGCTTGATGCCCCCTTACATGAATTTCTTGAAGATAATGAAGAGCAGAACCCTATGCTAGGCCTTCGTGGTGTTCGACTCGCATTAGCGATTGAAGGGTTGTACAGGACGCAAACGCAAGCGTTGATAGCAGCAGTAGAACAACGAATTGAAGATGGGCAAATACCAGCTGTTGAAATTATGGTCCCGCTCATTGCAATAGAAAAAGAATTGGAAGCGATATTAGAAGCGATTGCGGAAGAAATTCAAAAATCTCCAATACCTATACCACTAGGAACCATGATTGAAACACCCAGAGCTGCATTAATCGCGGGGGAGTTAGCCCAACATGTTGATTTCATAAGCTTCGGCACTAATGACCTGACTCAAATGACATTCGGATTCAGTCGAGATGACGTAGAGGCTACTGTCATCAATGAATACATCAAAAAAGAGATCTTAGAGGAAAGCCCATTCTCAACTCTTGATCAAATTGGAGTAGGGGAACTGATAAAAGCGGCTATTGAAAAAAGTAAAGAAGCAAATCCAACAATCAAAATTGGTATCTGTGGAGAACACGGTGGAGACCCCAAATCAATTCGGTTCCTTTCTGATATAGGCGTTGATTACGTCAGTTGTTCTCCTCCACGATTGCCCATTGCTCGTCTAGTTAGCGCACAACAATCAATTCTCTGATCTAACAGCCAACCGATAGGATAAGCGTCCTATAGATCGTGTATGTTCTTCTCATGGGATGGAGTAGGGAATTCATAGAGAAAGTCCGTGAAGCAACGGACCTCACTGACGTTGCAGGTGATTACGGGGACACTAAAAATGCTGGACCTGGGAAAGTAAAGATGAATTGCCCGCTACCAAATCACAGCGAAAAAACTCCTTCACACTATGTTCAGAAAGAATTCTTTAATTGTTTTGGCTGTAGCGAAGGTGGAGATTGTTACAAATTTATTCAAACCGTAGAGAATTGTGATTTTAATGAATCAGTAAAACGTTTAGCAGGTAGAGCAGGTATCACTCCCGGACCTGATGATTGGGTTGGTGGATCAGATGCTGAAGATAAAAGAAAAGACCTATTCGTAGCTGTTGAGATGGCATCCGCAATCTATAAAGCACGATTACCTGACATTGAAAATAAAGAAGCGCAACAAGCGCGTAACTTTCTTCGTGACCGCGCTCCACAGCGAGCGAGAGAGCAGGCACTTGGAGAAATGTGTGAGCAGAACGGGATTGGCTACTCCTATCCGAGGGCGCGAGGACTATCAAATGCTCTCACCAAAGAATTGACTACAAAACTCACAGAATATTTCAAAAAAACAGGTATTAAAGAAACTGAAATACCAAAGAAAATAGAAAACACATTAAAAAGAGCAGGCTTAGCTTCAGAGTATGAAGGCAATCTTACCGATTTCTTTTTTAGTGAAAGAATAATGTTCACAATATTTGACTCAAGTGATAGGCCAATTGCATTCAGTGGACGTCAACTTCCAGGAGGACGTGACCCCAAATACCGAAATTCACCCGAAACCGAAATATATAAAAAAAACGAAATTCTATATGGTCTTAATTGGGCTAAAAAACATGTAGCAAAAGAAGATCGAATTATCATCTGCGAAGGCCAACTAGATGTCATCGCATTCCGAGAATCATCACTTCCAGTAGCTGTAGCTCCATGCGGGACATCTATCACCGAGAACCAAGTGAAAAAGTTGGCGAGATACACGAACAACTTCATTCTTTGTTTCGACTCAGATAATGCAGGTCAAAAGGCAGCTAACCGTTTTATCCAATGGGAAGAAAAATATAATCTCCAGATTAAAGTTGCGCTTCTGCCCGACGGCGCCGATCCCGGGGACTATCTTGCTCAAAACACTTTAGATGAACTTGTAGCAACAGTAGAGGAAGCGACCCCTTTTCTCCGGTGGCGAATCAATCGGATACTTGAAGAGGAAAAAACGGAAACAATTGAAGAGCGTGTAAACGCAGCGAATCGGAGTCTTCAAATTGTCAGAGATCACCCCGAAGAAATGTACTGGGACGATTATGTCCGTTACATAGGGGAATGCTTAGGTCATGAATATTCTGAACTTCGAAAAAAGTTTGACAAAATGGACAAAACCCCAGAACGTAAAACATACCAACCAACCCAACCCGACACTAATAGTGGAACCCCTCAAGTCTTAGTCAAGCAGAAGAAGCCAAAACCAGCGGATAAAGAAACGAAGCAATCCACAACACTAGCTTTGAACGTGCTGTCATTAGTCCTCCACAACCGCCAGACTCTAGAGCAAGGGGAATTGCTCCCTAATAAATTGGAAGCAATGTTTTTCCCCACTTCACCACTCAGTAAAGTCTTCGAAGCGCTGCTAGCAAGTCAAAACTTAAATGAGGCTGAAAATCTAATAAAAGATGCAGAAGAAGAGGAACGAATCTTCTTGAAATTGCGTGAATCTAAACCCGATAATTTAATCAATGTCGAAAGTGCTTCTAAAAAAATAGGAGAATTACTAACAAGCAGAGTCAAAAACGAATTAAATCAACTACATAACGATGCCAAGGAAAGTAACAACTTAGAACCCATCCGAAAGTTAGGTGAAGTCCACAACGCCCAAAATGTGATGCAAAACGATGGCTATAACATATTTTCTCCAGAAGCAGATTTTCTTATTGAGTGGCTACGTGAAAGGCTAGAGAAATAGCGAAACTGCGAAAAGACACGGTAACCATGCGAAATAACAAAACTCTATTGTCACGAGAGGAAGAGCAGTTGCATGGCCTCAGAATTCAAACCGCTGCGGTCGCAAGCAAGATAATCCTTAAAGCAGCTAAGAAGTTTATTGCTGAGAATGAAACTTCTCCGACTGGTTCCGAAATTCTAGAAATCATGAAAGCGAAAAAAAATATCGAATTCAATTTCGTCAAGATAGGTGAAATAGGTGAACTGTTACTTGCAACTCAAACACATCTAACTCCTGCTGGATCAAAATCTATTAAAGAAAATCTTGAAATAGTTAAAGAAGGAAATGTTTCAAAAGATGAAATGATCATCCGCAATCAGGGGCTAGTGCGAAAATTAGCTTCAACACACATCAACCAAAACGTTCCAATAGATGATTTAACGCAAGTCGGAACCGAAGGGCTTCTGAGAGCAGTAGAAAAATTTGACCCAAATCGTGGATACAAATTTTCTACATATGCCAGAGCTTGGATTAAACAAACCATTAATCGTTATGTAGATGATCAACATATGATCAAAGTTCCCGAGTACCAGCTCAATAAAATCGCCCGAATTAGAAAAGTCCAAGATGAACTCATTCAAGAAACCGGTCAAGAGCCTGTCCTAGCAATTGTTGCGGAGAAATGCGATATGACAGTACGCGAAGTTGAAGAACTGTTAACCATAAAACGAGACGCCGTGTCTTTAAATAAGAAAGTGGGAGAGGGTGATTCTGATCTAGGAGAACTCTTACCCGACGAAGTATCTATCTCACCTGAATCTGCAGCTGATGAAGCAATGGTCAAAGAAGAAGTTCGAAAAGCCCTAGATGAACTATCACAAACAGATCGAGAAGTAATAGTGAAAAGATTTGCTTTTGATGGGGGAAAGACGGCAACACTTGAAGAAATAGGTAAGTCACAAGGAATTACTAAAGAAGCAGTTAGGCAGAAAATCAAACGAATAATTCAGAAATTATCTTCAATCCCAGGAATAAGGAACTTAGAAGAAATAGGTGAATAACTATTTCTTAACATGAATCTATTGCTTAAATAAGCCGTTACACTGTAGTGCTGCTATCCTCCGTTCAACCTTCCGGGGTAGCTCAGTTGGCAGAGCGTCGGACTGTTAATCCGCAGGTCGTGGGTTCGAGCCCCACCCCCGGAGCGGAAAGCCTTCTCCAAAAGAGAAGGCTTTTGCTTGTTCCGTTTCATATCTAGGCGATTTGGTGGGTAGTATCCATTCGGGCCTGTAGCTCAGTGGTTAGAGCAGGGGACTCATAATCCCTTGGTCGTGGGTTCGATCCCCACCAGGCCCACATTCAGAATTTCATTTACTGAATGGGTGATTTCCCACCTTCTTGGCGAACATCAATTCCAGTTAATAAAGCTTCAAATAATCTTGTAGAAAACCCATTTAATAGGGCATTGGATGCCATCCGTCGCGGAAGGCGCACTTCTTTCTTATTTCTCTCAACAGCCTTCACAGTGGCTTTTGCAACCTTTGTTGGGTCAGCGACTGCCATGAGTCTAAGCTTCATGAATCTATCTTTGCCTTTCTTTAGCAATACGTCGGTATCAATTTGGTCCCACATCTTTGTATCTACTGGACCAAGGTGGAGGATCGTTACGTTGAGCGGGGTGTACCTGAGTTCCATGCGAAGCGATTCAGCATATCTCGTTAGCCCACCCTTTGATGAACAATAAGCTGACATTGCTGGTTGCCCTGTTGTTGCTGCAATCGAAGACGTGAAAACTAGATGACCACTTCCTCGAGCAAGCATTCTAGGAAGTACAGAAGCTGTCAAAATTTGGGGTGAGATTAAATTCACGCGCAGAGTTTCTTCAATTTCGGACTCTGTGATGTCCTCAATTAAAGTACTTTTCTCAATGCCGGCATTGTTGATCAGAATATCTATTGGTCCAGTTTCACTTTCAACACGGTCAATATAGGTTCTTACATTTTCCGGGTCGTTTACATCTAGAGGAATTGCTACACCACCGACCTCTTCAGCAAGCTTTGATATTGCACCTTCTGACCGTGCAGATAGCACTACGCGACTACCCGCAGATGCAAACGCTTTTGCAATTTCTGCTCCAATTCCTCTAGAAGCACCAGTAACTACTACAGATTTACCTTCTAATTCCATTTAGAACTCCTTAAATACTTAGGAGAGAATATAACTGAAAGGCAAATAAGTTCCTAATTAGTAGATGGAAGGTTCGTTGGTATTAAAATAACAATTGGAATTACGCGGCCAGTCTTTTCTTGATAAGAAGCGTAATTGGGGTAATCCTTTGTAATTTTACTCCACAATTTCTCGCGTTCAGCACTCTCTACTACTTTCGCATTCATATTGTTACTTCCTGAATGAGTTTCCACTTTAACTATAGAATTCTCGCACAAATTCAAGTACCAATCAGGGTGACTATCTGACCCTCCTTTCGAGGCGACAAGAACCATTGAATCTTTAGATTGGATGGGGCTTGTGAGCATTACAGTACGGGATTTACCACTTTTTCTTCCCACGGTCGTGAGTTTCACAACAGGCATCCCATACATATCCCAACCCTTTTTTCCTGAAGATACCTTTATAAGGGACCGGTGTATTGCATTCCCTAGTTTCATGAAATTATCACTCGGCATTATTTGATCCTACCACCAGCATGACTAAGCAAAGAATCTTCTATCGTGGTGAACGTAATGAAACCCTTCCTAGTCCTTCTTCTGTTCGTTTGTGTTTCTTGTGCTGAAACGAGTAGACCTGAACTTATCCCCGTTCCGACAACAATATCTTCACCCGAAGAACCTTCTCCTGAGCCGACTATGGAGCCTACGCCAACCCCGCTATCGACACCTACACCGGAACCAACCCCAACTCCAGATCCAGTAGAAACTATAGATTTGGGCTATATGGGATTCTCTGGTGAGCGCCCTCAGGGACTCGTAACCTCAGCATGCACCCCAGAAACTATTTATGGGAAAGCTGTTCAAGGAGTACAAGAGCACATAGATCGTTATGACAGTATGTGTGAAGCAGCTAAACAGGAGGGCAAAATATTTGCTGTGCGGAGTGCTTTTAGAAACTACTACGATCAACTGGATTATTACACTTCAGAAAGGTTCGGTCCTTCAGTAGCACTCCATCCCGATGAATCAATGCATGTCGCTGGAATGGCAATAGATCTCACCGTGGATTACAGAGAATGGCGCCACATGATAATAGGCTGTTACGAGGAAACCGAGAATCGCTTCACCTATCTAACACAAGAAATCCCTCACCTCTTATACGCAGCGAACGTTAGAAATGGTGTTTTCCAAGACTTGTGTGAGCAGGAGAAATCAGTGATACCTATCAAAAGATCAATGCTTTATGGGTTGACTCCTGGATGTACAGACCTAAATAACCCTGAATGGTGGGGGGACCCTGAAGTAATTGAATGTTCTTCTGCAACGCTTTTGCCAAATGGCATGGTGCGTGAAGATTGGCACTTTGAAAACGCGACTATAGTCAGTGCCTTCGTTCAAGATTAAAGAATCCAAACCGAGGACATTATGAACTGCCAACCATTAATCCGATTTGTTTTTACCTGCATGGTATGTTCAGTTTTCTTTTTCATAAGTTCTTGTACTAGTACTACATCAGGTGTTGTTGCCTCAGGTAAACCAATGGTTCCAACGCCCGAACCAACGCCAACTCCTATTCCAACCCCAACCCCAACCCCGATTGTCATTCCGGTACCCGAGCCAACTCCCACCCCTATTCTTGAGATCATCAACTCAATTTATGGAGAGAATGTTGAACGTTGGAGGCAGGCTGTCAGGGAAGCTTTGGAACAGTATGGACTTGAAGATGAAGAGGACCGGTTTATGCGAGTGCTCTGGTGTGAGAGTCGAGGGGACCCTGACGCCAGAAACGAAGAAAGTGGCGCTTCTGGCTTGATGCAGCACCTGCCTCGCTATTGGGAAGAAAGAGCGCGACTTTCAGGTTTCCAAGGGGCATCCCCATTTGACCCTATAGCAAACATTTACGCTTCTGTTTGGTTGCTCGATACTGGGGGTTGGCAACATTGGGAATGCAAGTAGGTAAACCAGAATAGCTAACCAGTCAATAAAGCATATGATAGAAATGTGGAAACAGCGGACTTGGATGATGTCTCACAACTGATTACAGAATCAGCAGTAAGAGACTTTAAACGTGATGGCCATGTGTGCATCAGAGGATTGACGACTCTTGAAGAAATAGAGTCATATAGACCATTTCTACAAGACACAGCAATAAAAGGCGTTTACGAAAAACGACCACTAAATGAACGTGATACGTATGGGAAAGCTTTCTTACAAATTCATAACCTTTGGCAAAGGAATGAAATATGCAAAAAATTTGTCTACGCGAAACGATTTGCTCACGCAGCAGCAACCTTGTTAGGAGTCGAAAGCGTCCATCTCTACCATGATCAAGCGCTATTCAAAGAACCAAACGGTGGTTACACTCCATGGCATCAAGACCAAACATACTGGCCTTTAGAAAAGGGTTCAACGGTCACAATGTGGCTCCCACTCCAAAACATCTCTGACGAAGTAGGGTCAATGCACTTTGTGTCTGGCTCCCATGAAATCGGTGATATTAAGGCTGGAGTCATTTCAGATGATTCACACACAGCAATCCAACAATGGATTGACAAAACCAAAAAACCGGTAAAAACATACGGAGGTATGCAGGTGGGTGATGCGACATTCCATGCAGGGTTTACATTGCATAGCGCAGGATCGAACGATAGCGATTCACTGCGACCTGTCATGACTATCATTTATGTTGCAGCAGGTACCAGAATTCTTGAACCGACTCCCGAACAAGAATTTGATTTGCAGTTATGGCTTGGAGGGAAAAAACCGGGTGAAAAAGTGGGAAGCCAACAAAACCCGATCTTGTACCCGTAAGAGATTCTATGAAGGCCGTAAAGCAAACTTGCCGGATGGGTCGGGTTCATCGGGCGATTGAAAAACATTTGTAAACTGTATTTCTTGATCAACCAGAGGCGTTATTAAGGAAACGATTTCAGCAACTGCGTAGGTGTCATCCAAAGCCTGGTGAGCATTAGAGATATCAATGCCAAAAGCTAAAGCTACGTCTCCTAATTTTCTTGTGGGCGGTGGAAGTGGCGCATAACTAGCGGCATTCCTACTATCCCAGTTTGGGAATACCAAACCATTTGGTAGATAACCTGAACGTTCCATTTCGGCATGGAGAAACCGGAGATCAAAATCAGCGTTATGAGCGACTATCACACTTTGGTCAAGTCGTTTGTAAAGATCACCTGCTATTTCGTTAAAAGATGGTGCATTGCTTAACCACTCTCTTTGAATGCCATGGATATGCGACGCCCCCAATTCGTGATCATCACCAGGGTTCACGAGAGTTGTCCATGACTCTCCTATCGCCCCATTCTCAACAATCACTATGGCAACTTCTACCACACGATTTGAACGCGATGAAAATCCGGTCGTCTCAAAATCAAGGCATGCGAACCTAGTTTCGCTAAAGAAAGAACGGCCACTAGTCATTAATCATCTATTTCTAAAGAAGCGATGATTTCATCGCGTGAATTGAACCATTTTCCACCGGAGGTAACAAGTTCGACATCACCTTTGGCTTCAACCCACCCAGTAAAACCAGAAGCTAAATGAGCTACGTTGCTAAAGCCAAGGTCTTGAAGAGTGGACGCGGCCAAAGCCGACCGCCAACCTAAAGAACAGAACAAAACATATCGGTCTTCTAAATGGAATCCTTCCTTGTGATACGGGCTTTCAGGATCAAACCACCATTCAATCATTCCTCTTGGGGCAGAGATAGAACCCGGAATAGTTCCTTCTAATAAGCGCTCACGAAAATCCCGAATGTCAATGGCAACACAAGCATTTGACGAAATTTCAGTTTGGAGTTCAGAAACCGTTAATTCCTCCAAATTCTCTTTTGCAGCATTAACAAGATCTTGAACTGTTCTCCTAGTCATACGAACACGCTAGCCGATACGGTACTCAATGGACCATGCATCTGGCCATTCTTGATTTTCCAAGATTGACAGTTCTAATAATATAGTTATAAATAACGGAGGTTGACATGACAGGATACGGAGCGGACACAACAACAGGCGAAGTGCTAGAAGGCCTTGATCTTACTGGAAGGCATTTTATGATTACTGGAGCATCAAGTGGATTAGGAGAGGAATCAGCAAGATCTTTGAGTCAAGCCGGTGCCACAGTAACTATCCTGGCGAGAAATCTTGAAAAACTTGAAGCAGCTAAAGAACGAATTCAAGGTAGTGTTCCTTCTGCGGATTTACGAATAGGGATAGTTGATCTCGCAGACCTAGGTAGCATTCGAGTTTATGCTGAGAGTTTCCTTGCTAAAGGAGTAGCAATTGATGTGCTCATAAATAATGCAGGAATAATGGCATGCCCATTTATGAAGACGACAGATGGGTTTGAAATGCAATTCGGAACGAACCATATTGGGCACTTTCTGCTAACTAACCTCTTAATGCCAGCGATCAAAGCCGGAGAGAATCCAAGAATTATCAATCTTTCCTCGGCAGGACATACTCATTCCGATGTCAATCTTGACGACCCTAATTTTGATACGACAGAATACAGTGCCTGGGAATCGTATGGCCGTAGCAAAAGCGCGAATATCCATTTCACCCGCGAGTTAGTTCGACGCTACGGAAAACAAATTCAAAGTTTCGCAGTCCACCCCGGAGTTATCCTTACTGATCTTGGCCGCCACTTAACTCCAGAACTTATGGAAGAGATGACTGAACGAGTTAAAGCTCGATCGACATCATCTGCGGAAGCAAAAAAAACCGGCGGGCTACCCTTCAAATCAATGGAGGCAGGGGCAGCAACACAAGTATGGGCTGCTACTACAAATGACTTGAGACCCAATAATGGGGCGTATCTTGGAGATTGCCAAGTTGGTATAGAAGGCGGGAATCCCAGTGAAAATGGCTATTTGTCATATATCTATAATGAAGATACCGCCAAGGCCCTATGGGCTCTCAGCGAAAAGTTAGTCAAACAAGAATTCCCGACAAACTAATACAAGGACAAATTGTCATTTCTGTTTAAAGAAGCCGAGATGAGAGAAAGTAGCGAGAAATTCTAACCACTTATGTAATGTCGAAAGAATCTTTCCTGAATTATCATTGCTGGAAGGCGTACAATGAAATTCAACGATTTCAACAAAGCAATTAGGAGGATTTGTGCCCGGATTACTACCAGAGGTAGACCCTGAAGGACTTCTCGAATATTCAGTTGTCTATACAGACAGGTCAGTTAACCACATGTCGCAATCGTTTCAGAGCGTCATGAACGATATCTCTGCAACACTTCGGACTGTATACAACGCGGAAGCAGTTGCTGTCGTCCCAGGAAGCGGAACATTCGGTATGGAAGCAGTCGCACGACAATTCGCGATAAATGAGAATGTATTGGTTGTCCGAAATGGTTGGTTCAGCTATCGATGGACCCAAATTTTTGAAGCAGGAGCTATCCCATCGTCACATTCTGTCTTTATGGCTGAACAAATTGGGAATGATCCTTTCGCTCCTTTTGCCCCTCATGCTATTAACGAAGTGATCGAAAAAATTAAAACCGAAAAGCCCAAAGTCGTATTCGCCCCGCATGTAGAGACATCAGCGGGAATGATTCTCCCAGATGACTACATTTCTGAGCTTGCTGATGCAACTCATGAGAATGGGGGAATCCTGGTTCTTGACTGTATTGCGTCGGGGGCCATCTGGATAGATATGGAAGAAACTGGTGTGGATGTATTAATAAGCGCTCCCCAAAAAGGTTGGAGTGGGACACCGTGTTGTGCCCTCGTTATGCTCGGGAATAGAGCTGTACAACGGCTAGCGGAAACAACGAGTTCAAGCTTTTCATGTGATCTCAAGAAATGGCGAGAAATTATGGCAGCCTATGAGAACGGTGGACATGCGTATCATGCAACAATGCCAACAGATGGGCTTAGAAATTTCCGAGACGTCATGA
This sequence comes from Acidimicrobiaceae bacterium, assembly GCA_002709645.1. GTDB lineage: Bacteria > Actinomycetota > Acidimicrobiia > Acidimicrobiales > UBA8592 > UBA8592. The sequence continues at coordinate 39,700 of PAQG01000048.1, forward strand.
TAGAAACACAAAATTTAGGATTCGAAGCAATGAAAGAATCACAAAATCTTCTTGGCAGTAAAGCTAGAGAGGTATTAGAGGCAAAGGGGTTTCCTAGTGTTGCTGCTGAAGGATTCCAAGCACCGGGAGTGATCGTCTCGTACACCAATGATCCTGATATCAAATCTGGTTCAAAATTTAGCAAAGCTGGCATGCAGATCGCTGGGGGAGTGCCCTTGCAATGCGGCGAACCAGAAGGATTCTCTACATTCCGCATTGGTTTATTCGGCTTAGATAAACTTACAAATATTGATAGGACCATAGGAACGCTTTCGGAGACGCTCTCTCTGATTAGTAATTAAATTGTGAAGAAATCAGCTCGTGCTCTTCGGTCATTGTCATAAACCGGTTCGTTAACATCGCAACGAAATTTTCTGTGATTCGATTCTCTACCTGAAGTGCTACGAATCAAACCACCCATGTTGAAATAATTTTCATGAGAAAAATGGGCTTCTAAAGACGCCATATCATCCCAGATCTCAACAACTTCTACTCGTTCAGATCGACATGGATCTGGAGAAAAAACATACATCTGACACCCGGGTTCATCATTTCGTGTCGCTAGCTGAAATGGTATTGATTCCGAAAGTAAATCATCTCGTTCAGAGGGATCATGGAGATCTATATAGCCTGCAACAACGATAGGATCATCCGGCGCCTGAGAAGGGGAAGTGGCGAAATCAGCCCGCGCATTTTTCGTTTCATCATAAACAGGTTCACATGCTGTTACACGCCATTTTCTGCTTTCGGCGCTAGCTAAACCTACTTGCCCAAACATTGAACCCATGTTGAAATAATTCTGGTGATCAAAATGAGCGTGAAGACTATCCCTGTCATCCCAAAGTTCAAAGACAACAACTTTCTCTTCAGTTGCTGGATCCGGAGAGAAAACATATGACTCGCATCCAGGTTCATCGTCCCGAGTAGCTTGTTGCAAAGGAATTGCTTTTGTGATTGCTTCAGGTCGTGTAGTTGGATCTGCTAAGACAAAAGTTGCTGTGATGATGATCATGGGACCTCCAAATCCTGAACTAGAAAACTAGCAGGAGAAAGTTACTGACGGAAATACTTCAAGAGAATCTCAGGGGCTAGCCTAAAGTCATGAATAAACACCTACGATTAGCGATCGTTAGTCTTGCATTATCAACTTCAATGGGGGTGGCGCTCACATTAGCGTTAAGTACAGGAAGTTCGAAGGTAGGAGTAATCCCAACGTTCACTGTTTGTGCGATAATTTCCTATGCTTTGAATTACATAGTCTTTGTTCCTTCATATCTTGGTCGGACTGAACATTACTTTGACTTAACTGGCTCCATCACGACAATCTCACTAATTGTATTTGCGATCGCCTCACAGGATAGTCCGGATACTCGATCAATTATGGTTGCTCTAATGGTGTTGGTCTGGGCGATACGACTTGGGTCATTCCTATTTCTACGGGCGAAAGAAACAGGGGGAGACAGTCGTTTCGATAAGATCAAGCAATACCCATTGTCTTTTCTTTCATGGTGGTCATTACAAGCACTCTGGGTTCTCGTTAACATCGCATGCGCATTAATAGTTCTTACTAGTAAAGAAAATGAACCTTTTGACATTTTCGCAGTTATTGGAGCAATACTTTGGGTTTCGGGCTTTGCTATCGAAGTAATCGCAGATCAGCAAAAGAAAAAATTTAGAAGAGAAGCGAAAAACAAAGGTAAATTCATCCATACTGGACTTTGGGCTTGGTCCCGTCACCCAAACTATTTCGGTGAGATCATCCTTTGGATAGGTGTCGCAGTGATTGCGCTTCCAGTGCTTTCTGGTTGGAGATGGGTAGCCTTAATCTCTCCAATTTTTGTGACCATACTTCTAACAAGGATTAGCGGAATCCCCATACTTGAAAGACGAGCGGAAACTCAATGGGGTGGTAAAGATGACTATAAAACCTATGCTGCTAACACCCCAATGCTGCTTCCAAGACCTCCAAAGGCTAAGTTGAAGTAAAGATCGGTTAATTGAGGGGAATAAATGAAATTTGGATTAGCATTCGCAAGCAGTATCGGTACCGAAGGAAACAGTGCCCTAGAGATTTGTAAACTCGCTGAAAAAGTCGGATTCGAATCCGTCTGGGGAGGAGAACACGTAATTTTCCCTTCTTCCATAGAGTCGAAATACCCCTATACGGCTGATGGGAAAGTACCAGCTACAAAAGATACATGGATTCCCGATCCGCTTATTTGGTTAGCGTATGTTTCTGCAGTAGCCCCAAGTCTCAGGTTAGGAACGTGTATTTTGATACTTCCGCAAAGGAACCCTCTAGTCCTCGCGAAAGAAATAGCGACCTTGGATCACTTAACTAATGGAAAAGTTGAACTGGGAATAGGGGTAGGTTGGCTGAAAGAAGAATTTGAAGCACTTGGAGTGCCATGGGAACGGCGAGGTGCCCGAACCGATGAATACGTCGAAGCTCTCCACGCTGTCTGGTCAGGAACAGATATTGAATTTCACGGAGAGTTCGTTGATTTCGAACCGCTTACTTGCACACCACGCCCGAAACAGGAGAGAATCCCCATTCTCGTCGGAGGTGACACACCACCTGCGATTAGGAGAGCAGCGAAGCTCGCCGATGGATATTATCCCGGAACAGGTGACTTCGGAGAACTTCAAAAACTAATCACTTCGGTACGCGAGGCAGCGGAAAAGAATGGAAGGAATCCATCAGAAATAGAAATTAATGCCCACTTTGCAGTACTTGGAGAAGAAGGCCGAGCAGAAGGAGTAGAAGCCATGAGAGAAGCCGGTGTCGGACGGATAATGGTCCCTGCTTTCTTCTTTGGCGGACCCGGTGGCCTTGAAAGCCTTGAAGAGTTTGGCGAGAACGTAGTGAAATTAGCATCAGAATAATTCAATCACCATTTTCATCTCCGAAAATATCTACATCGTTGACTGGCGTACCGCCAAACATCTCTAAGTATTCTTTTCGGAATTCTTCCATTACGACTCCAAGCGCAACTATGGATAAGTTCAGCTCATCTTTCGTTAGGTCATTCCCCATCAACCTATGGTTCATAACGAGATCGCAATAACCCTCAGTTTCATTCCACGATGACGCCGTTGCAAAGATCGCCCCGAAAAGAGAATCTCCATTAGTGCGAGCTATATGCTCAAACAGTTTACTGCTGCACTCAACGTCAAACAGGATAATGCTTGATAATTCAACAACAATTGCGTTGTCCCAATTATCTGTGAACCATTCAATTTCTCTAATCCGCAGATAGATGGATACCGATTCGTATTCAACTATCCAACTGTTCTCCTCAGCACCGACAGAGGTTTCCCAACGACCACATAGAAACTCGCTAACTTTTTTGTTAACACTTATTACATCTGACATTTATCCTCCTACATATTCAAAATTACTTGGAGGGTGTGACAAAATAGCCACATATCAAACGCCTCTATTCAGTGGAACGAGACTGAAATTTATACATCGGTATGGCTATGCAAACGTTATAGAAAAACATGCCGGTAATAATTGGAAACCACATAATCGACTTAATGAAATAGACAACAACCCTACCTATCTTGGTTTTAGTTATTACTAAATAGAGGTAGTGAATAAAAACTATAAGGAGGACCCAGTGCTGGTCCCATAACCAAGCTGATGCTGCAAATAAACCAAATCCAATGATCGCGAAAACAGCTGGCATCGAAGGGTCATCGTTATCATCAATTAACTTAATTGGAGTGAAAAGTTTCTCAATCGAATCACGAAGCTCATTCTTTGCTTGATGCCAATTCTCCACCTGTGCCATCTGGCAAGTATATGAGGAAGAATTTCTTAAATACTCTTAGACGCTTGCGTTATTTAACCCGCTTCCACTAGAAGTAGGATGACTCTACTAATCAAGAGAAAGAATGATGTATTGACAGACCATGTTCTAGATGCCCTATCCAAAGCTCAGGCAGATTTTGAAGTCATTGATTGTGACCCTGACCTTGCAGATACAACTGCTTTTTGTAATCACTATGGTTATGCGTTAGATGAATCAGCTAACGCAATTCTAGTTGCAGGGAAAGGAGACCCTCCTTCTTTTGCAATGTGTGTCATCTTGGCAACAACGAAAATTGATGTCAATAAAGTCGTTCGACAAAAATTAGGCACAAGAAAAGCCTCCTTCGCTACCCCCGAATCAACCATTGAAATAACAGGTATGACACTTGGAGGAGTCACCCCATTTGGTCTACCCGAAGGCCTCCCTTTATGGATAGATAGTCGCGTAATGGAATGTGAAAAAGTGATTGTGGGTGGAGGGTCACGTTCAAGAAAGGTCTATCTGGATCCAGCTGGTCTGATTAACCTTCCCAATACAGAAATCGTGGTTGGGCTAGCAAAGCCAAGGCCTGAGAATTAACCCCTAATGGTTCACAGTGATAATCACGGCACAACTTGAAGAATCACTTGCTCTGAAAAATGTTTTGATTTTTCCGAAGAAGACAATCAGTAAATACTGGAAACCGTATTTCTCTCTGATCGCATTTTGGACATTCTGAAAGTCATCACCATAAGCCAATCGAGCCACACCAAAAATAGGTTCAGATCCTTCAATCAGAATTCCACGGGAATTGCAAGGTTGGAGTTCTACCTGTGGCGTATGGGAAATCCTTTTTGCTTTCCAAGATGTTGCTTCGGTCGTGAACCCTACATTTTCTTCGCCAAGGTTCGCTATCCAGACGGGGCAGTTTTTCCTCCGCCCATTTTTCGTAAAAGTCGTTAACGAAACGTAACTATTCTCATGTATAGGCATATCTTTCCGATCAGTGGGTTTCTAACCCTAATGCATGACTCTTTGTTCAATATAAGTTTAAATAAGTAGGCGAAGAAATTCACCTTTGGTAAATTAGTCAAGTAGATTTTGGTAGGAGGCAAAGACATGAAAACACTTTTGCGGTTTGTGGTTTCTCTAGCGTTCTCTTCACTAGATGAAGGGCAAGGAACTACCCTGACTCGTTCAACAGGAAGGACTACGTCGAACCCAGAAGGACCTATTAGGAAATTGCCTATTCCAGCCCCCATGCCAGTCCCCGCTGATTCCCTTATACGCCCAATCCCAGAGGGTGACCCCTTACCCTTCGGGGCAGTGACAACAATCATCAGCTCCAACGGAATAACTTTGGGTGGCGAAACAATGATTACAGAAGTAGTAGGAAACCCTTTAGATAATTTAACAACAGAAGGAACTGGATCCTCGGCAGTCAGCTCGGATCAGGAAACACACCGCGATAACCTTGCCCTTATTAGAGGTCTTGACCCCTACAGCGTTACCCGACTAAATGATCAAGGAATCGTTAACTTTGCCCAATTTGCTGCACTCACAGATATAGAAGTCGCAGGTATTGAAGAAGCATACGATCTACCGGGTTGTTTTAATCGTTTCAGTTGGCGTTATCAAGCGCAACAATTGCATCAAGAACGCGAATAGTCAAAGAATTAAATCAGATTACGCTACGGCGCAAGTCATATCCTCGCCACAACACAACGGAGACTTAATCTTCCCGTACTCATTGGGGCATTTAGATACCTGAACTGTTGACCCATCATCACGAGTAAGGACATCATTTTCTAAGGGAGAACCGCAAGCTCCACAAGAAGCGTTAACAGTCATTCCACACGAGGAACATTCATAGGTAGGCATAAGCAATCCAATCTATATTGGGTACAAGAAAAAGATCGCCTATAGGAAGCTGCTAGAAGTGAATCTTTATGTGGAATACAGGCAAAATGTGATAGCTTCACCTACGAAACGTAGACCCGAATAGGGAGGATAATGGCAGAAAGGTACGGGACACATGAGGACGAAGCAGGAATGGAACGCGAACGCTTAGCAATGCTCGCAGCGGTTCGGGACCCCAAAACATTCGCAGTATTTGAAAGAATTGGCGTTTCTGAAGGGATGCATGTCCTAGAGGTGGGGGCTGGGACAGGGAGTGTGAGCGGTTGGCTATCCAAAAAAGTTGGAGATGTAGGCAAAGTCCTTTCCATAGATATAGATCTTCAGTTCCATGCTGGCATGCCCGACAACGTTGAAGTCAAGAAACTTGATATTGAGAGCGAATCGATTCCGAAAGAGACGTTTGACATCATTCATGCTCGGGCTGTCCTGCAGCACCTTCCTAGCCGAGAAGAGGTTATTCCTAAACTGATACAAGGATTGAAGCCGGGTGGTTGGCTAGTGCTTGAAGATGGGCAGTTCACCGGATTTGGCGAGCAAAGCTTAGCGGAACCATATAAGACAATTCATCAGATTATGGCAGTGGGAAGCCGAGAAAAGTGGAGAGAACCAAATTTCGGTCTACACATTTTGGATAGATTCCGATCAAATGGATTAACCGATCTTGATGTTATCGGCGATGTTTGGGCTATGCGTCCTAACGAGCCCAGTGGAGAGTGGTGGTTTCTTGCCTTAGAAAGAGCGATACCGCGGCTAGTTGAAGCCGGATTGATGACACTAACTGATGAGCAAAATATCTTAAAGCAGGTCCGAGAACCTAGTTTTATTATGATAAGCCCAGTTTCGATTATCACGATTGGCCGAAAGCCAAGAACGTAACCTGGGAAGGGCAGCAAAGATTAAGTTAGAAAGACAGTCTAAGTATCCGTTAAACCTGTTTTACCTGCTTCTCTCATAAAAGGGACACTAGTTGTATGCGCGGGTTCAGTCGCTTTAGATCCTGTGGTAAAACCTGCGTCAACTGTTAAACAATGGCCATTTGTATACCCTGACTCGTCCGAGGCTAGGAATAACGCAGCGTTTGCGACATCTTCAGCTGTTCCAGCGCGACCCTTTAGTGGGGAATTCTGAGCCAGAGTATCGCGGATCTTATCCAATGCTTGAAAGTCTCCAAGATGAGCTTGGGCGGCAAGAGGGGTAACGACACCACTTGGAGCAATGCAATTAACTCGAACACCGTAACGACATAACTCAGCGGCTGAGTTCTTCGTAAGCCCTACGATTGCATGTTTCGCAGCTGCATAAGCGTGTGGACCAAAACCTCCATTTACGCCAGCAGTACTTGCAAGATTGATTATCGAACCACCTTCTTGTTGTTTCATTTTTTTCGCCGCATGCTTAATTCCCAGAAAAGTTCCTGAAACTAAAACATCGAATGTTTTTTGAAATTGGTCAAGTTCGATTTCGTCAATTGGACCCCGCGCTCCGACAATTCCAGCATTATTCATCATCACGTCTAATCTCCCGTTAATCGCAATAGCTTCTCCAATTAATTCAGCTACTTGATCTTCTTGGGTGACATCGCACAAAGCAAATGTTGCACCCTCGCCTAAACGCTCAGCGACAGATTCTCCTAAATCCTCTTGAATGTCTCCGAGGATGACCTGAGCTCCTTGCTCCACAAACATTTGCGCAGTTGCTTCCCCGATTCCGCTTGATCCACCTGTGATAACTGCTACTTTGCCGTCTAGTCTTAAAGTCATTTCTCTAATTTAGCAAGAGCGTCGCCACTATTTCTTGCTAAATTGGAGAAACCGTGAAAGGCAGACATGGACACAGAACAAAAAAAAGATAATTCCCGAAAAATAACAACCGAAGATATATCTAGTGAACTTCAAAGACGTGGGCATATCGTGACGTCATGGGAGGGAATAGGTGGTATCACGCTTCCTACAGAAGCTATAGCAACCATGTACAAAATAGGATTACCAGAAAACCCTGAAGCTCCGACGGTCTTCAAGATGAATTTCCCCCCTGGTTGCACAATTGAATCACATACCCATGCTTGCGACTATTCTGAGATCGTCCTAGAAGGCTCTCAGATGATAGGTAGGACATGGCTGTACCCAGGTGATGTGCGCATTGGATTAGCTAATCGTGGTTATGGTCCGCTCGTAGCAGGGCCGGAAGGAGCTACCGTTCTAGTTATCTTCGCCGATAGCCAATGGCCAGGAATCCCACTCGGGAAAGGGGCCGGAGATACACTCGGCACAAATGAAATAACGGACCGATTTGAAGCCTGAAAACGAAAAACAAATACACAAGAGACAACCCTGGGTCTCGTCAGTGACATATGACGCAATTAAACATTTCGTTTGGGGGATAGGTGACAACAACCCATTATGGGCTACTTCAGCGCCTCCTTCATTCGTGTATGCGATTGATGAAACTACCATCGCTCCAGGATATAAAGACCACCAGCGCCATTACGAATCTGTCATTTTGGAATGGTTTCAACCATTTACAATTGGTGAAAAAATTCACACAGAACAGTCATGCGAAAAAGAAGTCTTCGAAGACGATAAGAGCATTTTTCATCAAACTGGGAAAACAAGATTTATCACCGAAACGGGTAAGGTCCTAGCTGAATCTACTGTAGTTTGCCGACGGGATATGATGCCGTTACCGGAACCAGAGAACCGCCCAGAAATCCGATACTCAGAGGAAGAGTTAACAGCTATAGAAAGAAAAATACTTGTAGAACAAAGGCGCGGACCTAAACCGAGATTTTGGGAAGATACGAAAAATGGAGAAGAATTAGGCAACGTTACTAAAGGGCCACTCAGCATTATGGACATCGTTGCATGGTGTTCAGGGACACAAGGTGCGCCAAACAACTCCAAAGATTTTAGTACTGGCGGACTGCTAACTCAGGCAGCGACAGGCCCACAATTAACCTCTTGGCTTATCCACTTAATAACAAACTGGCTGGGAGACCATGGAACGCTAGTCCGGTTGGAGGCCAATCTTGGAGGGAGTCCTCTTTTAGGAAGCACAACGACAATCTCTGGGGCAGTCACGAACCTAGGAAAAAATGAAGATGCATCATGGTGTGAGCTCTCCATCCAGGGCCACCTGCAGAACTTCGAGCGTATCATTGATGGAACAGCGATTGTGCATTTGCCAAGCAAAGAGAACCAGTAGACAGGTCAGCGAGGCCTAAAAACATGAAGGGATCTGGACTACGTTGAAAGAAGAAGTAAGCTGGCTCGAGAAGGGAATCTAAGAGTGAAATTCGGAATCATTGAGATATCGCAACCAGATAAAAGTCGAGAAGAATACCCATTTCGAGAGATACATGAACGGGTAACGAAAGAGGTAATTGAAGCAGATGAACGAGGATACGACATGTGCTGGATTGCTGAACATCACGCCAGTACGGGATATGGAATACTTCCAGACCCACTGCTATACGTGGCATACCTTGCTTCACAAACCAAAAACATCACTCTATGCAGCGGGGTGATGGTTGCTCCATTGCACAACCCTGTTCGTCTTGTTGAAAATATTGCGTTCGTTGACATCCTCACCAATGGACGAGTTGCTTTCGGTATTGGTTCAGGGTATCGAGAACACGAATTCAAAGCCTTAGGAGCTGATTTCGAGAATAGAAGGAAATATCAGGCTGAAGCTCTTGAAGTCATGATGGAGCTTTTTCATACACATCAGATTGACCATCAAGGAACGTATCTTCCTAACTACAAAATCACTGGGGATTATGAAATCCTGCCACGCCCCGTTCAACTCCCGCACCCGCCCATGTACATGGGTGCATCAAGTGATGAATCAATTGAGAACTGCGCAAAGTATGGACTTGGACTGCTAACGTCAACACTTACTCCGATTCAAGAGCTTGTTCCAAAGTGTCAGCATTACTTACAGAAATGTGAAGAGACAGAAAGCCCCTATAACGCTAATCCAGGACATGGAACTATTGGTATAGGCCGGATGGTTTATGTTGCTGATACTGACGAGCAAGCTAAAGAAGAAGCTTCAGAATCAGTTTGTAAACACGTGGATTCATTCACTGGTGCCGCTTCCTCTGGATATCTAGGAAAAGTATCTAATTCCAGTCAAGAGGAACTTCATGGTGCCAGCTATGAACAGCTTCGTGAAGATACGATTATCTATGGCTCTCCAGAAAGCGTTATTGAGAAGATTAAATACATGGAAGAAGTTACAGGAGCTGATTCATTAATCCTGCACTTCCCCCCATATAACACACGTGAACAAAATGCTCGCGTTCTCGCTCAATTCGCTGAAGATGTTATCCCAAAGTTCCGATAAGTCGTGTCAGTGACCCCTGAACGCTGGGGAGTAATTGACGAAACTTCGATCAATGAAGCCCGTGAACTTCTCGGCGTGCCCCTTAGGCGTGACCGAATGCAGTGGAATGCTGTAGCAACCCAAGACGCTATTCGCCAGTTCGCAGATGGCGTTGGAGACCCGAACCCATTATGGCGTGATTCAGAATACGCTGCACAAACTAGGTGGGGCAGTATTCTTGCACCTCCGTCTTTTCTTTATTCAGTAGATGCAACAATTGTCGCTCCTAAATTGCCGGGAGTTCAATGGATCTATGCTGGGACACGGTGGCGCTGGTATGACGTTATACGAGCAAATGATGAGTTTGATGTCTCAGTGGTATTTACAAAAATGGAAGAGAAAACTGGGCGGAGATTCGGAATCTGGGTTTTGCAAACAGGTGAGATTACATACCGGCTAAAAGATGGCAGTTTGCTCTGCATGGCTGAAGGGCGTGTCGCCCGGACACCCCGCAGGGAAAAACGGAAATTGAAAAAGAAATCACTCAAACGGGAAAAACTGCCTAAAGTCACGTACACCCCAGAATTGAAAAATAAAACAACTGAGACCGGTGCAACGCCCATCTGGGAAAGTGTCAATATTGGTGACGTTATCGGACCTATTTCTCAAATATTAACGCTGAATAGGATCTTTCAATGGTATACGGGGGCACAAGGGGCACTTCATTATGGTGGAGCGCATGGAGATGCAGTTCGGTACCGAAATCGGCATGATGATTACGAAATCAATAAAGAAACCGGAGCGAAAGATTCTGCCGCTCGAGGCCACTTCTCATCCAAAGAAGGAAAAGATGTAGGTATGGGTGGGGCATATGACGTTGGACTTCACCGAATAGCTTGGGTCATAGAAATGCTTACAGACTGGATGGGTGTTGAGGGGCATTTGGCGGAAGTTGATATTGATGTCCTGAAGCCAAACATTGTCGGCCATATAACCTATTTCACCGCTGAAGTAACCAAAAAATGGTTTGAGGAACACCCCTTCGTGGCTTTAAGAATTCAAGGGAAAAACCAATTTAGTGAAATCACCACAGAAGGAACTGCAATTGTTGCTTTACCAGCAGAAGAGTATGGCCCAGTTGCACTTCCATTGTTTGGTGGGAATCCAAAACGCTGGGTAGAAAACATAAAATAATTAAATCAAGAATGGACGAAGATGGAACTAAATGGAATTGAGATTGAACACACCAATATGCGTGATGTTTTTCTTGCCCGCACTGCATTAGGTACTAAACCTTTATTGATATGTGATGGAGAAACCCTCACCTATCAAGATGCACACGAGCGATCAAATCGAGTTGCCAGCACACTCACCGGATATGGAGTAAAAAAGGGAGATGTCGTAGCAACCTTCATGTATAACTCAATTGATCATGCAGCAGTTTGGTATGCGTGTGTCAAACTCGGAGCGATCTTCGCTTCACTCAACGTCTCGCTTGCCCCGAATGAACTCGTCTATAGTCTCGGCGACACTAACGCAAAGGTGGTCATTGTTGATAATGACCTTTTAGACGTATACAAAGAGGCACAACCCAATTTTGCTCACCAACCCATAGAAATCCTCTGGCGAGGTTCGCAATCAAACAATCTCATTCCATTTGAAACCCTGTATGACGGCGAAGACACTCTTCCATCAGTGGAGATAGCCCCGAACGATCCAATGTCCATAATCTACACCGGTGGTAGCACTAGCATGCCTAAAGGGGTTCTCGCACCACACCTGCACTACATCGGAGCAGCTGAACGATACAAAGAAATTACCCAATCGCAACCCGATGACGTCCATTTCGCTAACTCACATTTTTTTCACGTCGGAGGGCAGCAATTTGGAGTGATGGGTCCCCTGTATTGCGGGACTACAGGAGTTATGACGAAATGGTTCAGTGTTTCCAACTACTGGGATATAGCAAGAGAAACAGAAGCTACGATCATTGACCCCATTGGAACAATGATTTCTGCATTGCTAACGCGTGAACCATCAGCGCAAGACCGCGACCACAAAGTAAGGGTCGGGATAGGTATCGCTTCCGGACAAGTACGTTCATCATTTAGAAAAGAATTCGAAGAACGATTCGGAGTTCCGCTTCTCGAAGTCTACGCAATGACCGAAGTCGGTGTTCTACTCTGTAGCGAACGATTAGATGACAAGACAGAAGACAGTTGCGGAAAAACATATGGATGGGCTGACATATCTATTGTTGATGAGAATGATTGCCCTGTCCCGATAGGGGAGCAAGGTCAAATATTACTTCGCCCTAACGGAGCGAATTGTTTCATGTTGGAATACATCAACAAGCCCAAAGAAACAATTCAAGCATGGCGAAACCTTTGGTATCACAGCGGGGATATCGGTTATTTAGATAAGGAAGGGTATTTACATTTCGTTGGGAGGCAGGCCCATTGGGTTCGTGTGCGAGGAGAGAATGTTTCGGCCTTTGAAGTAGAGAAAGTTCTTACCGAACATGAAAGCGTTAAGGACTGTGCGATTGTTGGTGTTCCTGGCGATCTCGGAGAAGAAGATATCAAAGCGTATATTCACTTGGAAGAAAACACTGACTTAGACCCTTCGGATATCATCGCTTGGTGTGAGGAGCGTCTCGCATATTTTAAAGTTCCTAGATTTGTTGAGTTCGTAACAGAATTTCCAAGGACGATAACTAAACAGGAGATTGAACGTCATGCTTTACGAGAGCGAGGCAGGGGCGATTCCTGGGACCGGCTTAATGAGCAAAATTGAAAAACAACGAAATAGAAAATAAGTTCTTTTTTCTGTTTCTGTGATAGCTTGAAACGACTGGGGCGCATAGCTCAGTTGGCTAGAGCACCTCGTTTACACCGAGGGGGTCAGGGGTTCGAGTCCCTTTGCGCCCACTAGAAAGAGGAGTAATAGTTATGACAGATACCACAGAAACAACTGCCACAGACTTTTTCGATGCTTCAATCCGCACGCCGGAGATGGAAATGTCAGAAATTGGCGCTGGCGTCCCAGCGGCAGCCGACCTAGATATCGCTGAAATCAATCCAGCTAACCCCCACTTATTTAGGGAAGATCGTTGGCAGGATCACTTCGCACGTCTACGAGTAGAAGACCCAGTACATTTTAATGAAATTGAAACAGCTGGCCGGTACTGGTCAATTACCAAATACGCCGATGTACGAGCCGTTGACGGGGACTGGGAAACCTACTCCTCAGCGAAAGGCATCACATTAGGGCTAAAAGAGATCGCCAATTCAGAAGAAATGGAACAACCAGGTATACAAACATTCATTGCAATGGATCCACCAGAGCACACAGCGCAACGCAAGACAGTTCGAAGCATTTCAGCTCCAAGTAATCTCCGCAACATTGAACCTATGATCCGTGAACGAACAACTGAACTACTTGACTCTCTACCTGAAGGAGAAACATTCGATTGGGTAGATACTGTCTCAATTGAGCTAACGACTTTGATGTTGGCAACATTGTTTGATTTCCCAATGGAAGATCGCCGCAAACTCACCCGATGGTCTGACATCCTCTTCGCTATCCCCGGACCTGGTGGCGTGGTTGAAACACAACAACAGAAAATCGATGAACTACTCGAATGTGTTGACTATTTCGAAGGACTCTTTGAGGAACGAAGAGAGAACCCGGGATTTGATCTCGTCTCAATGCTCGCTAATGGCGAAGCCACCAAAGACATCCCACCATTACAACAACTCGGGAACCTGCTGTTATTAATCGTCGGTGGAAATGACACTACCCGAAACACCATGACGGGTAGCGTCTATGGCCTCAATAAATTCCCCGATCAATATGACAAACTGATTGCTAATCCAGATCTCATACAGAATCTTGTGCCCGAAGTAATCCGATGGCAAACCCCTCTCGCGTACATGCGCCGAACCGCCACGCGCGATACCGAACTCGGTGGCAAACAAATCAAAAAATATGACCAATTACTCATGTGGTATCTCTCTGCCAATCAAGACGAAGATGTTTTTGAGAACGCTAGTGTTCTTGATATTGAGCGGGACAATGCCGACCGTCAACTCTCATTCGGATATGGGATCCACTTCTGCATGGGTAGCCGAATTGCTGAACTTCAACTTCGAATAGTATGGGAGGAAATCCTAAAGCGTTTCACACGTATAGAAATTCAAGATGAACCCGAGCGGGTCTTCTCAAGTTTCGTCCACGGCTACGCTAACCTTCCAGTAACAGTTACTCGACGCTAATAATCCTATACTGAACCAAATTTGAGCAAAGTGTCATGTAATGCTGCGCTACCGCTGGCAATGATTCTTCTCCGGAAAGCAAAATCAGACCCAAAGGACGAAAACCCTATTTCCTCATTCATGGAAGTAGTGACGTTCGCACCGGCTTCTTCACAGATCAGGGCAGCCCCCGCATAATCCCAAATAGCTAATCCAGAACTGAAATCAACAAAACCATCAAAAATCCCATCAGCGACACAACAAAGATCCAAAGCGGCCGAACCCATTGTCCGATACTGCTTCCACCCAAGATGATGAGGAGGCAAGTCATTGAAAACAATAATTGCTTCTCCAACGTTTTCAACAGGAGAAGAAGAAAGTTTAAAGCCATCTCGTTCTGCTCCCGCTCCACGTTCTGCACTATATGAAACACTCGTAGCAAGGTTACGCACATAGGAAAGAACAGCGCCTTCTTGGTTAACGACACAAATACTTAGCGCATACCAAGGCAATCCGAGGGAAGCATTTGTGGAACCATCAATCGGATCTATAACAGCGATGAAAGGGCGATCAAGGCCAATAGGATCGGATTCCTCGCTTATGACGCCTAAACCCGAACCTTCAAGCATGGGGACAGCAATAGCATTAGCTACGACATCATGTTTGTACTGTCCCGGGTGACCATCAGATTTCCCCCAATCGTCAAGGTCATCTAAACCTGACTCAATCGCCTCACCAATAGTACAGAAAAGATCATGAAAGGAATCAGTACGCATAAGACAAGCGTACACCCGAAAAGAAATACGAAAAATTAATGACTTCACTCAATGGTGTAGACGGCAGCAAAGAGACAACGTAACGTGGTCACATGGGTAAAAGAAGAGAACTTATAAAAATGAGCGAAGCAGAAATAGAGGATTTCATCTCCCGACAAAAAAGTTTACAGGTCGCTACTATCAACAGGGATGGCACCCCACACCTCTCAACTCTATGGTTTGACATCGTTGACGGAGATATTGTTTTTGAGACATTCACGAAATCCCAGAAAATAAAAAATTTAGAGCGCGATAACCGAATAAGTTGCCTACTCGAAGATGGATTAGTATATGAAAAATTACGTGGCGTACAAATCAACGGAATCGCCGAACTCTACACAGAATCAGATGACGTACATAATTTAGCCCGAGGAGTGATGGCTAGAAACAACCCCGATATCCCTGAAGAGATGCTTGATGACGTAGCTAAAGCAATGTCCGCTAAAAGAACAGCAGTGGCAGTGAAGGCAACAAAAGTCATTTCTTGGGACCATGGGAAACTCGGCGGAACATACTAAACCCGAATAGTGACATCACCAACAACCCATACAGCGCTACCGTAAATAGTTGTGCGACAAATCACTGTCCTTTTCCGTTTAGCAATAGTACTGGCCCTGACCGGTATAGTCGTTGGCATTGTCGCCGTACTTTCAGGGCCGCAAATTAAGGAAGTAGCCACATCAGGCGAATGGTCACATTCACCGGTAGCACTTGCAAGTACCGGAACCCGGTCATTGATTTACGACCAGAATGGTGAGCTTATGGCTACATTCTTTGACGAAAACCGTTCACCAATCCTCCTAGATCTCATACCGGTAGAAGTCCGTGAAGCCATATTGGCCATAGAAGACGCAAACTTCTACGGCCACCAAGGAGTGGACCTTAAAGCAACAGCGAGAGCGCTTATAGAAAACGTAGATGCTGGTGGTATTAGCCAAGGCGGATCAACCATCACCCAACAACTAATAAAAAACCTTGTTCTCACTCCAGAACAAACAGTTGAGAGGAAAATGCAAGAAGCAGCATTGGCGGTACGTCTAGAAGACCAACTTACGAAAGATGAAATCTACGAAATATATCTCAACACAGTTTTTTTTGGTAGTACGGCGTATGGAATTAAAGCAGCTGCAGAAGTCTATTTTGGTTTAGATCTGGCGAACAAAACCCCTGACGAAATCAAAACGACATTAGATGAAGGTCTTGGGTGGCCAGAAGCAGCACTCTTAGCATCGTTAATAAGTAATCCCAGCGTGAACGACCCAACAGTTAACCCACAGATCGCTACCTATCAAAGACGAATCGTATTAGAACGATTAGCTGAACTTGGCTATTTCACACAAACAGAAGCAGAGGAATACGCGCTTGCTCCTCTTCCAACTCAAAGATTTCAACCATCTCTCCCTTCCGCCGACGATTTCTTCGTCGCCGAAGTACGACGCAGCCTGCTTGAAGATCCGACATTTCTAGGTGGCGGAATAGAATCACGATTGGAAGACCTACTCGGTATAAACGGTGGCATTCGCGTATATACAACCTTCGACCCAGCCACACAGCAAATGGCATTAGATGCTAGAGATGAAGTACTAAGAGACAAATGGGGTGTTGACCCATTCTTTACAGTCTCTATCGCTTCACTTGACCCAGACTCAGGTGCGGTTCGCGCCATGATCGGTGGTGAAAGCTTTGATAGTGAAAGCCAGTTCAACCTCGCTACACAGGGACGAAGACAACCCGGCTCATCTTTCAAAACGATTGTGCTAGTCGCCGCTCTGCAAAGGGGTATCCAAACTGACGATAAGGTCAATGGTGAAGGCCCATGTGAATTCCCCGAAGAAACAGAACCCGATGGCGTCTACGAAGCGAACAATTTTGCTAATGATGACGGTGAAATAGCTGAAGTCAGAGACCTTTTGCTGGCATCATCAAACTGTGGCTTTTTGAAATTAGGACAACTCACAGGTTTGAATAATGTTATTGATACAGCAAAAGCCCTTGGTATCAAATCTGAAATGCTACCAGTTATTTCATTGCCACTAGGGGTTGAAGAAGTCAGTCCCATGGAGATGGCGAACTCATACGCAACACTCGCTACAGGTGGACTTCGGAGAGAACCCTATTTCATTGAACGAATTGAAAGGCTTGTTGATGAAGAGTGGGTGTCAATCTATGAACATGAAGATGACGACCGATATCTGCCTGAACGGGTCATTACCGAAACAGTTTCGTGTTGGGCAACCGAAATATTATGGGAAAATGTGAGAGGAGGAACAGGAGTGCGGGCTGGCTGGCCTATGGGAGCTCAACCGGCAGCTGGAAAAACCGGCACTACCGAAAATTTTGAAGACGCTTGGTTCGTTGGATACACACCGTATCTCGCAACAGCTGTATGGATGGGAAACCCAGATGAGAAAATTGCTATGAGAGGGATATACCCGTACGGAAATGTCACAGGAGGTTCGTTCCCCGCAGAGGTATGGGGTGCTTTTAACTCAAAATACCACGCTGAACTGCCAACACGAGCATTCCCTTATTGCAGGTCATTTAGTCAGGAAGGAGAGTACCTTCGAACAGCCGACGACCCTGAAGCTGGTACTAATCCATGCCCTGATCAAATAGCTTTAGATTATTACGGCGATGAAGAGATAGATGCCTGCGAAGATGAACTCCCAGAGGAATTCATTGAATGCGAATACGAATATGACTACCTCAATATTGATGCAGTACGAGTAACTGTCTACTGTGGTGACCCACCTGAAGAAGAAGAGGAAGAGGACCCAGCCGAAGGAGATCTAGAAGATGAGAATCAAGGTGAAGAAGAATCAACAGAAGAAAATGAAAGCGAAGAGAATCAGGACGAAGGCAACGAATAAGAATCTTATGGAAGTAAAGAACAATGAGGACAACTCTTGAGAAGGTCTGTAAGATTCCAACAATGACTTCGGCAACACCAGACGCACTAGACTCGCTCCTCTTAGTACAAGAAAAAGACAATCAGATACTTGCATTGCATCACCAGATCAAACGACTGCCCGAGCGAGAGGAAATTGAAACCAAACAAGAAGAGAAGTCAGAACTTCAAAACCAAATCGGAACAGTCCAATCGGAACTTCACGAGAACGAACGAGTTCAGAAAAGATTAGAAGATGAAGTAGCTATCCTAGAAGACCGAGTGCAAAGACAACAGAAGAAACTATATGGTGGCGAAATCAAAGCGATCAAAGAGCTACAGGCATTAGAAGCAGACATTGAAGGCCTTAAAGAGCGACAAATTCTCGTTGAAGACCAAATCATAGAAGTCATGGAGCTAAACGAACCGATCATTGAACGAATCAAAGAACTTGAAAATACGAAAGCTGGCTTAGAAGGAACTATCGTAGAATTGCAGAAATCTTTGATGCAATCAGAGCAAAAATTACAGACATTAATCACTCAATCAGAAGAAGAACGTGATGAGCTAACAAAAGATGTTCAAGAAAAACTCTTAGAAATATATGGCAATATCCGTAAACAACCCGGCAGTGTGGGAATTGCGCTCCTATCTGGAAGTACGTGCAGAGGATGCCATCTTGACCTGCCAGCTGTAGAAGTAGACCGAATCAAAAAACTTCCAAATGACACTCTTATCAACTGCGAAGAATGCGGTTGTATCCTCGTACGCTAACTCATGTTTCTGTGGTTCATAGGCTTAGCTTTCGTTATCGTCGCATCAGTGTTTGCTAGCCCAGTCATTGACTACCGGCTTATTATCGCTGGATCAATAATCCCTACTATTGAAATGATTCTTGACGGTCCTTGGGTATTGCATTCCTTAGCAGCACCAGTCGCAGTCATGGCTATCGTGATGACTATCTTTATGGGGCAACGTTTACGTCAGCGAAGATGGTTAGGGCTTCCAATTGGAATGTTCCTTTACCTATTTTTGGATCGGGCTTGGACCAAAACCAGCCTTTTCTGGTGGCCAGTCTCAGGAACAACACTAAAAAAATCAGAACTTCCTACCTGGGAATCACCTACAGCGCTTGTCCTAATGGAATTAGTCGGCGCAATGGCAATCATCTATTGCATTAGAAAATATAAACTTACCGAAATAGAAAATAGGAAGCTATTTCTTCTCAAAGGCCATATACAACGTAGTGCAATGGAAACAAGGAAGTAATTGACATGGGAATGATCACATTACTTCGTCACGGGCAAACAGATTTTAATGCAACGGGATTACTGCAAGGACATATAGATAACTCTCTTAATAGAATTGGTTTCGCACAAGCAGAAAAAGCCGCAGAAGCAATTGGGGAAGTAGATAGGATAATCTCAAGCCCACTTAAAAGAGCAATCCAGACTGCCGATGCATTTAACAAAGAAATCGAAATCTCTGACGCATGGATTGAGCTTGACTATGGAGAATGGGATGGAAAACCAGTTGCTTCTATACCAAAAGAAATCTGGGAGGAATGGAAAAACAACCCTAACTTCAAACCCCCCAAAGGCGAATCATTAAAAAGCTTAGGACTAAGGGTGCGCTCATCTCTAGAGACTTTGGTAACTAATGACGACGAACATGTGCTTATCGTCACTCACGTTTCTCCGATTAAAGCAAGCATCGCTTGGGCGCTTGGAGCAAGTGATGATATCGGATGGAGAACACGCTTAGATACAGCTTCATTTAGTCAAATACACGTAAAAGCTAGAACTCCAATATTGACTAAATTTAATATAACGAATCCGTTATAAAGACAGTAGAACCAAACAGGAGCAATTGACGCACCTAATTGTCAATGATCGTCTAATCTATTTTGTACATCTGTTCCTTCCCCCTATTGGAGCAAAGCTATGAACCAAAGGCAACCCACTCTACGATTCCTGATTTGTCTCCTGTCAACGGTGACGCTAGCTATCGCCTGTAGCACGAATGACATGACATTTGAAGCAAGTGAGCAGTCAATCAACGAAGAAGCAATCCCGGACGAAAAAGAAATCCCTCAACCTACGGTTGAAGAGGAACCTACGCCACCTACCTATGTCGCTCCCACTCCAGGAGAAACTGAATCTGAACAAAAGAACGATGGCTCAGAACCAGAACTTAGCTGCTCGTTAATCGAGGAAGAAATAAGTTCTCATTGGGGCAACGACGGTGAAGATGGTTTTGAAAATAGGATATATGGGAACTACTTACTCAAAGAGGTCAGAGTAGGCGCGCATCCAGACTATGACAGATTCGTTATGGAGTTTAGGGAAGAGCCTGATGAACCAGATGGAACCCCTGACAGTTACACGGTAGATTGGGCAACTGAAATACCGAGATCAATGGGCGAAGGCTCACCTATGTTCACCGATCAAGGTTCTGCCTACCTAGAGATTTATGTCTTGGGTTACGCTTGGGATCGCGAAGATCCATCAACGATTGGAAACCTCCCAAAATCTGTGAGTTCATCACGGACATCCAATATGAAAGAAGTTGTATCTGATGGAGAGTTCGAAGGGATGATCCATTGGGTTATCGCTGCGGAAGAGCAAGTAGGGTTTCGCGTGCTCTCAATTCCAAACCCGCCCCGACTAGTTGTTGATATATGTACTTCAGCTAACAGCTAAGACTAAAAACGACTAAGTTCATTCTGTGAAAAACAAAGCGTTCCAACTTCCCCTATACATTGGTGGATTCATGGGACCATTCGGGGCATCAGTGATCCTTCCCATGTTCCCAGAATTACGACAGAGTTTTAACGCATCCTCTCAAGCGATCGGTTGGGGTTTCACCGCCTACCTGCTTCCATTCGCGCTCCTTTTGCTTGTATCGGGGACCCTCGGAGAACGATGGGGGAGAAGAAGAACTGTTCGAGGAACATATCTCCTATACACACTTGCCTCAATTGGTTGTGCAATAGCACCAAATCTCACAGTTTTTTTGGCTGCTCGAAGTCTTCAAGGAGTCGCGAACGCCTTTATAACTCCACTTTTGCTCGCTGGGCTAGCTGAAACTGTTCCCCAAGAGAAATTTGTAAGAAAAGTAGGAATTTATTCAAGTTTCCAAGCTCTGGGATTAGTTATGGCTCCAATTGTTGGAGGTGTAGCCGCCGATACGACATGGCGAGCTGCCTTCTGGGGGACAGTCATAGTTTCTTTCACCCTCTCGCTCTTCCCACCAATTGGAGAACCAAGAAAGAACGCAGACCTTCCGCCTATGAAGCCGCTATTCCAGGGACGTATCTTAAGAATCGGTTTCGCTACCTTAGCAGCAGCAACTGGGCCTATGGGAATGAGCGTCCTTGTCGCTGTCGCAGCTAGAGATATTTACAATGTATCAGGATCCAAAGCAGGGGTAATTCTTGTTGGAGGAGCTGTAGCTAGCTTTATTTTGGGACCTACTTGGGGGAAAAGTATTGATAAATTTGGATACCGGAAGTCCTCAATAATAGCTGCGACGGCTCTAACAATATTCTCAGCTCTTCTTTTCTCCGCTTCTAATCCTTTAACATTAGGATTACTTTGGTTTCTAGCAGGAGGAATGGTTGGTTACATGTCTGTTGTTCTTCAAGCATTGGGGGCAACAGAAATCCCAGATAACCGAGGCGGAACCCTCTCTTTTGTTCTTTCATTTCGTTTCCTAGGAGTAGGGTTAGGGCCTATTATCTGGATCCCCGTGATTGAAAAATCTTACGAAGGGGCAATGTTAGGAGCATCAGCTTTAGGTCTGATATCCATCTATTTATTATCCAAAAATTGACCTAGCTATAAAGCTCCAAATAGCTTTACAAGGGAGGTACTCGTGTCTTTCTTCGAAAACGATAATGCAAAGATCTACTACGAACGGGAAGGAGAAGGACCCGCTGTCTTCCTCCTTGCACCAGGAGGAATGCGCTCCGCTAATGCCCTTTGGTCAAATATGCCTTGGAATCCTCGAGAATCACTCATAGAAAAATTTGAACTAATTGGGATGGATCAACGTAACGCAGGACAATCAGAAGCTCCGATCACAACTAAAGATAATTGGCAGACATACATCAATGACCAGATTGCTCTTCTGGACTATCTGCAGATTGATAAATGCCATCTGCTCGGAATGTGTATCGGAGGGCCGTTCATTGCCGGTTTGTTAAAGGCCGCACCTGAACGTTTTCTCTCAGCTGTCATACTCCAACCTGTCGGAATAGAAGATAATCGACAAGCACTTTATGACATGTACGACAACTGGGCTGAAGATCTTAAAAAGGACAACGAAACCGTGGAAACCGAAGCTATTGCCCAATTGAGAGACAACATGTGGAGCGGCGATTTCTTACTTACGGCTTCTAAAGAAGATGTCGCACAATTTCAGACACCGATACTGCTCTTCATGGGAGATGACCTCTATCACCCACAGGGTATCTCAAGAGAAATCGCACATCTTGCGCCCAATGTCACACTTGTAGAGAAATGGAAAAACTCAGAGATCCTTGATAGGACGAATGAAACTATTCACTCCTTCCTGATAGAACATTCACACTAAAAGAAAACTGTTCACAAGTATTCAGCGCTTGAGAATTAGGTGAGTTGGCCTATAGGCGGGGTTCTGTTTGGGTAATCGTTTCCAACCAATCCCTTGATGGTCATCCATCTATGCGGCCCACCTGGGAACTGTCGCCATTTCTAACGACTGGGATGAACAACCCATGTTCCACACTTGGCCTTGCTCCTAGTGGAGGTTACCTAGCCACCTAGATCGCTCTAAATGCTGGTGTGCTCTTACCACACCGTTTCACCCTTACCTGTACCAAATACATGGCCATCGGCGGTTTACTTTCTGCTGCCCTTATCGATAGATCGCTCCATCCTGACTCTCGCCAGCACTCTGTTCATAGGAGCCCCGACCTTCCTCAACATAACAAGTTATGCTGCGACCAACCGGCCAACTCACCATCCTTAAGTCTGACGATATTTTTGCAAAAGAACAACCTCTTAAGAAAAAGGTGACCAAATCATTCTTTTTACCAAAAAATGAAAAGAAATTCCGTTCAAAGTTATACCAAGCCTGCAGAAGTGCTAATTTCATACATAGATTGTTTTTGCACAGACCAATTTAAGATTAGGAGAATATCTTATGACTGCACCAGAAGACCTAACCGTCGCTAATTTTGGCCCATTACTAGCATTAGTAGGAACATGGGAAGGGCATGGAGGAGTTGATTTCTCCTACCACAATGAAGAGGAAGAAACTGGCGACACTAATTACTTTGAAAGAGTCAGTTTTTCAACATTTGGACCAGTAGATAATGGAAACCAGCATCTTTACGGGCTTGACTATCGAATGGCGGCATGGCGTTCAACCGAATTGGACCAAGACCCATTCCACACTGAAGTTGGATATTGGCTATATGACCCTGCGGAAAAGCAGATCATGCGATGCTTCATGGTGCCTAGAGGAACAGTTGTTATAGCAGGCGGCACTTGCGAACCTGAAGCTACTTCGTTCAATATGGCTGCTGAACTAGGTTCCACGAACTATGGGATTCTAGAGAACAAATATCTATCCGGAAATGCTTCAACGGTTGAATATACGCTTAGCATCACAATCGGTGACGATGAATGGACTTATGAATCAGATTCAGTCCTTAAAATGGCTATTCAAGATGACTTACTTCACCACACAGACAGAAACACTTTAAAAAAAGTAGCTGACTAGTTTCAGAATAGACCGCTATGTCAACCGTTAGGAAGTCAACTTGATTGGACTTCTAACACGACAACGACATACTTACTAAATGACTGAAAAAGCTTTCAAGAATCTATCTAGCTTGACTGCTGAAATTTTGGCTGGGCGTGATCTAGATGAAAATACTGCTGAAGCAATTCTAATTTCAGTGCTAAAAGGAGAAGTAGTTGATGCGGAACTGGCAGACTTACTCCTAGCACTTAATAAAAAAGGTGAAACAATTAATGAAATTACGGGATTCGTTCGCGCAATGCGATCCTCCTGTATCCGAATCAATTGCCCACCAGAAACTATTGATCTTGTCGGAGCGGGTGGGTCAGAAATGGGACGAAAAGCTGCATTGAATGTCTCAACGATGGCTTCCTTTGTTGCAGCTGGCGCAGGAGCTAAAGTATGTAAGCACGGTAACCGCAAAGCCTCATCAACTTCTGGTTCTTTTGACTTGTTAGATGAATTATCAGTCACAACTGACTTAGGGGCAGATCAAGTAGAAAAGTGTGTTAATGAAATCGGACTCGGATTCGCTTTCGCAAGAGTTTTCCATCCCGCAATGCGCTTCGCAGGGACTGTCAGAGCGCAGTTAGGAGTCCCAACAGTTTTTAATATACTTGGGCCCTTATCTCATCCTGGTTTCCTTGTAAGGCAAGTAGTTGGAGTCCCATCAATTGATCGAGGAAAACAAATGGCGCAGGTCCTCCAGAACACTGGAACTCAATTCGCTATAGTAGTCACAGGTGATAGAGGCCTAGATGAATTTTCTACAACCGGTCCGAACATCATCCACACAGTAACCCCCAACGAAATTGCTTCTTCAGAATTTTCACCAGAGGAGGCTGGTATTAAAAAAGTGGAACCAGAGGAACTCTTTGGTGGAAGCCCATTAGCGAATGCAAAAATAACTCATGAAGTTCTAGATGGAGAAATAGGTCCCAAAAGTGACATAATTCTTTTAAACGCAGCAGCCGGACTAGTTGTGGCTGGGATAGCTGAAAATCTTGTTGACGGCATAGAACGGTCTCGCGCCTCAATAGCTTCAGGCGCAGCAAAAAAGTGCCTAACAGAACTAGTTGCTTTTACAAGATCGTTAGGTGAGAAATGAACGAAACGATTCGCTACAGATGTAACGCGTGTGGCAACCTAACACGCTTTGATGTTGTACGTTTCCAAAGAACAACTGAATTTCATCATTTTACTACCGCTGGAAAATTAAATGTTGAGGACCAAAAGGTGCTCGAAGAATCAATTGAATCTGTTGCATGTCGATGGTGTGAAAGTGGAGTTGATGTTGTAGAGATGCGACAATAAATACGAAAATTAAAGTTAACAACCTTCGGTAGCAATAAACGTCTTTGTATTGTCATACCCCTAATTTATATTTATTCTTATGAGAGAAAATTATTTATCAGTTGACTGTGAATCATGCCCGCTTTTAGAAACAACAGCCTGCGAAGATTGTTTAGTTACTTTTATTTGTGACCGAGACCCTCGTGCTGCAGTCGTAATTAGCTTAGACGAATGGCGTTCAATGAAATCAATGACGAAAGCCGGTTTGCTTCCTGAACTTCGAAACCCCGTTATAACTATTCAAAAATCTCGTTAAATAACTTGCAGTAGTTCCATATAGCTTGAACATCTGCGACTATTAAGAGGTGTCATCTCCTCCATCTCTAAAAGAAATCCAAGGTATCGGATTGCGTAATGGTCTTGATTCTATTGGTATAGCAAAAGCAGAGATATTTGAATCAACCTTAAAAGACCTCCAACATAGAAAGTCGCAGAACCTTCATGCAGGAATGTCATTCACCTATAGAAATCCAAAGAGATCCGCAAACCCCAAAAAAACAATGCCAGAAGGGCAGTCATTGATTGTCGGGGCGAAGTCCTATTGGCAACCTCCGCCAGAATCAGCTAAATCTTCAGAACCTATGGGGAGAGTGGCCCTCTACGCACAACAAGATCATTACCAGATGCTTCGGGTAGGGCTAGAGGCTATGGCTAACGAACTAATCAAAGCTGGATTCAAAGCAAGCGTTCTAGTTGACGATAATGCATTAGTAGACAGAGAAGCAGCATATCGTGCCGGTATCGGTTGGTACGGGAAAAATGCAAATATCCTTATTCCGAAACGAGGTAGCTGGTTTGTCCTTGGGTCCATTCTCACAAATGCTGCCTACGAACCTAACGAACCGGTAGACGATGGCTGTGGAACATGCACGAAATGCATTACTTCTTGCCCAACACAAGCAATTATCTCTCCAGGTGTATTGGATGCAAATAAGTGCTTGGCATGGTTAGTTCAAGCAGAAGGAGATTTTCCTATAGAATTCAGATCTGCATTAGGGGATAGAATTTACGGATGCGATGACTGTCAAGAAATATGTCCGACAAATAGATTTGAAGAGAGATTGCAGCAAGCAAACAAAGAAGCCTCTGATAAGAGCTTTGTTTCAATATATGAAATTCTTGAGAGTAATAACGAACATCTGCTATCAAAATACGGCCAATGGTATATACCCAAGCGGGACCCAAGATACCTGAGAAGAAATGCATTAGTTGTACTTGGGAATAGCAAAACTCCTCCAACTCCAAGAACAGTTAAACTGATTAAGAGATGGTTAGCCGACGACGATGAAATGCTTCGCGCCCACACCGTTTGGGCAGCAAAGAAATTAGGTCTCAAAAGATTCCTTACCGCATTAGAAAATGATCCATCCCCTTCGGTTCAAAGGGAACTTTCACATGAGGAACAATCAAATCATGATGATGGAACTAAGGAAAATAAATTAGTCTGGTCGGATTAACACTATGAAACACCTACTCGTAACAAATGATTATCCACCCAAAATAGGGGGAATTCAATCATACTTATGGGAAATATACCGGAGGCTTCCTCAAGACGAAGTGACAGTGTTGTGTACACCGTATGAAGATTCTGAACAATTTGACTCAAAACAAACCCACAGGATTATTCGAACAAAACAGAAAGTTCTCCTTCCAACACCCAACTTAGCTAAAGAAATTCAAGCCCTAGTGTCAAAATACCAGATTGATCTAGTGATGTTTGACCCTGCTGTACCTGTTGGCATATTAGGTCCAAGGATCGGGTCACCGTATGGAGTGATACTCCATGGTGCAGAGGTAACAATACCTGGAAGAATACCTATCCTAAAGGAATTTCTGAAGAAGGTTTTGCGTGGGTCAGAATTGGTTATTACAGCAGGGGAGTATTCAACTCTCGAAGCTGAACGTGCAGCAGGATGTGAGCTTCCAGTTTCAATCGTCCCTCCAGGTGTTGACATTGAACGATTCAAACCACTTTCGTATAAAGAAAGAAATGAAATTCGAAAAATTTATAATCTCAAAGAAGAAGACGAAGTGGTGCTTACCCTTAGTCGTCTGGTCCCCAGAAAAGGAATGGATGTTTTGATACGAGCCTGCTCCATGCTGAAGGAGAAACGGCCAAACCTTAAATTACTTATAGCTGGGACAGGAAGAGATAAAGCAAGATTAGAAAAAATTGCTAAGGAAACAAACGCACCAGTTCAATTCCTCGCCCATGTCCCTGATCAGGCGGTCCCATCACTCTATGGAATGGCAGACATCTTTTCCATGCTCTGTAGAGTCCGATGGGGAGGATTAGAACAAGAAGGATTCGGTATCGTCTTCCTAGAAGCAGCAGCTACAGGAGTTCCACAAATTGCAGGACAAAGTGGCGGAGCTTCTGAGGCAGTTTCCGAAGATGGAACAGGAAAAATCGTACAAAATCCAAAGAATATTCAAGAAATTATAGAAAAAATTGAATCAATTTTAGATAACCGAGAGCAAAGCGCTGCTATGGGGAGAACCTCTAGAGATAGAGCAACCAGCCAGTTCTCGTATGCAATCCTCGCTCAGAAATTTCATCAAGCATTAGTTAAGACCATCAACGGATTAAAGGAAAATTAAGTGGGCAGAAACACTGATAAAACCTCCTATAGTTATCCTGTTATTTCTGTAGCAGGGACGTCCCTGCTAGCAACTGTCGGGCTCTTAGCAATTTTCATTTCCCAACTAGAAACTCTCTACGTAATTGTATCTTTGAGCTTATTCTCAATCGGTCTTATGACAGCATTAAGGGCATTTGGAATTTCACTTACCCGAAGCAGATATGAAATTATCACTACAAGTGACTTGATCCTCCTACCGAAACATACTGGAAGAAAAGAAAAGGCCGGACTGTACGGGTCATTAATAATCCAAGTTGTCATTAGCATTTTCTTTGCAGCGACACAATCAAGCACAAACTTCGCTTTCGGTATCCTCGCATCTCTCTTCGCGCTTGGTAATCTCAATATGTGGGCTATTCTCAATGGCACATTTAATAAAAAGTAAAGAAATTCATAGACAAAGGTGATGCCAATGAGCGATCACGCAACACAAAGAAGAATAATAAATGCGAACCCTCAACAATGCTTTGATGTAGTTACTGACTTTGAACGCTATCCGGAGTGGGTTTCCGACGTTAAATCAGCAACCATTATTGAACGCGATGAACTGGGGCGCGGCGGGGATGTTACATTCCGAGCAGCAGCAATGGGTAGAAGTACCACTTATACCCTTCGTTACTATTACGGAAGCAACCCACTTCGTCTGGCTTGGAGGCAGACAGAGGGCGACATCACTCGAAAGATAGAAGGTGAATATGAGTTCGCCCCCATAGATGGAGGGGCTAAGACAGAAGTGGCATACCACCTGGCAGCGGACTTAGCGATACTTATCCCAGGATTTGTCAAACGTCGAGCAGAGTCAAGAATCGTGCGTGCTGCACTTGAAGATCTTAGTTCAAGAGTTGAAACAGTTTTCGCCTCCTAAAAAATCGGATCCTCTCTCCGCTGGCTTCGACATAGGGGGAACCAATATCCGTGGTTTAGCTCTAGGCAATGATGGGGAACTAACTGAACTGCACCAGAGAAGACATTTTGGTGACCTCAAATCAATCGTAGATTCGATAGTTGAAATCTCAATGCAGATAGAAACAACGACTAACAAAAAAATAAGAAACATCGGTATCGGTTGCGCAGGACTTGTTGATTCAAATGGGGTCGTAAAAACCTCACCAAATATACAAGCCATAGAGAATTTTCCTTTACGAACAGATGTTGAAGAGAAAATGCAGATACCAGTGGTCGTTGAAAATGATGCTAATTGTGCTGCCTGGGCGGAAGCCAAACTAGGTGCAGCGCAAGGCAGGAACAATGCGATTGTCGTTTCATTTGGAACAGGCATAGGAGCAGGAATACTCCTTAATGGGGAATTACAAAAAGGAGCATCAGGTTATGCAGGAGAGATTGGACATATGGTCATTGAGAAAGAAGGGCTTCCATGTCCATGCGGGAAACGGGGATGCTGGGAACAATATGCTTCAGGGTCAGCGCTGGGAAGAATTGCCAATGAAATGCTAAATGAAAAAACAATTACAAAAATGAAAACGAATACAGATTTTCAAAATACATTGATAACAAGTGAACAAATAGGCATTGCCGCACAGGAAAATCATCCAGAAGCTATCCGCGTCATTAAGGCATACAGCGAACAAGTTGCGATTGGGCTTGGAAATTTAACAAAAGCCCTAGATCCAGAAGTAATTATCCTAGGAGGAGCTATAACTGCAATAGGAGAACCTCTGCTGCAACCTATTAAGAAAAGTTATGCCGAAATAGCAGCTTCCGAATCAGATTCCGCGAATGTAGAAATACTGTTAGCGCGTTTCGGAAATAAGGCTGGATCTATAGGCGCAGCTATATTTGCTAATCAAATTCTCTAGTGCTTACCTATGAGATCGCAAAAGGTACATGTCCCATAGCGAGAAAGCGGTTACCCTGTGCAGATGGAGTTTCGTCGCATCAATAACCTTCCACCGTACGTCTTTACAATCATCAATGACCTTAAAATACAAGGACGACGTAACGGCGATGACATTATTGATTTTGGATTTGGGAACCCAGATTTACCTTCGCCAGATATAGCAGTTGAAAAACTTTGTGAAGCTGCTCAGAACCCGCGTAATCATCGCTATTCTCTAAGCCGAGGGCTTCCGAAATTACGAGAAGCAATCTGTGACCTATATGAAAATAAGTTTGGAGTAACGTTAAATCCTGAAACTGAAGCCATCAATACAATCGGGGCGAAAGAAGGACTCTCGCACCTTATGTGGGCAGTAGTTCAAGCTGGGGATGCAGTTCTCGTTCCTTCTCCTTCATACCCGATCCACCTATATGCTCCTTTATTCGCTGGAGCTGAGGTTCGGGAAATACCCCTATCAACTGGATCAGATTTTTTTGGGGCAATGCAAGAAAGATGGGAATATAGTTGGCCAAGGCCAAAAGTGATACTTCTTTCCTTCCCGCACAATCCGACTACAACATGCGTTGACCTTGACTTTATGCAACAGGTGGTAGATTTCGCAAAAGAAAAAGATGTCTTACTTGTGCACGATTTTGCATACGCAGATCTTGGCTTCGATGACTACCAACCTCCTTCTATCCTTCAGGCTGATGGAGGAAAAGATGTGGCCGTAGAACTCTATTCAATGACTAAATCATTTTCTATGGCGGGGTGGCGAGTTGCCTTCATGTTAGGTAATAGTGAAGTAGTCGCAGCGTTAGCTAAGTTGAAATCGTACCTAGACTATGGAACATTTCAGCCAATACAAATAGCTGCGACTGTGACCATGAACGAAGCATCAGATCATCCAAAGTTAGTTAAAAATATTTATGAAAGCAGAAGAGACAGCCTTTGTGAAGGGCTGAATCGAATCGGGTGGGAGATCGACCCTCCGCAAGGCACAATGTTTGCGTGGGCAAAAATCCCTGATGTTTATAGTGAAATGGGATCAATAGAATTTGCTTCATGGCTTGTACAGGAGGCAAAAGTAGCAACTTCACCTGGGATTGGTTTTGGGCCGGGGGGGGAAGGCTACGTCAGGTTTGCTCTAATAGAGAATGAACAACGTACCAGTCAAGCAATACGGCAAATAAAAAATACACTCACTAAGCTTTAGATTATTCTTCCGTCCTCGCCCAATTCCGACTTCGTTGAACTGCTTTTCCCCATTTTTGGTAACTGTTAATCGCTTCTGAAGTTGTTTCCGAGGGACCTGCTTTGTAATCAAGTTCCCACAGGTTTGAAACCTCATCCAGAGAGTCCCAAAATCCATGTGAAAGCCCAGCGAGGTGGGCGACACCAAGAGCAGTCATTTCGTGAACTAAGGGGCGAGAAACAGGAACTTGCAATTGATCCGCTTGTAACTCTAGCAACAAGTTCATTACAGAAGCCCCACCATCTACACGGAGGCTCTTAAGCTCCCTCCCCGAACCAGAGCGCATAGTGTCAATGACGTCGCGTGTTTGAAAAACCATTGATTCAATAGCTGCGCGAGCGATCTCAGGCTGAGCTGTGCCCCGAGTTAAACCAATA
Organism: Acidimicrobiaceae bacterium; assembly: GCA_002709645.1. Taxonomy (GTDB): domain Bacteria; phylum Actinomycetota; class Acidimicrobiia; order Acidimicrobiales; family UBA8592; genus UBA8592. The sequence continues at coordinate 70,991 of PAQG01000048.1, forward strand.
AGTGTCCCCCTTGCATAGGGGTCCCACCAAGGACTGCCAAGCCCTGTAAAGGCAGGAACAAAATAAACATCACCAGTTGTTTCACATTCAAGAGCAAGACTTTCAAGTTCAGATGCCTCATTGATGATTCCTAATCCATCTCGAAGCCACTGAACCGCAGCACCAGTAGCAAAGATTGAGCCTTCTAGCGCATACGTTGTGGAGGTACTTCCATTGCTATCTATCGTCCAAGCAATAGTAGAAAGTATTCCATCAACAGGTTTAGGGCAGTCGTTACCTACATTCATGAGAATGAAAGAACCTGTTCCATACGTATTTTTAGCATCACCTATTGAAAAAGCTGCCTGACCAAATAGTGATGCTTGCTGATCGCCAGCGATGCCTGTAATGGGAATCCCAGCACCACAAGCAGCCGTTTCCGAAGTAGAACCGAAATATCCACTTGAAGGCAGGACTTCAGCTAAATTGTGCTCTTCAATACCGAAAATTTTCAGAAGCTCGCTATCCCACTGCATTTCATGAATGTTAAAAAGCATGGTTCTTGAAGCATTAGTCGGATCAGTCGCGAAAACAGAACCATTAGTAAGATTCCAGAGAATCCAACTGTCAATTGTTCCAAACGCTACATGGTCTTCTGTGCTGATTCCACCTTCGTTAATTAGCCATTCAATTTTTGTCGCTGAGAAATAGGGGTCAAGTACTAAGCCAGTTGATTCGCGGACAAGAGGAAGCAGGCCCGAGTCGCTAAGTTCTACACATCGGTCTGAAGTCCGTCTATCTTGCCAAACTAGTGCCTTATAAAGAGGTTTAGAAGTGTTCTTATCCCAAGCTACGACTGTCTCGCGCTGATTGGTAATACCAATAGCGACTGGGTTGCTATTATTTCTTTTAAGAACATCAGAAATCGTTGATTGCACTGATTCCCAAATCTCTGTCGGATCATGTTCTACCCATCCAATACTAGGAAAGTATTGAGTGAATTCTTCATAAGAACTATCAACAACTTTACCGCCTTTATCAATAAGCAAAGAGCGAACCCCAGTTGTCCCGGCATCAATTGCAAGTATCACATCCATTGTCTAAGCGCTCCTAGAAAATGAAGAGATAAGTGTTTATCTAGATTATTGCGTGATTCCAACATCTACCTCCGGAGCGTAGCTCATAAATTGTATCCGTCTTAGGAACTGCTGATCGCCCCCATTAGGTGTTGGCCAAGTCTTAATATCACCGTCAATAGAAATTATGATCGCATCCAGCGTTCCTGTTTCAGTTAGAGTAAATACGATTTGTGCAAGAGCCTTAGCTAGCTCATCACCCTCAATTACTTCCAGACCCCCAGCATTAAAGTTTATTGTTGCAACATCTTCTTCTTGGGTTACCCCAGCTAGTGATAGACCGGCCGGAACTGCTGTACTTAAAGAAGTATCCCGCTCAGTTTCTGAAAGATCAGCGACAAGCTCATTTATTAAGTCTGTGACACGAAGATCAACTGAAGGAATTTCTCGGAAGACTGGTACCAGAAGATTCTTCTCATCAAACAGATAAATTATTTCTTCTCGGACATCATCACTTGTAAGTAACTCAGATGAAGCTTCAGTTCGTACACCGATGGGGGAATCCACGATGTTTGGCTGAGTATCTTCAGGGATTCCACAAGCAGAAAATGCTAGAGAGGCAAAGATCAGATAGAAGCATACTTTTCTCATCTGACAACTCCAGGGAGGAGGACAGTGAATTTAGAGCCAACTCCGTCTTTAAGATTTTCTGAAACAGCTACAGAACCACCATGAAGTTTTACATGTTCAGCGACAAGAGATAACCCTAAACCTGTCCCTGTCCCCGAACCACGTCTTCCCCCTTCAGACCCTCTAGCAAACCTCTCAAATATTGATGAACGCTCATTTAACGCTATTCCGGGGCCATTATCAAAAACAGCGATTGATACCCCATCATTGATCTGAATAACTTCGATGCAGGTCGCTCCTCCAGCATAGAATTCAGCATTTTCCAAAAGATTGCTAATCACTCTGGCTAAACGTCTTTTATCAGCTTCAACGATGGTGTCAGAAAGTTCACTAGGGAATTCAAATTGTGTTTCCGTAGAAGAATTCTGTTCAATAACACGCTCCAGAAACTCAACTATTAAAAAACGTTCCAGTGTTAGAGCATTAGCGCTAACGTCGTATCTGGAAATTTCAAGTAAATCTTCAACAAGCTGATGAAAGCGTTCTAAGTCTTCATTAAGCAGATCAAGAGCTAGTTGTGAAGATTCTTCAAGAGCATGCTTATCTGAGTTCAGTATTTCGATTGAAGCCAAAATAGTCGTCAAAGGGGACCGCAACTCGTGAGACACATTGCTGGCGAACTTCGCATCAGCTTCAATTCTTTCCTCAAGATTAGTCGCCATTTGATTGAAAGAAGTTGCTAGCGTCGCTAAATCTGGGTCATCACCTACGTCAAGTCTCGCCGCTAGGTCACCGACGGCTATTGCTCGTGCGGTTTGCCCAACTTTTTCCACTGGCAATAGAACACGGCGTGAAGCCCAAGAACCTAGAGCAATGCCAAACAGGCAAATACCAGCGCTAACAAGACGAAGGACATTTGATAACGAGCTGAGAGTGTCCTCAATATCATCAAGAGGTGTTGCTTCAAAATAAAGTGCATTTCGGGTCGCTAAAGGAAAACCAATTACTAGGACCGGGGTTCCATCTTCCATCTTATACTTCATTTCAGCCCCTGCCGACGAAGAGCTACTCACAGTATCGAGGAGATCAGAATTGAGACTTCCAGGAGCCTCAAAGACAACTGGGTCGGCTGAAATCCAGTCTGTTTCTAAACGTAAAAGAGGAGTAGACTCAGAACGAACCCCTCGTAAATTGGACAGAAAATCTCGGACCGCCTTATCAGTGGCCCCTTCGTAAATCCGCCTTTCTGCCTGAGAAGCATTTACTGATGCAACGCTTAATGCGCTTTGTTCTCGAGACTCAATTAGATTACTTCTGACCATAAGATAGGTTAAAACTGATAGAGCGCTTGTTAAGAGTAAGGCTCCTAGCCCAAAGGTTAAAGTAAGTCTGGCCCGTAAACGGAGTGTCTTCCTTGCGGATTCCATATGTTAAATCAGTTCTTTAATTTATAACCGAAGCCACGGACAGTGATCACATATCGGGGTTTAGCATCTTCGGGTTCAATTTTCTTTCGAAGTCTCCGAACGTGGACATCTACCAGTCGGCCATCACCGAAATAGTCTTTACCCCAAACTCTTTCTAGTAGTTCTTCTCTACTAAAGACACGGCCAGGGACTGAAGCAAGTTCCAAAAGTAACTGAAACTCAGTTCGGGTGAGATGGATTGTCTTATCATTAACAATAATTTGTCCTTGGTCTGGAAGAATTTTAAGATCACCAAACTCAAGCGTGCTTAAATGCGGAGTCGGGACACGTACCCGCCTCAATAAAGCTCTAATTCTTGCACTGAGTTCCTTAGGCGCAAATGGCTTCGTTAGATAATCGTCAGCGCCAGCTTCAAGTCCTGCAACAACATCGTGTGTATCATCGCGAGCGGTAACCATGACGATAGGGAGATCACTGATCCTTCGAAGTGCTCTACAAACTTCAAATCCATCAATTCCTGGAAGCATGATGTCGATTAAGACAATATCGCAAATCTGATTTTTAAAAATTTCCAGCGCTTCTTCTCCGCTGGCTGCTTCAAAAACTTCCCAACCTTCTTTCTCAAGCGCAAGACGAACAGCAGTACGTATCCGTTCATCATCTTCAACTACTAAGATTTTGATGGTCATAGAAACATGATAGGGGATTACTCAAGATCAAGGAAAAGATCTTCAGGAATCCTTAGTTATCCGGAAGCGTATTTCCTCGAGAACCTGTAAAAAATCAGTCTCAATTTCTGGGGTGATTGCAACTATGAGTTCTTCTCCTAAAAAGTCATCTAGATTTCTTACTACTGCTCCTGCCTCTTCGGCAATGAGGGAGCCAGCTGCGTAATCCCAGTAATTTAGACCTTCCTCAAAGAAAGCATCGACTCTTCCAATCGCTAACCAACATAAATCAACTGCTGCGGAACCTATTCTTCGAATATCGCCAATTTTTGGAAGTAGCTCAGCGAGGATTAGACCCTGCATTCTCCTCCGGTTAGGGGAGTAACTGAATCCGGTAGCCACTAGAGAAGACTCTAGGTTAGTTCCTTTACGAGCACTGATATTATTCCCATTGCAACGAGCACCGAACCCCTTAGCAGAATCAAATATTTCATTCTGGATAGGGTCTGCAACAACTCCAGCAATTACTTCTCCATGCTTTTCAGCGGCGATAGATACGCCAAATGATGGAATCCCATAGACAAAGTTTGTTGTTCCATCAATTGGATCTATAACCCACCTAATTCCGGACTGTCCGGATTCAAAAGATCCTTCTTCGCCCAAGAAACTATCGCTAGCTCGTTCGCTTCGCAGAAAAGAAACGATTATAGATTCAAGATCTCGATCTATTTCTGTAACGAAATCTGAATTCGAAGATTTCGTTTCGACAGTTAGAAGATCGTAATTAACAGTTTCTAGATATCGGCATGCTTCCCTTGCTGACTTAATTGCAAGGTCGCGAAGAATAAGATTTTCATGCAAGCTAATCACTTTGCCTTCGTATTATTTTGATGGTGACTCTTTGTTTTCCATTCGTTCATAGCTCGAAGAACCAAAATGGAAACAACGCCGACACCTCCAGCACCGACCAAAGCTCCAATTAAACCACCCATTCCAGACCATCCGCTGCAACTCCCTGAACATTGGAGATCAGTAAAGGCGAAGCCTATTAATCCACCGCATAGCCCCCCAAGAAGGATTGAGCCAAATGCGAGGAATTGAGATGATTTTGATGGCTCCGCTGAAGGGGTTTCTGTGAAGGGGAGATCAGTAATCGAAAAACTTTCAAGTGTTTTCCCTGACGTACTCTCTAGTCCCTGTTTGGGGTTTTCTTTTTCTTCATCCCCTTCTTCAAGATTTCCACCAGTCATGCGTATTATCGTATTGGAGTCAGATAGCTAATGAAACGATAATGTTTGAATCCTATTAACAGATGAAAAAAATAATTACAACCTCACATATTCTTCATGTCGATATGGATGCTTTTTTTGTGTCAGCTGAACTGGTGCGCAGTCCCGAACTTGTCGGTAAACCTGTAGTCGTTGGAGGGGCAGGGAATAGGGGAGTCGTAGCTGCTGCATCGTATGAAGCTCGGTCCTATGGGATACATTCAGCCATGCCGTCATTTCGCGCTCGGAAGTTATGCCCTAAAGCCATATTTCTTCCTGGTGACCATACATACTATGCATCAATCAGTCATAAGGTAATGGAAATCTTTAAACGGTATACGCCAATGGTTGAGCCAATATCGTTGGATGAAGCTTTTCTTGATGTTGGAGGGAGTCAGCGCCTTTATGGAACTCCGTTTGAAATAGCTTCTTCCATAAGAAGCGATGTTAAACAGGAGCAAGGTTTAAATTGTTCTGTTGGGATTGCCCCAAATAAATTCTTAGCCAAACTTGCAACAGAAGAAGCAAAACCAAAGCCAAGTCCTGAAGGGCCAATCCCTGGACTCGGGATAAAAATTGTTCACCCAGATAATGTATTTGGTTTCTTAGACCCACTGCCTGTTAAAGCTCTTTGGGGTGTTGGTCCAGCGACAGCTAAGCGTTTGGACCAGCTAGGAATTATTAATGTATTAGATTTGCGGAAATTCCCTTTAAGTGATCTCGTTAATTCGCTTGGTAAGTCTCAGGGGGCTCACTTGCATAGGCTTTCTCACGGAATTGACGAAAGAAATGTTAATACATCACAAAGTGCTAAATCTATTTCGCACGAAGAGACTTTCGCAGATGACCTCTTCGACTTAGCAGAGATAGCATCCGAGATCCATAGAATGTCAGATGCTGTTGGCAAACGCTTGCGCGCCTCAAGGTTTCTGGCCAAAACGGTAAATCTTAAAATTCGACTAAAGGATTTCTCCACTTTTGTTCGTTCAGTTACCCTTCCAAACCCTACAGATAGTGGAAAAGTTATCGGCCGTGAAGCGGTTAGATTGATAAATACAGTTAATCTCTCTACAGGGGTCCGCTTAATCGGTGTTGGAACTTCTAAATTGACGGAAAATAATACAGGTCTTCAACTTTCGTTTGACGAATTAGAAACTCATGACCGTGAATGGAGAGAGGCTGAAGATGCAATTGATTCTATAAGGTCTAGATTTGGGCCAGATTCAATAGGTGCTGCCAGTACGTTGACCAACGAAGGGGTATCAGCAAAAAAACGAGGGATTCAACAGTGGGGGCCCTCAGAATAACAAAAACTGGGGCACTGTACGTTGTTGATTGTCTTCCTTTATGCGATGATGTATGTATGCCTCTTTCGGAAGACGAACAGCGAATACTTAGTCAAATTGAACAGCAACTACATGAGAGTGACCCTGGATTGGCTAAAGAAGTAGCTACGACAACTGTCTATACGCATTCAGCGCGAAACATTAAGTGGTCCGTACTTGGATTTATAGTCGGATTAGTGACTATTGTTTTAACGTTATCAGTGAGCTTCTGGCTAGCATTTGTTGGTTTTGCCATGATGCTTACTGCAGCTCTTTTCTTTGAACAAAACCTTAGAAGACTTGGACGAGCTGGAATGAATCAACTCTCAATGAATGTGCGCTCAGGGTCATTACGGAATTACGACTCTTTGAGACGACGTAAATTATGGGGAATATTCCCCCGACGTGATGAGACTGGTAATTAATCCAAGAAGTACCATTTATAGTACTCGCCATTAAAAAAGTTGATTTAGATTATGCCAGTGGATAAAAAAGTAATTCTTCAGATCATGGCTGAGGTAGTGCGAAGGCCTCATTTATGGATTACCGCTCTTCGTCAGATATGGAGAATAAGAAGAACTGGGTGGTACCGTAAGCCCCCCTTTCTGCCTATTCCTGACTCTTCCTATCTTAAGTTTAGACTTCTTACCGCCTACGGTGACGGAGATGATCAGCAAAGAATTTCAGTTGATGTCGTTACGTATCTTGAGTGGTGCAGGAATTGGCGATCTGCAGGCGAGTAGTTGGCATTGTCTTCGTATCTAACCCATAGCTACCCCCCAAAGTGGGTTATAGAGGATAAACAGTCAACGACTTCGTTCGCACATGCCGCGACACTGGCTGAGTGGGAAACTCCGACAGTTTGGATTATCAAACCAGAGGATTCATGTATAGTTTTGGGGAATTCGCAGAGAGAGAAACCCTTCTTGGACATTTCCTACATTGAAAGCGAAGGACTGAACATTACGTCTAGATGCAGTGGGGGTGGAGCAGTTTTAGTGAGCCCTGGGGACTTACTTTGGGTTGATGTTTTCATCCCAAAAAAATCTAGATTGTGGCACGACGATATTAAGCAAGCAGCTTTATGGCTGGGAGAAATTTGGGTAGCGGCGCTGCGGTCTATCTCAATTGATTGCATTATGAATACGCAGTCCCTTCTCAGGTCTCCACTTACTGACTTAGTATGTTTTGCGGGTAAGGCGCCAGGCGAAGTTTTTATTAACGATCAAAAAATTATAGGAATTTCTCAAAGGCGCTCAAATAAAGGAACCCGATATCAATGTGCACTGGCTCTTAAATGGAATCCAGCTCATTTAATCAACGTGTTTCTAAATACCCAAATTGAAAATGTTTCTGAAAAAATTCAATCTTGCGGGACTGAGGTTAGCTGTACCGGAGATGAGGCTTTACAAGCATTCCTTGAACAACTGACAACGCATTAGTCAAGAGTCAGTCTCAACGTGGGAGGAAGTGGGCCCTTCTATTGTTTTTTTTAACCCTATAAGCAGATTTCTACCTAATAAGTGTTGAAAAGTGGTATGAAAGGGAGTATTGTGGGTCAATAGGGAGAAAAAGGGCAAATATGCTCGAAGAGTTACTAACCAATCATTCGTTAATTCAATGATTGGAAGATGACAGAATTGGAAAAAGAGAGATCATGTTCACAGGGGAACACGAACGATTACTTGATGAGAAGGGAAGGTTAGTCCTTCCTTCAAATTTTCGACGCCACTTACAAGACACTGCGTTTTTAACAAAATCACTCCAAGCTCCCTGCCTAATGGTTTATTCATCATCAGAAATTGAGAAAGCCGCAGCCAGGCTTACAGAACAAGTTCAACAAAAAAGTGTCGCAGCTGATGCACAGAGAAGATGGGCAGCGAGCATAACGGAAGTCCGAACAGATACGCAAGGGAGAATAGCTGTCCCTCCAAAATTAAGAAATGAAATTTCTCTTCAACGAGAAGCGGTCATCATCGGAGTTATAAACCGAGCAGAAATTTGGGCTCCCGAAGAGTGGAGTCGTATTGAGGAAGCATCGGAAGGTGACCCTCATGAAAGTGTTTGGTTGTAGTGAAAAAATTTCAAACAAATCAAGAATCAAATGAAAGAAGGTATAACGACTCAGAATTTCAAAGCTATGCATGACTCCCAATCGCTTTTGGGCAGTCTTCCGGGGAATAAGATACGAGCCTCTACTCCGCCCGCTTGTCATCTAGTTCGATCGGGGAGAAATCCCGACGTGCGCCTATTTTCCGGAAGACTGCCGAAGAGCGAAGGGAAAGCGAAAGCAATGACTCTTTCAAGGAAAACAAAATCTACCACCAACGGGTCTCCCCTGGATCCGGCGGACAGTTTAGCTGACCGCCGGATCACCCGTTTTTCTGAAAACATATATATGCACACCCCAGTAATGGAACAGGAAATTACGAGCCTTTTCTCAACTGTCCCTTCAGGCGTAATCGTTGATGCAACTTTAGGAGGGGCAGGTCACTCACTCGCAATTTTGAACTCAAGACCTGATTTAGAGATAGTAGGAATCGATCAAGATAAAGACGCTTTAAGGGCAGCGGAGGAGAACCTTAAGTCATTTAAGGAACGAGTCACGTTAATTCATGATCGTTTTAACAAACTGTTACAAATCCTAGAGCAACTCAACATTGCTAAAATCTCAGGAGCTTTGTTTGACCTTGGAGTATCGTCCTACCAATTAGATAATCCGCAAAGAGGATTTTCATTCCGAAGAAATGGCCCTCTAGATATGAGGATGAATGCAGCCTCCGGAAGAACCGCCTATGAACTACTAAATGAAGAAAGTGAAAAGATCATTGGAGAAATCCTAAAAGATTATGGTGACGAAAGATTTCACAGAAAAGTTGCAAAAGCTATTGTCAATGCAAGGCCTATATCGGATACAAATGAACTCGCTGAGATAATTGCTAAAGCTATTCCCGCTCACTCAAAGAGATCGGGGGGTCATCCAGCGCGAAGGTCATTCCAGGCGATTCGAATCGCTATCAATCAAGAATTAGTAGTTATAGAACCTGCAATTATCCAAACTATCCAAGTGCTTAAAATTGGAGGCAGATGTGGAGTACTTTCCTACCACTCAGGCGAAGATCGTATAGTCAAACAGGTAATTAGGGAACGCGCAGGATTGAAACGCCAGAATTCACGCTACTTGCCAGCGATTGAAGAAGAGCCAGAGATAAAACTTTTGTCACGGAAAAGCAAACAACCAAGTGAACATGAGATTAAACGCAATCCAAGAGCGTCATCTGCTCGCTTCCGGTCCTTTGAGAAAATAAGTGAGCGATATAATGGCTGAACAACGGTTAAGAAAAGTTGAAGCAGGGTCGCACAGGGCCCCCACATTAAAAATAGTTTCAGACTCAAAATCATGGATACGATCAGCGACCGCAATACTAGTCATTCTTATAGCTATAGGTTTTTTCGGCAAAGTCTTCGTAAGCGCTTTGGTGGTACAACGGCAAGCGAAAATTGACAAAATAACACAAACCATTTCTGAATTAGATGCGATCAATCGCTCGCTTCTCTTTGAAATAACAAAACTAGAATCAACTGAACGAATATATAAAATCGCATTAGCAGATACGTCAGAGGAAATTGGTGGGATTCAAGGATTAGGAATGGTAACAGCTGACCATACTGAATTTCTCCAACCATTATCAAGCTCGAATTTTTCCACATGGGATAACCGGGTAATCGCATTAGAGAGCGGGGAATAGTGGCAAAAAAGATGCCTTATGCTGAGGACAAAAGAAGGCATCTTCTCCTCGTAATCTTTGGAATCTGCGCAGTAATGATTAGTTGGCGACTCTTTGACCTATCAATCCTTAACAAAGGAAAATACGCCGAGAAAGGCATAAATCAGCGCGTCATCCAAAAAGAGCTAAGAGGAGATCGTGGCTCGATTCTTGATAGGAACGGTAACCAATTGGCGATCTCTTTTCCGCAGCCATACATATATATTGACCCATCATCAACAGATAATGGTTTTGAAAAATCACAAATCCTTGCTGATCTCCTTGACATAGTCGGAGTTGATGAAAACGAAGAAGCTAAAGTGATTTTAACAAAATTCAATTCTCCGACATCATTTGAATATCTAGTACGAGAAGCTGATCCGGAGACCGCAGAGGCAATAGAGGAACTTCAATTAGGAGGGGTTTACATTGGTTATGAGCCACGCAGGTTCCATGTATCAGGTGACCAATTAGGAAAGGGAGTCCTTGGTAGTGTCACTGTAGATAACGTTGGAATATCAGGGCTTGAATTCCAATATGAAGAAAAATTAAAAGGAGTCACAGGGTTGCAAGTTACCGAACTAAGTGCTGATGGAAGCACTATCCCTACGAAGGCAAGTGTCCTGCGGGAAGCTAGTCAAGGATCTGACTTGATTCTAACTATCGATAGAGCGCTACAAGGACAAGTAGAGCTGGAACTTGCAAAAACAATTCAAGAGGCAGAGGCTAAGGGTGGGATAGTTATTATCCAGCAGCCAGCGACTGGTGAGATACTAGCGATGGCATCAATGGTTATGACTCCAACAGGTGAAATCCGGAGTACATCTCACAACCAAGCTGTCACATTAAGCTATGAACCAGCATCGGTGCTGAAAGCGATGACTTTTGCAGGTGTAATAAATGAAGGAATAGCTGACGCTAATTCCCGAAAGGAAATCCCAGATACGGTTATTGAAGAATGGGAAGATAACGAAGGAAAGATAAGAACAGAGAGATGGAGAGATGAATATGAATATGGCGTCCAAGAAATGGGAGTTCAAGATATTCTTACTCACTCCTCCAATACTGGAACAATCGTCTGGGGTCAGGCATTAGGTAAAGAAAAACTCCATAATTACCTAACGAACTTTGGATTCGGAGAGGTCACAGATTTGTCATTTCCTGGTGAAGCTCAGGGAATTCTTCATCCATTAGAGAATTGGACGTCAATAGATTTAAATACGATCTCAATCGGCCATGGTATTTCTGTCTCCCCGATACAGTTGGTAACCGCTTATTCGGCCATTGCGAATGATGGAGTCTATGTTTCACCGAAACTAGTCCGCCATATCGTTGACTCCGATGGTATCAAGGAATATGTATCCGGCGTACCGAGCCGGCGAGTAATCTCCCCATCTGCATCTCGACAAATGGCATCGTTACTTACTTCGGTAGTCGATAATGGAACTGGGGAGAAAGCAAAGGTTTCAGGTTATAAAATAGCTGCCAAAACAGGAACATCTTGGAAATATTTCCATGCTGAAAACAGTTATGAACTTCCAAATGGGCAGTTCAACCCTTATCTAGATAAGGAAGGCTTAAGGCATTACACATCAACGGTGACCGGTTTCTTCCCAGCCCTTCGGCCAGAGCTTGCAATGATCGTAATCATTGATGACCCAGCTCCGGTACAAGAATCTTTCTATGCCAGCCACGTAGCAGCGCCACTCTTCGGACAACTTGCAAGTTGGTCACTTCGACACTATCAAGTTTCTCCTGCCTCTGAGTTGCTTATGTCAGAGATAGCGGCCGGACAATCTGTTATTGGGGAAGACCAAATAGTGCTTGAAGGGAACGAGACAACCCAATGAAATTAGCGCAAATCCTAAAGGCATTTAATCTCGGTGGAACTTCAAAATCAGAGGTCATCGGAAATCCCAAAGGGGTTGTCGTCAATGGACTTAGTTACGACTCTAGAAACTTAGAAGAAGGGGACCTGTTCTTCTGTATTTCTGGTGAGCACAATGATGGGCACGACTATGCTCAACAAGCTATTGCAAATGGTGCTGTTGCCGTGGTCGTTGACCGAAAAATCCAAACAAACTCTCTGCAAATTAAAGTAGAGAATGTTAGATCTGCTATGGCAGCAATAGCAGAAATTTTCTTCAACTTTCCATCAAGGAAACTAACTACAGTAGGAGTTACGGGAACGAATGGGAAAACGACAACCGTGAATATGCTTGCGGAGATAGCAACATCTGCCGGTGAGAATGCAGCATCAATCGGAACACTGACAGGAATAAGAACTACGCCGGAAGCGCCTGACCTTCAGAAACAGATCTATGACTTCACTGAAGAAGGGAAGTCATTTTTAGCAATGGAAGTATCTTCTCATGCGCTAATCCAAAGAAGGATTTCCCATATTAAATATGACCTAGCGATTTTTACAAACCTGAGCCATGATCATTTGGATTATCACGGAGATATGGAAAGTTATTACCAAGCTAAATCTCTTTTGTTTACTCCAAATCACGCTAAATATGCAGTTATTAATGTGGACACCCCATTCGGTAAAAGACTTGCCGAAGAGATTCAAATACCCCACAAAATCATTTCAATGGATGATGTCAAAATAATTGAAGAGAGTACCCAACAAAATATTTTCCAATGGGAGGGGGAAACTATAAAAATGCGAACTCCCGGCACTTTCAATATTGAGAATGCTATCTCAGCGGCCTTTGCTGCTGAAGTATTGGGCTTTGATAAGGACTCAATAGTTAAAGGACTATCTGAAACTCAGGTTCTCCCCGGAAGATTTGAGGTAATTGATTCTAAAGATAACGGGCCTACTGTAATTATTGATTACTCCCATACTCCGGAAGGGTTACGTAAAGTATTAATATCTGCCCGAAATATTCCAGGTATAGAAAATGTCCATGTTGTTTTTGGATGTGGCGGGGATCGAGACAAGTCAAAACGGCCACAAATGGGAGCAGTTTCAGAAAATGTTGCTACAAATATATACCTGACTTCAGATAATCCCCGATCGGAAGATGAATTATCAATAATTAATGATGTATTAGCAGGAATTCGGAACCCCTCAGACGTCTATATCGAACCAGATCGTAGAAAAGCGATATTTCAAGCGATTAAAATTTCTGACCCCAATGATGTAGTAATCATCGCAGGAAAGGGTAATGAAGAATCGCAAGAAATCAACGGACAATTTCACCCATTTAAAGATAGTGATGTTGCCCGAGACGGGTTGGAGGCAAGAGCGACGTGATACGACTTCTCCTTGCAGTAACTATTTCAACAGCTATATCGCTCTTTGGGACGCGCTACCTAATTAAATGGTTAACAGAAAAAGGTATCGGCCAACCTATTCGTGAAGATGGGCCTGGAGGTCATAGAACAAAAGCCGGAACACCAACCATGGGCGGAATAGCAGTTGTAGTAGGAGCCTCAGTAGCTTATGTAATCTCAGATCTTTACAACGGTATATATACGCGGTCTGGACTATTTGTGATGTTGGCGATACTAGGGGCTGGAATTGTCGGTTTCCTAGATGACTTGCTCAAAGTAAGGAACGCAAGGAATTTAGGTCTGAACAAAAAAATGAAAGTTATAGGACTTCTTCTGGTTGCATTCGGATACGCAATTTTGATGGTTTCGTTTACTGATGTCCACACTGAAGTTTCTTTTACCAGATGGGACTCGCTTTCCATCGACTTAGGAACTGTCGGGTGGGTTTTTTGGGCTGCCTTTATCATCCTTGCAATGAGTAATGCAGTAAACCTTACTGATGGTTTGGACGGGCTTGCGGCAGGATCATCAACGCTTTCCTTCAGCGCGTTTACTGTTATATCATTTTGGGCTTTCCGCCATCCAGAAATCTATGATCTAGATCACGCATTGGATCTGGCAGTTGTAGCCGTCTCAATGCTTGGGGCTTGTGTTGGTTTTCTCTGGTGGAATTCCGCCCCTGCAAAAATATTTATGGGAGATACGGGTTCTTTAGCAATAGGTACAGCGTTGGCGTGTCTAGCTTTAGCAACGAACACCCAACTCCTCCTCCCAATCATCGGAGGGATCTTTGTCCTTGAGACAATTTCAGTCGTTGTCCAAATTATTGGTTACCGATGGATGAACAAAAAAAGGATTTTCCGAATGGCTCCATTTCACCACCACTTTGAGCTTTTAGGTTGGCCAGAAACTACCGTCATCGTTCGATTCTGGATTATCAGCGGTTTTTGTGTGGCAATCGCACTCGGGATCTTTTATGCAGACTTCGTTGAAATCGCTGATTTCAGAGGGACGGAACTCCCATGAAGAGAGACATTATCTTGGAAGACGCAACTGTAGGGGTATTCGGTCTTGGAGAAACAGGGTTAGCGGTTGTTGACTTCCTTCAGGCAAAAAATATTCCAACGCTTCTCTTCGACGATAATCCTTCGGATCGCGCAAAAAAGTTAGTTAATAACTTAGGACTAGATATCCATCTTCCAAATAGCGAGTCAGATTTTAGTCAATTAATAGAGACCATGGATATTTTTATGCCAACGCCTGGGTTACCTGATAATCATTGGATCTATGAGTACATTCGTCAATTCAATATTCCGACCCATAGCGAATTTGACTTAGCGGCACAATTTGACGACCGGCCACTATTAGCAATTACTGGGACGAATGGGAAAACGACTGTCACTATGATGGTGAAAGAGATGCTTCTTGCAAGCGGAATAAAGACAGAGGCAGTAGGGAATACTGGTATCCCTTTAATAAGGGCTATCCAAGACCCATCGATTGAAAAATTTGTTGTTGAAGCTTCATCGTTCCGATTAGCTCACTCATCCTGTTTTTGCCCAGAAGTCTCAATTTGGCTTAATTTCTCTCCTGATCATTTAGATGTTCATCAAAACCTTAAGACATACGAAAATGCAAAAGCTTCTATCTGGAAGAACCACACGAGCAGAAATGTTGCTATAGGTAACGCTGAAGATGAGGTTGTAATGAGTCATATCCCGAAGGAAGGGTCCGTAAAAACTTTTGGAAAAGATTCAGGTGACAATAAAGTCACTGATGGTTTTCTAACCGTTAATAATCAAAAGCTAATAAAAGTATCTAAGTTGCAACGGGCTTCACGACATGACATTTTAAATGCTTTAGCTGCTGCAACTGTAGCGCTTGACTCTGGAGCTGAGATTAATGCAATTAAGAAAGTTCTAGCTGAATTTAAAGGCCTCCCTCACCGAATCGCCTTTATAGGTCAGCAAGAAGGGGTTAGCTGGTATAACGACAGTAAGTCGACAACTCCTCATTCGGTTCTGGCTGCGGTATCGGGTTTTGAGAATGTAATATTATTAGCTGGCGGTCGGAATAAAGGACTAGATCTTAATGTCCTGACTCAAGTGCAAGAACATGTAAAACACCTTGTTGCCATTGGTGAAGCAGCGGACGAAATCGAAAAAGTTTTTCAGGAAATCCTTCCGATTTCAAAAGCAAATTCAATGTATGAAGCAATAGAGATTGCCTTCAAATGCAGTGGAAAAGGAGATGTCGTTCTATTGTCGCCAGGATGCACATCATTTGACTGGTATGGCAGCTATGCAGAGCGCGGGGAAGATTTTGAAAGAATCGTTCAATCTTTGATAGGGGCTGAAATTGACGATAACTAACCATTCACATCAAACAGGTTTCGGCCAAAGTTTGAGAAGTGCATTATTTCTAACTTTGAAATCACCTCAGAAAAGTCAGAGAAGTAAGCCTTCTTTTTGGACACCTTTGAATATTAAAATTGTTGCTGTCGTGGTCACACTCAACCTCTTTGGTTTAGTAATGGTGTTGTCAGCTGGCTCAGTCGTCGCTAGCCAGGAAGGGTTAGGCGAATTCTCCTATTTTTACAAACAAGGTTTATGGTTTTTCGCGGGACTTGCTGTGCTTTACGCCTGCTCAAAATTTGACTATAGAAAACTGCAACCTTTAGTTCCAGCACTTTTGGGACTAACATATTTCTTGTTTTTCCTCTTGCATACACCCCTAGGTGTTGAAGGAGGTGGAGCTACACGGTGGTTAGCAGTACCTGGAGGTACATTTCAGCCATCTGAAATGCTCAAGTTAGTGATGGTTCTCTTTACTGCTAAACACCTTTCAGAGTACGAAAAAAATCTTACTAGTCCTCGGGCATATCGAGACCCGATTTTGGCTCTTATCCCAGCGATGATGTTGCTATTCATTCAGCCAGATTACGGGACAATGTGTTTAGTGGCTTTCTTAGTCGCAACATTGTTGTTTCTTGGTGGCATGCCATTAGGTAAATTTTTAGCTATTGGAGCAGGCAGTTTCCTTTTGGTTGTTGGAGGGGCAATGCAGGCTCCATACCGGCGGGAAAGACTTAAGGCTATTTTAGACCTTGAAGGTGATTCACTTAATACAGGTTGGCAAACCCTGCAATCTCTTACTGGTATAAGTAACGGGGGTCTTTTGGGTGTAGGCCCAGGAGCTAGTAAGTCAAAATGGTGGACGCCAGAGACACATACAGATTTTATTTTTACAATCATTGCTGAAGAAATGGGTCTCGTAGGATCTCTGCTAGTCCTTTCATTGTTTGTAGGATTTGTTGCACTAGGTGTTCGTGTAGCTGTAGGTGCTTCCAACGCTTCAGATAAATTCGGCTATCTTCTCGCTATGGGTATCACGATATGGTTCGTTGTTCAGGCTTTCGTCAATATCGGAGTAACAATTGGAAGGCTACCAAACACTGGACTTCCACTTCCCTTTGTTTCTTACGGAGGGAGCTCATTGCTAGTGGGGATGGCAGCAGTCGGTATTCTTTTGAATATCTCACGACAGAAGGTCAAATGAAAAATTGTTTTGCGGTAATTGCCGGTGGGGGAACGGCGGGACATCTTCATCCAGGTTTAGCTGTAGCAAATTCTTTGGTAGAAGAAGGTGTTGATAAGGAGAGTATTGTCTTTCTCGGAAGCGAAAGGGAAATTGATCAAAGACTGGTATCCGCTGAAAATTTTGAATTAATACCTCTTCGAGGTGCCGGAATTCAAAAAAGAAATCTACTAGCTATTCTGAGGACACTATTTCTGCTTGCCAATGCGACTTACTCAGCTATCAGAATTTACAAATCAAAGAAACCAAAAATAATACTTGCATTAGGTGGATATGCATCGGTGCCAGGTGCTCTCGCTGGTTTAATAACAAAGGTTCCAGTAGTACTCCATGAGCAAAATGCGGTAGCTGGTCGAGCGAACAAACTAATTAGCAAATGGGCTAAAAAATCAGCTGTTTCTTATACGAGTACTGGTTTAATGAATCAAGTCTTAACCGGCAACCCAGTGCGACGAGAAATAAGTGAGATTCAAAGAGGCGATAAATCAAATGATCAAAAGAAATTAGGTATACCAAATCAGAACTTACTAGTCGTCGTGACCGGAGGTTCTCTCGGGGCGAGGAGAATTAACGAAGCCATAATTGATGCGCTCGATAGTCTTAGTGGAATCGGAAATCTTAGTATTTACCACATCGTCGGGAAAAGAGATTGGAAGGTACTTGATATTCCCGAACAGGTTGAATCAGTTGATTATAAAACTATTGAATACGAAACTGATATGCCCACTGCACTCAACGCTGCTGACTTAATTATTTCTCGAGCTGGTGGTTCTATAACTGCTGAAATATCAGTCATAGGAATACCAGCCATATTTGTTCCGCTTCCTCATGCACCAGGGGATCACCAACGAAAAAATGCTGAGTCATTAGTTAATGCTGGCGCAGCAGTGATGATTAATGACAATGAGTGCACAGGGATAAATCTTGCAAATGCGGTCAAAGAACTAATTGATGATCCTGGCAAATTAGAAAGAATGGCTAATGAGAGTAGAAAAGTAGGTAATCGGGACGCTTCAGAATTGTTAGCTAAAGTATTACTGGAGGAAGCACGTTGACGGCTAGAAAACTCTCCCTAACGGAACCAAAGGATATTCATATCATCGGTATAGGTGGTGCCGGTATGCGGTCAATCGCTTTGGTTTTGTCTGGAATGGGACACAGGGTGAAGGGGAGCGATCTTAAATACTCGTCAGGGCTTGAAAGGCTCAAGAGTGAAGGAATAGAAATCTACATCGGTCATTCAGAAAAAAATCTACTAAACGCATCTATTCTAACTAAATCTACGGCCATACCTGAAGGAAACGTTGAAGTTCAAGAAGCGAAAAGAGAGGGGATAGATATATTTAGCCGAGCTGAAGTCTTATCAGCTATCAGCCAAACTAAGAAAACAATTGCAGTAGCTGGTACTCATGGCAAAACTACAACGTCTTCGATGCTTTCACTTGCTTTAGCTGAAGCCGGAGTAAACCCATCCTTTCTAATAGGTGGAGAAGTTAACGAAATTGGATGCGGGGCGCTTTGGGACAAAGATTCAAAATTTCTCGTTGTGGAGGCTGACGAATCGGACGGGACATTCCTTGAAGTAGAAGCAGAATTTTCTATTGTTACTAGCGTTGAACCAGATCATCTTTCCTATTACGGTACTTCTCAAAAACTTAGAGAGGCATTTAAACAGTTTGTTTCTAATACTAAGAAGAAGACCTATATCTGTGATGAAGATGTTGGGACAGAGTACCTGTTGGACGATAAGAATGTAGTGACCTACGGAACTAGTCAGGAATCAGACTATAGCCTCCAGTCATACACAGGAGGAAGATTTTCTTCTTCATTTGAAATTGTAGGACCAGAAACTAATCTTGGACCGTTTACTCTCGCTAGCCCTGGTTTACACAATGCTTTAAATGCAACTGCTGCAGTAGCACTTGGGATAGATATAGGGCTCCCAGTTGAAGATCTACGACGGGGGATATCCCATTTCGCTGGAGTGGCCAGAAGGTTCCAATTCCGGGGTGAGGCGAATGGAGTTGCATACATTGATGACTATGCGCATC
The DNA here is from genome assembly GCA_002709645.1 of Acidimicrobiaceae bacterium. Taxonomy (GTDB): domain Bacteria; phylum Actinomycetota; class Acidimicrobiia; order Acidimicrobiales; family UBA8592; genus UBA8592. The sequence goes on from PAQG01000048.1 coordinate 90,064, forward strand.
TTCCTAGTGAAG
>PAQG01000049.1 GCA_002709645.1 Acidimicrobiaceae bacterium
CAAAATCAATTTCCAGAGAGGAGAGAACTTCAACCCAGTCCTCTACGCACTTTCGTATAGTCTCCTCTTCATTGAAAACAGGAATTACGACGGCTAATTCTTTACGTTGAGAATTAGTCATCTACCGTTCCAGACGTGACGGGGGACGCTGTTGCGAGGGAGGACAACAATTCTGGTTACACGTCCAAGGCTCTCCAAAGGCAACCAATGGAGGACTAGCATCAAGGTATTCCTCTATTAGCTGTCGAAGCCCTCTCACAAAAGCAGGATGTGTCCCTACCGTAGGTGTTCGTCTACTCTCCATCCCTAATTCCTCCGCATGGGATATGGCCTGATTATCTAAGTCATACATCACTTCCATATGATCAGATACAAATCCAATTGGAGTAATAACAACACAGTTAGTTCCGGATGTCTTTAAGGCATCGAGGTGGTCTATGATGTCTGGTTCTAGCCAAGGCACCGATGGTGGCCCACTTCGGCTTTGGAAGACAAGGTCCCAAGCTAAATCTGGAGCTACTGCAGTTGAGAGTGATTTAGAGAACTCTAGGAGTTGGGAACGATATGGGCTAGACATTTCCCAAGTTGATGGGATTGAATGAGCCGTAAAAATAATTTGCACCTGACCCGCATTTTCAAGATCTATTGAATCAAGTGTTGATGATAATCTGTCACACATTGCTTCAAAAAACCCAGGATGGTTCCAGTACAGACGTACTTTTTCTACATAGAGATCCTTTGCATTAATTTGAGTTAAAGCCTTCTCTATATCTTCCCGATATTGCCTGCAGCCAGAGTAAGAACCAAAAGCGCTCGTTACCAAAGCTAGAATATTTTTCTTTCCATCGGCATGCAGATCGTCCAAAGTATCTTTGATGTAGGGATCCCAGTTCCTATTGCCAAAATAGACGGGAATGTCTATCCCATTTGTATTTAATTCAGCCTGTAGGGCTGCAATTAACTCTCTATTCTGCTGATTTATAGGGCTAACCCCGCCATAGAGGTCATACTGTTTTTGGACTTGCGACAGACGTTCCGGAGGGATATTCCTTCCCGAAGCAACATTTTCTAAGAAAGGTCTAACATCATCGCTCTTTTCTGGTCCACCGAACGATGTTAGAAGGATCGCGTCATAATCACTCATTATCTCTCCTGACAACTCGGACAGTGCCACATAGACCTACCCGCTAGTGACGTTATCTGGATTTGATTCTGACACCGTTTACAGTCAAGCCCTTCTCGTTTATACGCATATACAGAATCTTCTCTTTCGTTTCCGCTTAAAGGGACGTTTCCGGAATCCTCTTTCTGTACCGTCACGATACGGTTCAATTTTCTTCCCTTTCGGAGAAGATCAACGGTTAAGTTCCAGAGTTTTTCTCCATCATGGTCTGTAATGGCATTACAAGGCGTCTCAGGGTGGATACCGCATAAGAAAAGAATTTCAGACCGATACACATTCCCTATCCCAGCTAAAAGGCTTTGGTCAAGTAAAGCCGCGCCAATGGGCTTATTGGAAGAAGAAAGCCCCTGTAGAAATCGTCTAATTCCTCTAACCCCTAACCGTAAAGGGTCGGGGCCAAGTTTCGCTACAACATGCTTAAGGTCATCAGCAAGTACCATCGCACATGTTTGTGGGCCAGTTAGATGCCATGACTTACTCCCATTAGATAAGCGCAATCGGATTGTGTCGGGTGGAGGCAAGCTAGGGTCAACTGGTCGGAACTTACCGATAAGCCCTAAATGAACATGCAGAATATTGCCGCTTTCCCAATGGCAGAAAAGATGCTTCCCCCATGCTTCTGATTTCAACATCATTTCTCCATCAACTAACGCTGCACCTTCAGAAAATCTGCCCTGCGGTGAGTCAGCAGATACTGGCGCGCCAACAAAATCTTTACTCAGGTCAGCAGCTAGACGATGAATAGTGTGTCCCTCTGGCACAGTCAGAAACGCTAGCGCCGATCCGAACCAGTTGCTACAGAAATCAAAATTCTCAAGAAAACCAAATACGCTCAGGTCTTCAAGTTCCTGATATTTAGATAATGGATCACGTAACCGTATATTCCTTATCGGAGAGCTGAGCCTGTTAGATTAGCTTTGTCTTCAACCGACGATTCAAAGCTTAAGAGGAGAGTAAGTGAGTTTTTCAGTAGTTCAATTCATTTGCGTGATAGTGGCGATCGGTTTTGCTAGCACATATGTAATACGAACTTCATTTGTTTTGGAAGAACGAATAGTTTTTGGTGCCTTTCTCGGGACGGTACAGGTTTCACTTCTAGGTTTTTTCATTGCCTGGTTAACCATGGTTAATTGGCAAATGATCTTAATTACAGAGGTAGTTCTGATCGTTGCATATTTGCCATTACTGGTCAGAAGAGGATCAGTCCTTAAAGCAGATCTAGAGAATTTCTCTATACGAATCCGAGCTCGATGGAAGGATCCTTCTAGTCCAAGAATCACTCTTTTTCTACTGCTTACTTCTTCAATCGTTTCAGCAAGGATCCTTCAGATTTCGTTTGAGAAATCATCAAGTGGCGGAGTAACGGTATCTCACCTCTCTGTTTTCGGAGACTGGTCCGCTCATCTTGCATACGCTTCGTCGTTTGCATATGGAGATAACTTCCCTCCAGAACTCCCAACTGCCGCGGGTGAGAGTTTCTCGTACCACTTTGGCGTGGATTGGTTTGCCGCAATGTTTGTTCCATTAGGCACAGATGTATTCACAGCTATGCAAATCTCAACATTTTTTTTAGCTGCTTTCTTTCCACCGATGTTATACCTCGGTTGCCGTCGGTTTACCTCAAATACTCGTTCGGCACTCATAGCGGTGACAGTTTTTTTACTCTCGGGAGGAACCGGTGCTTTATATCGCTTCCTGTTTGTTGATTTACCGGCGGAAGGCTTCGGCGTACTAGGGAACCTCCCAAGAAGTTACGCTTTTGATGGTTTTGACAGGAACTGGGTTGATAATGCTGTGACTGGGTTCCTCTACCCTCAAAGGCCAACGCTTATAGGTTTCTCCGCTGTTATTCTGGTCATTGTCTTCTTATGGGAAAATCGGTCAGTAAAAAATTCGGGGACATACATTTTCGCAGGAGTATTCACTGGATTATTACCATTTTTCCATGTCTTCGCGTTTGGAACCATCGTACTTTTATCATTGATCTGGGCTGCGATGAGCCGACGACAGTATTGGATTCGGTTTTTCTGTCCAGCATTAGCTATAGGAATCCCGATAGTTATCTGGCAATGGCCAGATCGTGACGGGAAGAGTTGGCACTTTCTTTGGATGCTAGGGAAGTCTTCGTGGGAAAATAATCCATGGGATTTTGTCTGGTTTTGGTTCCTCAATACGGGATTGTTTATCCCGTTAGCTATCTGGGGAATAGCCAGATCAAACAAAGTAGTTAGAAACCATGCGATACCTTTGTTTAGCCTTTTGGTGATCCCCAATATCGCTATCTGGCACTTTTGGCCAGGGAACAATGCCAAATACGTCATTTTTTTTCTCCTCCTCGCATCACCATTTGTAGGTGAAGCAATCGACAAACTTCTGTCACGTGGAAGGATGAGAACATTCGCCGCTATTGGTTTGATCTGCTCTTTAACACTGACTGGGGGTTTAGATATCTGGAGGGCTCTTGATCAAACAACAGATCCATATCCAGTTGAATATTTATCAGGAGCAGATCTTAGCGTTGGCGAGTGGGTTCGGGAGAACACTAATTCTGACGCTATTTTCGCTAGCGCAAATACCAATACTCACCCTGTTCGTGTCATAGCAGGAAGGTCTGTGATTTCAGGTGCTCCAGGGAGGTTGAATGACCTCGGTAAAGACTGGTATGGCCGCGATCAGGACCTTCGAAAAATCTATGAAATGGCTCCCGACTTTGAAACTACTCTCATGAAGTACGAGACGGATTATGTCATTTTCGGACCATTAGAAAGGCAGCATTATGGCTTTGATAATCCGAAAAGCCGTTGGGCTGAAACTGATGCCATGCCGAACGGGGCCAAACTCATTTATGACCTTGGGGGTTACCTAATATATGATGTTCGCGAGATCCGATGAAACGCCCCTTCACTTTTCCTCAGAAGGTAAATGAATATGGTTTTCCCCTTGCAAAGTTAATCACCTTCAAACGGATCGTTCTTGTGTTCCTGTTGCTTGGAATAGTATCAAGGTTGGTTCTTTTGGGGGATCGACCTTTTCATCATGATGAAAGCCTTGACGCATGGTTCTCTCTTCGTTTCCTAGAAGGAAATTTCGGTGGCTATGACCCCGTGTATCACGGTCCTCTCCGATTTTACGTTACAGCCGCACTCTTCTGGCTGTTCGGCGAATCAGATTTAACTGCCCGTTTACTCGCAGCTATCTCAGGAGTTCTAATTATCTATGTTCCTTGGTTTTGGCGAAAGCAGATAGGTTCAGTTGGAACAGTTGCAACTATCGGCCTAATAGTACTTAGCCCCAGCATGCTGTATTTCTCACGATTCGGGCGAGAAGATATGTTCTTCCTTCTTGTAACATCAATTTTCGTAATTCTGCTCTTTGCATTTCTTGAATATCCCAAAGGATGGCATCCAAGTGCCTTGCTCTCTTTCTTTGTTGTTGGATTGGCCATAAAGGAATCTGTTCTACTCTCGATTTTTCTCTTTGGAGTATTTCTGCTCCTGCTACTGATACAAGAAAATTTGATTATCTCCAGCAAAAGAAACCAATCACACCAGGGAGTTGAAGAACAAGAGTTTAAGATTCGCCGTTGGACGCTCTTTTCAGGTTTAACAAGCATGATTGCCGTTCTCTTCTGGGTAGGAGACAGCGGAGGAAATGGAACTTTATGGAAATTGGCATTATATGGCGGTTTGCTTTTGGCTTTAGCAACAGGAAGCGCCGTATTGGCTGTATCAAAAAATGAAGTTTTTCCCTCAAACAGAATCTTTAGGGCTCTCAGAACTCCAACTCGTGTGCAGTGGTTACTAACTCCCTTGGTTCCTGCTTTCTTATTTATAGGATTCTTCTCTCAGTTTTTCACATCGTTTTCAGGCCCAAATGTAACATCAGCTCCACATGGGGCACTCAGGAATGGGCTAACAGCGGGTTTTACCTATTGGGCAAGCCAGCAGAAAGAGGGTTCCAGAGGGGACTCAAGATGGCAGTATTACCTCACGTTGCTGTCTGCTTATGAATGGTTCGTGCTCTTCTTCGCTCTGTTCGGGATATGGCAGGTCTTTCGCCAACCAAATCTCTTTGGCCAGATCACTCTATGGTGGGCTGGAGGAAATATAATTTTGTATTCTTGGGCTTCAGAACGAATGCCGTGGCTAATAATTCACCCACTTTTCCCAACAATTATTCTTTCAGGTCTTGGGGTTCAATTCTTATGGCGAAGAGCCCGTGGTCGGAAGTATAGAGATGCTTTAATCATGGCCTTCAGCATTTGCGCTATTTTCTCAACTACTCAAAGCTTTGTAACTAATTATTCTCAAGGAGGTGACCCCCAAGAGCTATTTGTACAAGCTGGGCAAGCAACACCAGAAGTAAAAGCTTGGAGTGGTCAACTCTATAGATCGGACCTTGCTCACTTCGCTGAATCTGGAGATCATTTAATCGTATTGATAGACAGTGATGTGTATTGGCCTTATGGCTGGTATTTACGTGACTTCCCTACATCAACCTATGCAATCATTGAAGAACAAAATATTCCTGATATGGCGAGAGCACCGGATGTCGTCATTGTTCCTTATTGGGATACTGAAAGAATAAACTTATCAATGGAGGAGTACGAGATTTTCCCCTACAACCATAGATGGTGGTGGGTGCCAGAATTTGATGGGGGGGCTTCAAATTTCAATCAATTTCCTCAAGTTCTTTCCCGATGGGGTAATTGGCTATGGAACCGTGAACCGTGGGCTGATTTGGGGACAAGGTCTTCTAAATGCCCTGCATCGCTGACCGGCAACGTATTTGTTAAAAGGACGGTGATAGAGGAATCGCGGGAATATGGGTTATGGGCTAACCCGCAAGAAACGGAACTTCCAACCTATGACAATGGTTGCAATGGCAGTTCATTTCTTCGTTGAACAAAGATCACATTATTTAGAAGCTAAAGACTCTTCTTCAGTTAATACCCATAAGGCATCGTGGTTGACCGAGTAAACTTTACTCAACGCATCTTCAAAAACTATATGTAATCCTGGGTGGGTATCAATACTAGATAAAGCTACTTCAGTCCCGAAGCGTCGTTCTTGCGACCCGACTATGATGTATTTGACGTTATAAGCGAGAAGAAAACTTGTTGCGAGGTTCTGATCTGGAATTTGATACAGGTCCTGCACTTCCCGTTTTCTTTGGCTAATCATGTTCTGGTAGGCGAGTCGTTGTTGTCGTTGATGTGAAGACCAACCAAGAACGCTGGGGAGTCCAGTATGGATTGAAATCCGGCTATTCCAATCGTAACTATCTCCAGTCCACTCAACAATTGTTGGGCTACCTGCAATTGACTCTCGCAACCATTGGATCATAGGGAGATCATCGCTTATTGAAATTAATGTGGGAGGAACTTCAACCCCATTATCGTAGCGAACAAGTATTGGATTCTCCTCAAGGTATGCGATCCCATTCAAACCCTTCGGGCTCGTTGAGAATCGGTCGTCAAGTCTTGGACCAATAGAAGAAAGAGGGTAGACCAGGCCTATAAAGAGAATGCAGGTCATAGTGATCAGCCAGAAACGAGGAGGCGGGTAATAGAACAGATGACGTTGCCTTATATGGCGCTGTTTCGCATATACCCATATTTCTAAGACAGCGAATGCTGAAGCAACGGAAAAAAGTATCCAACCCTGCAGCCAGAATTTGAAGACTGTATTCATTCTCGCTACATCGTTACTAATCGTTATGACTTCGGGGCCTGCTATCACCATGAATCCAAAAGCAAATAATGAGAGTGCGGCAATTCGGGATATTTGGAAGGAAGCTAAACGTACTTCTATAAGGATGAACGAAAGAGATATTATTGCTCCAAGCACGGCTACGGCAAAAGCCCAACCAATTAGAACACCAAGCAATATGGTGATTCCTAAATAAAGGGATAATGCAACTCTTTGAAGCAAGAGAGGGGAGATCTTGCGGGAAACATGCATAGGGCTTTCTATTCCTTTCCCCCTTTTTTCTTGGTTGATAAGGAAAAGGGTCAGGAAATAGGCAAATGCAATGCCTAAAAAGATCCCCCAATGCGAGAGGAAGTCACTAAAGGGTGAGACCCATCGTGAACGGTGCAAACCCAGACCAAACGTTTGATTGTGTCGAGTAAAGGGGTAAATCAAAATAAGGTGAATGCAAACTGCAATCAACCCATGACGGAGTAAAAACAGCAACCGGAATTTAGGAATTGGTTTCGCAAACAATGATCCACAAGCAATTAAAGACACAATAACAGCGAAGAGCGCCACCCATCCTTTACCTGACCCGATGGAACTAACGAAAACGCTTAAGCTTATGATTACCCAAAGTCCTGATCTCCCATGGCTGCCAGATTCTGTATCCACGGAGGAGTCAACTTTGAATGTCAAAGCTCCATACAGAAACCCGGTTAATGAGATCAACGATAACGTTGGGAAGTCCCACGTATTAGTCATCCGAACAATTGCGAGTACTACTCCAGTCAGAGCGGCAAGTAGGTAAGCACTTTTTTTCTGCCCATTTCGGCACGATAGGATATATGCCAATGATACGCAGATCAAAAGACCAAAGAACGCCATTCCCATGAGGTGAGGGTGGAGATCCCCGAATAGGAAAGTAAAGAAAGGGAATTCAGTAATGTCAAAGTTTCCACTATTGACTCGACTTGGACCCCACCAATCAAAAGCTTGGACTGATGCCCTATTTACCCACTCCCAAAAACCACCGACAAACTCAACTACAGAACCTATAAAGGGCCAATCTGACAGTGCGTTCCACGTATTAGCATCCCGAAACCGCTGATGATGTCTACGAACTGCATCCCAAGTTCCAAAGATTCCGAAAAATGACACCGCCAGGAGGCTAAAGAATAAAGGGCTTCTATGATTTGGAGAACCTTCAGTGATTTTCTGTAAGTTGCCTTTAATCAGATTAACAGCGAGCGTCCATACACCCATCACGGCAAGCGCTACGAAAGTAGCGACGCCAAGTTGGAAAGCTATCTCCGGAAGCACACCGATTGCCAACATGGGTACAGCGAGAAGGAACCAACCAAAGTAATAGTAGTTCATCGCTCCGCTAGCGAACCAAGGATCATAAGGAGGTAGGTCATTAGATCTTCCAATAGAAGTTAGGTATCCCAATTCCATCGGTTTCTCACCACCCCGATAAGACTCCCAAAGATCTGGATTCATGCTACGGAGGAATAGAATAGAGAAAAAAACTATTACAAAAACCAATTCAGTTACAGCCCAGACTTTCCTATTTGCAATAGCTAATTGGATAAGGTCTTTTCTCCTTCTGTAGCCAATCGTAATTCCAATAATGCCAAGGATAAGAAGGGAAAGAATGCACGTTGACCTCCCGAAGTTGGCAACGTCCCAAGAAACGAGCAACCAACTAAGCAGTCCAACGGAACCAAACCCTAGAATTTTGCTTAACCCATATCCTTTATCCGTTAATGAACCGAATAATGATAATGACCATGGAAGAACTAGGAATGCAGCTAATTGGAGCCAGAGAAACCACCAAAGCCAGCTGAAAGAACCAAGAAAGCCATTGGTAGAGAACCTTTCGTTAAAAGTTGAACCATCTTGGAGCTTTTCATTTATCTCTGGTTGAAGCATGAGAGCGTTCCACCTACCAGACCTAGGTTCTATATTCGGGGCTCTTGCTGCAGCGTATGGATTTAATATCGTTCGCGCTTTGTTGGCGTCCCAATTAGCTGTTTTCTCCCAAACCATGACAGTCGGATGATCGTAAACTGAGAAAGTTTCTTCAGTTACTCGAGATGGAAGATTTATGCCGAATAGTGATGGTTTATTCTCAAATGTAGCTACTAGGTTAAAACCCAAGTCCCCAGAAAATAAAGAACGGTAATACGCTGAGGTTGCTGGGTACTTTGCGGGCATCCGCGGTATAGCATCATACAGTCTGTTGCTTGCCTCGATGACATAATTACTTTGATCTAGTTGTTCCAAAAGAAGTTCAGGTTTTGTTACCCCAGTTTCGGAATCTACCCAACCATCAGGACGGAAAAGATCCAATTGAACGCGCTCATATTTCGTTGGATCCACAAACTCACTTGGAATAGGCAAAGAGTCATCCCAAAGTTGAGAAGTGAGTTGCGAACCAGATTCAATGGTTTCATTGATCCAAGCGCTTGCTTGTATCCGTGGGTTCGTAGAATTGTAAACCCCATTGATGAAGGCGACACCCCACACTATAGATAGAAGCAATATGCTTCCTGCCCCGATCACGGTGAATCTACTGGTTAGGCGCGCAATCCTCCCATCATGGAAATTACTGGTTCCATAGAGATATAGACGATAAATCCCATAGCCACCAAACACGATCGCTGTTGGGTACATTGGCAAGAGATAACGGATAAGGGGATTGAACTGTTGAGTGACTAGGCCAACCATTACCGCAATGAAAGACAACGGTGCTAACAGTACAAATTTCTCATTTCGAATGACTTCAATAGTTGCTAAGACTAAGCCAACACAAACAGCGATAGTGAGAGCAGGCCCCATGCCAGACCAGAAAATAGATTCAAATGAATAAAGAAGGGTTGTTCGGCCAACCCACTGCACTAGCCACGGATAGTTGCCACCAGTATTAACCGCTTCCAAGTAATCTAAATCAGACATAAAGCTTTGGCTAAGTTTCCCTAACCCATCAAATGCGTAGGGTTGAAAAATGCGGAAAGTAAAGATCGCCGAAAGTCCCATGGTAGAAACCAAAGAAAGCATCTCAGCTAAGCTATTAATTCGCCGCTCTCTGCCCTTAGGTACTTGTAAATACCTTTCGAACAGGAGAACTCCAAAAACTGTAAGTGGGACGATACAAACAAAAACAGCAGTAAATTTCGATGCAGTTGCTAATCCAATAAGTACTCCAATCAAAAAAACTCTAGGCAGAGTCCCTTTACAGAAGGGTGGAGCATTGGCAGATGGTAACGACTTGAAACGGTAAAGATAGATAGATAAAAGCACAATTGCGGTAGCGAAAAATGTTACCCATACTTCCGCTCCATGGAAGTGGCTGTACTGGAGATGTAGCGGAGTGAAAGTTAACAAAATGGAACTCAGCGCTCCAACTATTCGGTTGAAAAGAGCTTTCCCGAGAAGATAAATAAGGAAAACTGTTCCAGTGTCCAAAAGAGCTGAAAGTAGCCTGCCAATAAGTTGAACTTCGTAACCGCTATTAAATGATTCCTCACTTACGCTATTGCCGTTTATATCTATCCTTGTTTTAACAAGATTTATACCTATTTTGTCTGCAAGTGAAACTAGATTTTTTGAAAGAAACCAATCCTTTTCAAAGAACTCAGCAACTGCTTTAGTAGCGAATAAAGGGAATGTTCCATAAACCCAAGTATCTTGATACCGATACGGATTCATCTCAGAATTCCTTGAATCAAAATAGTTGATCGGGTCTTCCCACTCGATATCTGCAGTGACGATACTCCAATACCTTTCATCAGGGTGTTGATGTGTGCCCTGATCCCAATCAAGATTCCAAACACGTAACGTGAAAGCCAACAGCAGCAGAAAAGCTAATCCTAAACGTCGGAGAAAGACCTTATGATTTCTGAGGAAAGGCATTAAACCGGTCATACTAAAGACTAGATCGTCATTTGGTTCTCAATGGAACTCTATAAGAGTTCCTACTGATCTATATGTATTGCACTAATTGATAGAGTTCTGTGAAACTAGTCGTGAATATATGGCTGTTTAATTCTGTCAAGCAGGTATTATTTGAGTATGAGTAGCAGCGAAACCCAGTTAGAAGAACCAGTAGTTACAGTTCTTGAAGTAACAGATGCCGCGTTGGCAAAAGTTCTTGAGGTGCGGTCTGAAGAGGACAACCCCGAGGAAACAGGGTTACGAGTTACCATAACTGGCGCTAACGGCCCTGAGTTTTCCTATGATTTATCGTTTGAGGACATAAGTAGTGCAGAACAGGATGACCATATTTACAAAGTCGATGACTTAGTTGTGATTATCCCGAAAGAAAATCTTGAGGACCTCAGTGGAGCGACACTTGATCTTCCAAGCAATCCGATGCAGGGCGGTTTGGTAATTCGAAACCCCAATAGGCCCAAAATGCTTGAAGGTGAAGATATTGAACTTTCTGGTACTCCTGGCGAGAAACTTCAACAATTGTTAGATCAGCACATAAATCCTTCGCTAGCGGCCCATGGAGGATACGCGGAACTAGTCAAAATGGAAGAAACAGTGGCGCACATTCTTATGGGAGGTGGCTGCCAAGGGTGCGCTATGTCAGCTGCTACGCTTCGGCAAGGTATAGAGGTCATGATCGCAGAAGCAATCCCTGAAATCACGGAAATTATTGATGTCACTGACCATGAGGCCGGCGAAAATCCTTTCTTTGAGTAATAATTTGAAAAATTCAGGGACTTTCTAGAAGGCTGGCGAGGACAGTTTCTACTAGTCCTACAGCATCTAAGCCCAGTGAAGATAATAAGTCTTCAGGATTTCCTTGTTTGACGAAAGATATTGGTACCCCGAGAATATGAACCTTTGGAGAAGGGCCTGGCAGGTTACGTAATTGGCTAGAAATTGTTGAACCAATCCCTCCTTCGGAGATCCCATCTTCAATGGTCACGACGACTGAATGCTCATGCGCATTTAAGATCATTTCTTGATCAAGCGGAGTAACGCATCGAACATCCCAGACACTTGACGAAAGTCCATGTTCAGAAAGTAGATCGGAGGCTTCTTCAGCTACCGAAAGCATTTTCCCAACAGAGAGAATGCACACGTCGTTCCCTTCCGCAACGCGTCTGGCTTTCAGCCCATTACCAACTTCGGATTCCGAAACTAAACGAGCGGGGGTTCTTGGATAGCGAATAGCGATTGGGCCATCTGTTATTTCTAATGCATCAGAAAACATTTGCTGAAGTTCTTGGTATGAAGATGGGGCAAGCATCGTCATACCCGGAACTTTAGAAAGGAGCATCATGTCAAGAAGGCCGTGGTGTGATGCTCCATCTGGGCCGGTAACCCCAGCCCGATCAATGCAAAAAATAACTGGTTGTTCATGTAGGGCGACGTCAAAGTTAATCTGGTCAAATGCTCGATTCAGAAATGTAGCGTAGACGGCTATAACGGGTCTGAGCCCTCCCATCGCCATTCCAGCTGCTGCAGTAGTTGCATGTTGTTCAGCAATGCCGACATCAAAGAATCTTTCGGGGAATCGTTCAGAGAACGGGAGCAGACCAGTGCTATCAGGCATTGCTGCAGTTATCGCAACTAAGTCTTCGCGACTTTCTGCTTCTTTAATGAGAATTTCTGTGAACGCTGCCGTGTAACTCCCAGGTTTAGGGTTCCCAATATCGTGAAGTCTTTTTATCGGATCATTTTCAGCAGGTCCGTACCCTCTCCCTTTCTCCGTTAGTACGTGAATAACAGTTGGCCCATCAAAGCCAGATGCATTCCTAAATGCTTTTTCTAAGGCCTCAATATTGTGTCCATCGAAAGGTCCGTTGTATCGGATTCCGAGATTCTCAAAGAAGGAAGTTGGATCCCAAATTTCCCGAACTGCTGCTTTAGCTGCGTCAATAGCTCGTTCAAAAGATTCTCCAAATGGGAGGAGACTTTTAACTTTCTTTTCAAGCTTTTCTTGTTGTTCAAGGTATTTGGGGTTATTGCGGAGCTTTTTTAAACTGTCAGAAAGTAAAGAGACAGTAGGCGCATATGAACGTCCATTATCGTTTAAGACGATAATGGCATTGCTACCAGAGTGACCCAGATTATTTAACCCTTCGAATGCCATGCCACCAGTAAGAGCCCCATCTCCTACAACAGCAATCACTCTACGCCCTTCCCCATTTTGGCTAGCCTGTGCTGCTGCTATCCCGAAGGCGTAACTTAACGCAGTTGAGGCATGACTGTTCTCAATCCAATCATGTTCAGATTCAGATTGACTGGGATACCCAGATAATCCTCCTTCTTTCCGGAGGGACTTAAATCCTCCCAACCTTCCCGTTAAGATCTTATGAACATAGGCTTGATGTCCAGTATCCCAAAGCATAATGTCACGAGGTGAATCGAAAGTTCTATGTAAAGCGATCGTTAGTTCAACAACTCCTAAGTTAGAACCCAAATGCCCACCGTTTTCTTGAACAGTTTCAACAATGAAATTCCTAATTTCGTAGCTAAGTGCAGCTAAGTCATCATAGGAAAGTCTCCGTAAATCCGCTGGGCAAGTTATCTGTTCAAGCATGAGATCTCCGCTATCGAATCTATCGTACCAACAGGCTATCGTGAGAATCTTGCTAGATCACTATGAAATCTGAGGACGTGGCTGCTCTCAGGTTTATGAAGGGGAAAGAGAGCAGTTTTTTGATTCGTAAAGGACTGCAAACGGGTCCCTCCCCAATAACTAATTAAAAGGACCAGTGCTCCGCCAACGGCATCGATCCAATAATGATTCGCCGTGACCATAATGGCGAAAATCGTTAATAGGGGATACAGCGCCATAGCAAATTTCATACTATTTGTTTTTAGATGCTTTTTCATAGCTAGATAGCTCCAGAGCGCCCAAGCGAAATGGAGACTAGGCATAGCTGCATACTGGTTTGATAGGCTCTCCATGAGTCCAGAGTCAAAGCTCCATATGCCACCATATTCAGCCATTGTGTCTAGAAAGGGGCTTTCCACGCATGCGCCTATAGCACGGCAGTTCCCTAACAGGCGAGGCGGCATTAATGGAAACGTAGCAAACCCGATCAAGGAAACCCCTGTAGTTAATAGGCCAATAGTTCGCCATTTCGGATAGTCCATGGGTTTACGAATATAAAGGAAAAGCAAGACTCCCAACGTCACGCCAAAGTGCAAGGTTCCATAGAAGATATTCCAGAATCTGAGAAACCATTCCCAATCAAGAAACCAACTCTGTAGATCAGGTTCAAAATACAAGCCAAAGAACTTCTCAAGATCGATTATGTATTCAGCATTTTTGTATGCAGTTTCAGCGCTTACAGAAGCTGACCCAAATTGATTTCGGACCCATGAGTAGAAGGCATAACAGATGCCTATTAAAAGCAATTCGCGCATCCACAACAATTTTTTAGGAGGGTAACTTCTTGAAAGTCTCTGGTTCCCCATGAGTTCCTCTAATTACGTTTCAGCTATAGAAGGATCTTCCTCATTCGATCCTTTCCTGCCACCAAAGATAAGGAGTGGGAACCCGATCATGCTCCCAATCAGCGTCATTGCATAAATTGCCAAACCTAATGCAAGAGCCTGTTCGCTTGGAACGTTAAGTCCTGAAAGGAAAACAACTAAGGTTCCTTCTCGGACCCCGAGACCACCAATCCCTAGGGGGAGTACTTGAATGATAAGGACAGCCGGAATGAAAGCCATTAAAGCAGTCAACCCGACTTGGTCTATGCCCAATGCTTCAACGGCGCAACCGGCTGCTAAAAGGAGCATGAATTGGTAGGCGAAAGCAGAGAGGACTACTTCTCTGGCAGCTTTGGGGTGGTCGCGTAATCTATCTATCCCTAAATGGATTGCATTTGCGTACCGGAGTACTCCTTTCCGATTTCGGAGTCCTTTTCCAATTCGAGCATTGCCAAGAAGAAGAATAACTAGGCCAAGGCCCAGAAGGGTTATAAATCCGACAATCAATGGGATCTTCGTCGATTTACCCAATCCTGTTAGGCCTGGATTAATAGCGAATCCGATAAATGTAATTAATGGAAGTACCAGCCATCCGCTTAAGCGTTCAAAGACCACCGAAGTGAAACTGATAGGCCCATCATCAGTATCCCGAGTTAAACGTCCAACTCTCACGACATCTCCACCGACTGTTGTCGGAAGGAAATTTGAGACAAATTGCCCTGCCATGTAATGGCTGAATAAGCGTCGGAGCGGTTGTCGAACATCAAGTGCGATTAGGACTCGCTGCCATCGGATAGCTCCTAAAACAAATCCAGTTAATGTGAAGACAATAGCTCCGATAGTCCAAAGAGCAGTCTCGCTATTCCAATCAGGGAGTTCATCCCAATCAATATCATCCATTGACCAAATTACAACTAGGAGTAAAGCTACGCTCAGTCCAATACGTAATGGGACTGTTATATATTTACTTTTCCACCAGCGAGTAACCTCACTATCGGTTAAGGCATTGAGTTCAGAATTCATCTTCAGTTAAGGCCAATCCCGCATTTTTTGGATGCAGTGTAGTCATATAAGCGACTTAGATAGGTTATTGGCACTAAACACAGATTCACCGGATACAAGTAGTTAATTAACTAGAAAATGTTAGAAAATCCCTAGAATTAAGCTAATTTACGAAAATCAGCTCAGGTAAAAAATTAGACTCTTTCCAAAAATCGTTTTCGAAATACGATAACTCGTGTGACCTGGCCCATAGCGATTTGGAGAGGTTCGTCAGAATCTCTGATTTCAAAAGCGCTTACTTGAAAAGTAAGCCTTCTTCCATCAACTCGGGTTAACAAGGCACTGACTCTAACTTTTGCACCAAGGCCAGTCGGATTCACATGGTCTACCCGAACACGCATTCCAACAGTGGTTTCTTCTTCGGAAATGTAGTCTTTGACAGCATTCATAGTTTGGGCTTCGCACCAGGCGATAACTCTCGGAGTGGCAAGCACGGGGACGTCACCAGAAGTTAAAGCCGTTGCCAAGTCTTCCTGAGCGACAACGTAATCTTCAGATGCAGGTATAGGAGGTTCTAATGCCATACTTGTACGATACGCAAACATAGCTATCCTTTGTCGGATAGGGTCAATGAGTTGCAAAACAAGTACTGTTGGTAGCATGGGAATTGAAATGATTGAACAAGAAGTTATAGAGCGAACTTTGGCTGAAGCCCTTAAAACTGGTGGAGAGTTTGCTGAGGTTTTTGTTGAAGATAAACAGTCTTCTTCAGCGTATTTTGATGATGGGAAAGTTGAAGAACTAACATCAGGGCGCGACAGAGGTGCAGGTATTCGAGTCGTGGTTGGGGAGACAACTGGTTTCGCCCACACAGCTGATCTCACCGAATCAGGTTTGCTCGGAGCAGCAAGATCAGCTGCGGCTGCAGCTCGCAGCCAGGGAAGACAAGCTGTGGCAAAGAAACTGGTGGATTCATCCGCTCCATCTCCAAACCCTGTGCTTCTGTTGCCTGAGAACATAGAAAAAATTAGAAAAGTTGAATTGCTGAAACGAGCTGATGAAGTAGCCAGAAATCAAAGCAATGCAATAACCCAAGTCTCGGCTAGGTACGGAGATTCTCGGCGACGAATTTTAGTTGCAAACAGTGACGGCGTTTTTGCTTCTGACGATCAAGTAAGAACGCTTTTTTCTGTTGCTTGTGTCGCGACTGGTGATGCTGGAATGCAAACAGGTCGTGAATCTACTGGTCGGCCTATTGGGTTTGAACTTTTCAATGAATTTGATGTCGAAGAATTAGCTGAGAGGGCCGCGCAACGAGCTTTGACAAAGTTAAGTGCACGACCAGCCCCAAGCGGGGCTATGCCTGTCGTAATCGGTAGCGGCGGCGGTGGTGTCCTTTTCCACGAAGCATGTGGGCACGGTCTTGAAGCAGATCTGGTAAAAAAACAAGCATCTGTTTTCGCTGGGAAAATAGGAAAAAATGTGGCCAGTGAGTTAGTTACTTTAATCGACGATGGGACTATGTCTAAAGAATGGGGAGCTTTTGCGATAGATGATGAGGGAAGGCCAGCACAGAAAAATGTTCTGATACAGGACGGAGAACTTGTTGACTACATGTGGGATGGTCTTCGATCAAGATCCCAAGATAGGCAAAGTTCAGGAAATGGACGGAGGCAGAGCTATCAAGTACTTCCGATGGTTCGAATGACTAATACGTATATCGCAAATGGAGACACTGACCCCCAAGACATTATTGCCAATACCCCAAATGGGGTTTATGTGGCCCATCTAGGGGGAGGGCAGGTGAATACAGCAACTGGGGATTTTGTTTTCGGAATGACCGAAGCCTATTTAATAGAGGACGGCAAAATTACCTCGCCTATACGAGAGGGCAACCTTATAGGGAATGGACCAGAAGTTCTCAAACAAATTGATGCATTAGGCAATGACTTTAAGATGGGGTCACCAGGGACGTGCGGAAAAGATGGCCAAGGGGTCCCAGTGGGTGATGGCACGCCAACACTTCGGGTGCAAAGTATGACAGTCGGCGGGACTGCTGCTTAAGGTTGTGATGGAAGAGAAATTATTAGCGACTGCCGAGAGAGTTATCGCCTTAGGGGAAGAAGGTGAACAAATTGAAGTTGTTGCTGTCCATGAACAAGAAACAGAAATAAGAGTCTATGAAGGGGAAATAGAGTCGTTTACAGCGTCAGAATCACAAGGTGTAGGGATTAGGGTAATTCAAGATGGTCGCCAAGGAATGGCGTATGCCGGGACATTAGACGAAAAGATTCTTAAAGAAACACTCATTGAGGCCCGAGACAATTCTACCTTTGGGACATATGACGAATTTGTAGCGATAGCTGAACCTGATGGGGTGAAGCCAATATCGCTAAATCTATATCACCCCATGATTAGCCAATTCCCTACCGAAGAGAAGATATCGCTGGCTAAGGAACTTGAAAAATATATTCGAAATTCAGACGAGCGAATTGTAGGAGTTGAATCCACAGAATACGTTGATTCCATTTCTGCAAGTGCGATTGTCACTTCAAGTGGAATTCGCCGTTCGAGCTATGAGGGGGGTTGCTATGTTGCGGCATCTTCTCTTGCCTCCGATGGGAAAGATATGCAAACAGGGTTTGGATATTCAATTGGCCGTAATCCAGAGCTTCTAGATATAGAAAAAGCAGGAACCCAAGCCTCTGATAGGGCCACGAGAATGCTGGGTGCTAAAAAAGCGCAATCTGGTAGGCAAACAGTCATCTTGGACCCTTACGTTACGGCACAATTCCTTGGAATTATCGGGTCAACGTTCAGTGGTGAAGCACTTCTTAAAGGAAGGTCTTTATTTGCCGGCAGAGAAGGTGAACCGATTGCATCAAGTATGGTGACTTTGGTTGATGACCCAACTGACGCAGAAGCATTTACGGCTACAGAAGTAGATGGCGAAGGTTTAGCAAGCCGAAGAAATATTCTTATCAATAGTGGAACGTTGCAGGGTTTTCTTCATAACAGTTATACGGCTCGGGCATTAAATACGATTTCAACTGGATCAGCGGTCCGCAGCTACAACTCTTCTCCCGGGGTAGGGTCCTTGGCCTTATCGCTCGTTCCAGGATCCAAATCACAAGAGAAACTAATTGAGAATATTGACGATGGGATTTTGATCCAGGGAGTAGCGGGTCTCCATTCTGGAGTGAACCCAATTAGTGGTGATTTCTCAGCAGGGGCTGAAGGTATTCAGATTCGAAATGGGAAACTTGCTGAACCAGTTAGGGAGATTACGATCGCATCGACCCTTCAACGGATGCTTCTTGAAGTGCAAGATATCGGGAGTGACCTTGAGAGGCTCCCAATGCGTTCATCGGGAGTCTCTCTAGTTGTTGGAGATGTAACAGTTTCTGGCGTCTGAAAACAAAAAAAGGACATGTCCGCCTAGTATCCACTGGATAACCAAATTGAAACTAAGAATGATAGCCACTGCAACCCAGAAGCTCCGAAGGACACTGATCACCGTTTCCTTTTTTGTAGTTTGCCTGGTTTTCTTTGGAGGCCAAGCATTAGGAGATAGTGGTATTTCAATAACGGAGAATCTTGGTCTCTGGGAAGCTGTAATTCTCGGAATTGTTGAGGGTTTCACGGAGTTTTTACCCATTAGTTCAACTGGGCATTTACTCGCCGCAAAGGAATTTCTAGATTTAGGTCAAACTGAAATTACGGAGGAAGCAATTGATAGCTATATCATCAGTATTCAAATCGGAGCTATCTTTGCAGTAGCGGTTTTGTATCGGAATCGCCTGCACCAAATGATGCAAGGCCTCCGAGGCAATAGTCTAGAAGGGCGGCAGATACTAACAAGTCTTGTTATTGCCTTTATCCCAACTGCTTTGATTGGTTATCTGACTTCTGATTTCGTGAAAGATGAACTCTATGGGCTTTCACCAGTTGCTGCCGCATGGATTGTGGGGGGTATCTGTATTCTCGTCGTCCAGAAGAAACAACTTTTTCAAAATCAGGGAAGTTCTTTAGAGGGCCTAAGTTTCTTCCAAGCTGGCATCATAGGCTTAGTTCAGGCTTTAGCTATATGGCCTGGTGTGAGCAGGAGTCTGGTTACGATTCTTGCTGCAGTCTTTATCGGTTTGTCACTCAAGGCCGCAGTTGAATTCAGTTTCCTTCTCGGGTTAGTAACTTTAGCAGCCGCGACTGTGTATGAAATGAGTACTGATGGGTCAGAGATCATTGATAATTTTGGGTACTTGTCACCGACAGTCGGATTGGTAGTCGCTTTTGTCTCTGCGATTATTTCAGTGCGGTGGATGGTTGATTGGCTTGAGAAACGAAGCTTTAATATTTTTGGGTACTACAGGATTATTATTGGTTTGGTCGCTTTTCTATTGCTATCAATAGGTTTTTTCTAAAGATTCAGTCATTTGAACTCGCTGTGGAAGAACTGGAGGTTTCAGCTTTTTTCGGCTTTTCAGGTGATGAATCTTTAGTCGGTGATGAATCTTTAGCTGGTGATGACTCAGCACTCTCAGCTTTCTTACCGCTTCCTGATGATGAGCTTTTGGACCTACTGTCATTTTTATAGAATCCTGAACCCTTAAAGGCGATACCGGGGGCTGAAAATATTTTTTTAACGGATCCCTGGCATTGCTCAGAAGGGCAAGATGTCAAAGGGTCCTCTGAGAAAGACTGAAAGACTTCAAAAGTGTTTTCGCATGTTTCGCACCGGTAATCGTAAGTGGGCACGTTCTCTCCATGTTTTAAGCAGTCGGACTGCTTCTGAATAGATTACAAAAAGGAACTCTACCGTGAGATTTCATCAATCAATAGCTTGCTCTTCGCCACGGAGCAATCGTCCAATATTCTCTGAATGTCTAGATAGGACAAGTAATGACGCTCCACTCACTATTCCAAACTCTTTCCATGACCCCCCAGAGTTAATGAGTACCCCGAATGGGAAAATCGCGATCAAAGCTAATGAACCGATTGATGCCCTTCGGAATAGTTTCATGATCGGAATCCATATGCACACCCCGACAACAGCAACAAGCGGGTAAAGAGCGATGCCTACACCTCCGAGTGTCGCTACTCCTTTCCCACCGCTCATCCTCCTTGTTATAGGGAAAATGTGGCCCAGCATCGCTGCAAACCCAGTAGCAAGTCCCAGAGTGTGTCCCTCAATAAAGAAGCAGATAAGAGCGGGTATGAAACCTTTAAGTAAGTCCCCAAGAAGGACGATTACACCTGCTCTTGCTCCAGCTACACGATACACATTTGAAGCACCCGGATTTCCGGACCCTTCGGTAGTGGGATCATGGCCAACAAAACCAGCGACAATATGGGCGGTTGGGAAAGTCCCAAGAATATAGCTCGCAGGAACGAGAAGCCACCACCATGTCACGTTTCCATGATAGACCCCATAAAGCTGATCAAGTGCCTAACAAGATTGAGCATTTGTTAATATTGTAAATATGATCCCTTTAGAAGAAGCTCAAAATTATGTCCTTGAGACTGTGCAGAGGCTCGATATTGAGCGAGTAAGCCTACTCAAAGCCAGAGATCGAGTTACTGCAGAGTCAATAACTTCTCCGGAAAGCATCCCCCCTTTTGATAACACCGCGGTTGATGGATACGCAGTAATCGCTGCAGATATGCAGGGGGCCACCATCAACTCCCCAGTATCTTTGACTGTTCTAGAGTCAATTGCTGCTGGAACCGCTCCAGAGCAGTCCATTAAGACAACTGAGTGTTCAAAGATTATGACAGGTGCACCAATTCCAGAAGGGGCAGACGCAGTTGTTATGGTCGAATGGTCCGAACTAGGTGAAAGCGAGAATTGCGTAAATATTACAAAAACAGTTTCGGCAGGTGATCATATTCGAAAATCTGGTGAAGATCTTCTCCCAGATGACCTTGTCATCCCTGAACAAACTCTTCTCAATCCGGCACACTTAGGTCTGTTGGCTAGTGTGGGAATCTATGAAATTGAAACATTCCGGAAGCCGAAAGTCGCTGTTTTTTCTACCGGCGATGAACTTATTGAAGGCTCACAAAGTCTAGAACCCGGTCAGATCCGAGATTCCAACCGCTTTTCCCTCATAGCACTTCTCGAAAGAGATGGTTTCCAGACCGTAGATTTCGGCCTGGTCGCTGATGACGAATCCGCTATTGAAGAAACGATTCAAAAAGCTACTGAAACTTGTGACGCAATCATTACGACAGGTGGAGTAAGCATGGGCGATTACGATTTCGTAAAAATTGTGTTAAGTAGGATTGGGGATATGCGTTGGATGCAGATCGCTATCAAGCCAGCAAAACCCTTCGCCTTCGGGACAGTCAATGATATTCCAGTTTTCGGCCTTCCGGGAAACCCTGTTTCTTCAATGGTTTCTTATGAACTCCTAACTAAACCAGCCCTCAAAAAAATGATGGGTCACGTCAAAGTATTCCCAACCTTTCTCACGGGAGAAACGGTTGGAGATTTCAAGCGGAGAGAAGACGGGAAAACCCATTTCGTTCGAGCGGTCGCATCATTGGAAGAGATACCGCCAAAGGTATATTCGGCTCGGCGGCAGGGTTCGCACCAGTTGACTGGCATGGCAGAAGCAAATGCTCTAGTTGTCCTCCCAGATGGAGAAGGGGTCTCAGAGGGTTCTTCGTTGATGTTCTTCTTCCTTGATTGATCTGTTGGCGCTACTATGAAAGCAATATGAAGCATCAACTCCTAGACACATATGGAAGAGTCCATAAAGACCTCAGAATCTCAATTACGGACCGATGTAATTTCCGATGCTCATATTGCATGCCAGAAGATGGATTGGAATGGACTCCCCGAGAAGAACTATTGACATACGAAGAAATTGAACGGCTTTCAAGTCTTCTTGTTACACGTTTCGGAGTGGAAAGCATTCGACTCACAGGAGGCGAACCAACAGTCAGAGCAAATCTCAGCGACCTTATAGCTCGCTTAGCTAAGTTGAACGTAGATCTTTCAATGACAACTAACGGGGCGACTCTTTCTCTAGCAGCAAATAGGTTGAAAGAAGCCGGTCTTCAAAGAATTAATATTTCACTTGATTCCCTCCAAAGAAAACGATTCGCTGAATTAACTAGACGCGACAACCTTGAGCAAGTTCTTGAAGGAATCTCAACTGCAACTCAGGTCGGATTTGACCCTGTGAAAATCAACATGGTTGTGATGAAAGGAATCAACGATGATGAAATACTAGATTTTGTTGAATTTGGCCGAAGGGAAAAAGTGGTTGTGAGGTTTATTGAATTTATGCCGCTGGATGCTGATGAAGCATGGGATCAGAAAAGAGTAATGCCGCTAAGTGAAATCCTAGAAATCATCTCAAAAGCGCATGGTCTTATACCAGTTGAGCGAGGCAACTCTCCGGCAGCACGGTGGAGATACGAGGATGGGGCTGGGGAGATAGGGGTTATAGCAACGGTCTCAGATGCATTCTGTGATTCTTGCGACCGGATACGATTAACGGCAGATGGGAAATTTCGCAACTGCCTATTTGCTTTAAAAGATTATGATGTTAGAGAACTTCTCCGGAATGGGGCAGATGACGATCAGATTTCTAATCTATTTGTGCATGGCGTTAAGGAAAAATGGGCTGGACATCAAATAGGGAAATCAGTTTTTATACGCCCAAGTAAATCCATGTCTCAAATAGGAGGATGAAATGACAGAACAAGAGTTCACTCACCTCAATTCACGTGGCGAGGCCAGAATGGTAGACATTAGCCCTAAGGAACCAACTTTACGGAAAGCTCTTGCCAAGGCGCAGATTTCTATGTCGGAAAAGACACTAAAATCGTTAACAGAGGGAACCATAGTTAAAGGCGATGTTTTCGCTATTGCTCGAGTTGCTGGAATCCAAGCGGCAAAAAAAACCTCGGAACTTATCCCTTTATGTCACCCGCTCATGTTGAACACCGTAGAAGTAAATTTTGATATCAATGAAAATAATGTTTCCATTGAAGCTATAGCGACCACTCTGAGTCAAACCGGCGTAGAAATGGAGGCATTAACTGCATGTTCAATTGCTGCATTAACGATTTATGATATGTGTAAGAGTTCTGATAAGGCAATGGTTATCTCTGACTTAGCGCTATGGGAAAAAACTGGTGGGAAATCAGGACCATACAAAAGAAGTTGAGAACAGTCATCTCCGGCCTAGAATAAGGGTTTTTTGGAGAGGTCCGACAGCGTAAAAATCCTTGAACTATCCACCAATTGCTCTCAAAATAGTGCAAAAATTTTACTAGTACATCCGAGAGGATTTGGTGGAGTAGTGCTGCTAGTAGCGTTAGCTGTTTTATGGTTAGGGGCAGGGGTTTATTGGTTACGTAATCGCATTGCTTCTCCATCAATGGTGACCGGACAGTTCTTAGGCCGGTTACGTTTCCGCAGAAGCACAAGGGCCGTAGTAGTACCTCTTAGAGGATCTCAGGGCACATTGGGATACTCACACCAACCAGGACATTCGTTAGTCGAGCCTCCACTCGATATGAGACAAAAGGGGATAAATCCCATGGAAATAACAAGTGAGCAAGCACGTATTCGGAGAAGGAAAGTATTGTTGTCGCTAGTTGGACTAGTTGCATTTACACTTCTTTTGGCAATTGTCGTAGGTGGTAGTTTCATTGCGTTACAACTATTCTCTGACACACTTCTTTTCGGCTACGTCCTTGCGCTAGTTCATTATCAACGGTTGGTAGAGCAAGCCAAGCAAAACTACTACGAAGCGTATGATGCTCCCAGCCTTAGTTATGCTGCTACGGGAACAGAAAGCCTATAAACAACTTTCTGTTAACAAAGGTTTTCTGGCTAATCTTGGCTGAAAATCATCAGGGGCTGTAGCTCAGCTGGCTAGAGCGCCTCGGTCGCATCGAGGAGGCCAGGGGTTCGACTCCCCTCAGCTCCACTCCATCTGTCTTTTAACCTTACATGTCTATGAGCACCCCACTGAGACTATGATGGCCACGTGAGTCAGCTCTGGGAACCATCTGAAAGAAAGATAAACGAATCTCGATTAATGAGCTTCGCCAGTACGGCTGAACCTCTTTTTAACGTTGACCTCCCAGATTACGATGCGGTTCACAAATGGAGCATCGAGTCACCGGATCAATTCTGGAGGCATGCATGGTCCGATCTCGGATTAATCGGCGAAATGGGTGACCGAACTCTTGTTACAGGAGAGAATCTTCAGGAATCGGTGCTTTTCCCCGATGCCACTCTCAATATCGCAGAGAATTTCCTCAAAAGAAACGACGACACTGAAGCAATCATCTGGGTAGACGAACTTGGGAACACATTTAAATTAACTTGGGCCGAACTCAATGATCAGGTCTCTTTATTGCAACAGGCTCTTTTGGATTTGGGGGTGGGAAATGGAGATTGTGTCGCTGCATGGTTGCCTAACCGCCCAGAAACGATTTCGGTGATGATTGCAGCAGCAAGTATTGGTGCGGTTTTCACTTCAACTTCACCGGATTTTGGTGTTACCGGACTACTAGATCGGTTCACTCAAGCAAAACCGAAGATTCTTTTTGCTACTGACGGTTATTTCTATGGTGGGAAATGGTTCTCTTGTTTAGAGAAACTTGAAAAAGTTGAGTCAGGTCTACCGTCTTTGCAGCAAACCATCATAGTTCCGTATCAAACTAGAAAAGATATGACACATGATGCAATAGTGGGTAACTCGCAACTCATTTGGGAAGATTTTATTAGGGCCTATAGTCCTAAATCTATAAACTTTCCCCCGCATAGTTTCAATCACCCTTGGTACATTCTTTATTCATCTGGGACTACTGGAAAGCCTAAATGTATCGTTCACCGAACTGGCGGTGTTCTCTTAAAGCATTTAGTCGAACATAGGCTTCAATGTGATGTGAAGATTGGAGATAGGGTTTTCTACTACACCACCGCAGGGTGGATGATGTGGAATTGGCTAGTTTCTGCACTGGCATCGGAGGCAACGGTTGTTCTTTACGATGGTTCCCCGTTTCATCCGAGTCCTACCTCCTTGTTTGATTTAGCTGATGAGCAATCAGTTACTCTTTTGGGGATTTCAGCAAAATATGTAGATGCATGTGCAAAAGCTGGGTTAGCGCCAATGCAGACTCATGACCTATCAAGTATTCGAACAATTTGTTCGACAGGTTCAACTCTTGTCGGGGAAAGTTTTGATTACGTTTATAGAGATATTAAAAAGGATGTGCATCTCCAATCAATGTCCGGGGGAACAGATTTGTGTGGGTGTTTAGTAGCAGGTGATCCAACAGGGCCAGTTCACCGAGGAGAAATTCAGAAACCAGCGTTAGGGGTAAACATTGAAATTCTTAACGACACGGGCAAACAATTAGGTCATAGTGAGCAGGGTGAACTCGTATGTTCTAGCCCATTCCCATCAATGCCGCTTGAGTTTCTTAATGATGAAACAGGAGAAAAATATTCTTCCGCATATTTTAACCGATATGAAAAAAAGTGGCATCAAGGAGATTTTGCCGAGTGGACGCCAACAGGTGGGGTAGTTATTCATGGGCGTTCAGATGCAACTTTAAATCCCGGGGGAGTGAGGATAGGTACGGCTGAAATTTACAGTGTTGTTGACGCTTTAGAAGAAATAAGCGAAAGCGTAGCGATAACTCAAGAATGGGATGGTGACAATAGAATCGTGCTATTTGTAATCACGTCAGGCACGAATGACTTTAATACTGCACTTGAGGAAAAAATAAAGAAGGCACTCCGCGATAAAGCGTCGCCAAGACATGTGCCTGCCATCATAATTCCTGTTCTGGATTTGCCGAGAACGAGAAGCGGGAAACTCTCAGAACTTGCGGTCAAGGCTGTTGTGAAAGGAACTACAGTTCGGAACGCGGAGGCATTAGCAAATCCTGAAGCGTTAGACTATTTCAAAGATCTAAAGGAACTTCAATGACGCAACAATTAAGGAGCATGCTATTTGCTCCGGGTAATAAAGCAGAACTCCTTCAGAAATTTCAGAAGATACAACCTGATGCGGCAGTAGTTGATCTTGAGGACGCTGTTCCAGATTCTGAAAAGGCAATTGCCAGAGAAAATCTTCAAAAATTTGGGGTCTCCTTTAAGGACGAGAAATTCTCTATGTATGCAAGGGTCAATCAAGTTTCCTCAGAATTCTTTGAGTCTGATATAGAAGCAGCTAGTTCTTATCTAGACGGAATTGTTATCCCTAAAATCAGCAGCGTAAAAGAATTACAAAGAGCTGAAAAAATGCTTTCTGCTACTTCATTTGCTTCTCGTATCGTAGTGGGAATTGAAACCGTAAGAGGTTTAATGTCTGCCCAAGAGATCCTGTCAAGTGATTCAGTGATCGCAGCTTATTTTGGCGCAGAGGACTTCATTGCGGATTTGGGAGGTATTCGGACCGTCAGTAATGAAGAGGTTCTATTCGCTAGGTCACAGATGGGAATACTGGGTAGGCTAGCTGGGATACCGGTTATTGATCAGATTGTCGCAGATTTCTCCGATACAGAGAGATTTACAAGAGAAGCGGTGCAAGCGAGATCATTGGGTTTTGCCGGGAAATTATGCATACACCCTTCTCAAGTAACTCTTGCCAACGAATCATTTTCTCCGCGTGAAGAAGAAGTGAAACGAGCGAAAGAATTGCTCTTAGTATATGAAAATGCTGTCTCACAAGGTTCAGCATCAATTGTCTTTGATGGGCAAATGGTTGACGAAGCGTTGGCTAAACAAGCTCGAAGGATTTTGGGTCTATCCGATTAGTCTTCATTTTCGCGCCCTCGAAGAACAATAGCGAAAATTATCAAGCCAATCCCAAATAGTTCTTCAACTGATGGTCGTTGTTGCAAAGCTATTATCCCAACACACATAGCGGTTGCTGGTAGCAATGATTGTAAGAAAGCAAACCGAGATTTGGATATTTTGCGGAACACTATTTGGTCAATTCCATAAGGAATTACGTTTGCTAAAAAACCTGTTAAGAGAGCTAATAATATCAAGAGCGGAGAATCAACGAAATGGTCAAACGAACCAAATGAAGCGGGCGAGATTACCAATCCGCCGATAAGCATTCCAATGCCAAGCCCGTCTAAGTGTGCTCCAGTCCTTGCAACCTTGCTCCCGAGAATGATATAAAGCGCCCAGAACATGCCAGCTGACAAAGCAAATATAAAGCCAACTATTGACCCTTCAGGTGTCACTTCAGCTAATAAAAGAACACCCAAAGCCGCTAAGAGTAATGAACTCAAATTTCTTGCTGACCGACGACCTGCTGCGGCAACCGCTATAGGGCCAATAAACTCTATGGCAACGGCATTTCCGAGTGGTAACTCATTTATAGCTAGATAGAAACATAGATTCATCGCTGCGAGAACGATTCCAAAAGCAGCGGTCCAATACACATCTAAATCATTGAAGGAACGATTCCAAGAGCGCCGTAGCATAATAAGGATAATCGCTGCACCAATGACACGTAAGGTAGCCACCATACCCACACCTAAGTCATCGAAAAGATTAAAGGCGAGCGCAGCGCCTAAGTATTGCGAAATTGCTCCCAATACAAAGAAAAGTTCAGGTGGGGTTGAGCCTTGTAAATACTCTTGTTTCACTCCGAACCTTCTGAATTGCACTAGATAACGGTACCCCAAACGGTCCAGATGGTGAATTTAGCGGCTAACGTCGTTGCTATGGGACAAATCCAGAAAGAACAACAATCACTTGAATCAAGTATCGAAAATTACTCTCAACCATTTGCGTTTGGTGTTGGAGTTGCGACAAAGAGTCCTGAGGGGGAAATTCTTGATGTTTTCTACCCTTCTCCTCAGTGCCAAACAGAACCATACACCTGTGCGTTAATCGCAAAGGCAATTGGATGGAGCGGCGAAACAGCAACTTTTGAAGTTGAACCCCATGTTTTGTCAGAATTAGCTTCTGTTCTAGAAGACGCGGAGAGAAACGAAGACTTCAAAGAATCGTCAGCGGCAGTCTTAGCAGCTATTTCTAAAGTAGTTTTAAATAAGGATGTGCCTGGTGGAAAAAAAATCGCTGTTGCTAGCTTTATCGCTAGCAAGGCGGATGCTCCAGTTGATGCGATAGATACATATCTTCGGCTTCATCTGTTATCAGCCCGTCTTGTAAAACCCCATGGGATTGATTTATCTGGAATTTTCGGCAAATTAACTAACTGTGTTTGGACGAATCTCGGGCCATTCAAAGCAGAAGATTTTGAAACTCAACGAGTACAGCTAATAGCTGACCAGAAAGATATTTATGTTCACGGCCTTGATAAATTCCCTCGGATGACAGATTACGTTGTACCTTCTGGGGTAAGAATTGCTGATGCAAATAGAGTCAGATTGGGCGCACACCTATCTGAAGGGACGACAATAATGCACGAGGGATTCTGTAATTTCAATGCAGGTACGCTTGGGTCATCCATGGTTGAAGGAAGAATTTCGGCAGGTGTTGTAATAGGTAATGGCTCAGATATCGGTGGGGGCGCTTCCATAATGGGGACTCTCTCCGGTGGTGGCTCAGAAGTGATATCAGTCGGAGAAGATTGTTTAATTGGTGCAGAGGCAGGAATCGGAATTTCCCTTGGGGATAATTGTGTTGTTGAGGCTGGGCTGTATGTCACTGCAGGCACCTTAGTAGAAACCCCTGATGGGGAAACTGTTAAAGCACAATTGCTCTCAGGTGTAAATAATCTTCTATTTCGTCGGAACTCGGTTACTGGGGCAGTTGAGGCGCTTATGCGAGGAGAAGGTTCTAGTTGGCAGGGCCTTAACGAAGAACTCCACAAAAACTAATCACAGTAATGAAGTTATGACCGATCTTCGACAATTGGGATGGGACAACTATCAAAAAAATTGTAGTCCTGACTTCGGTGGCGGTTCACTTGGAAGAGTTCGTCGTGTTGACCGTGGAGAAGTTGATGTTGTCACAGAAATGGGTGAAATACGTGCTCTTTCCGACAGTAAACGGACTTCGGTAAGTACAGCGCCAGCAACAGGAGATTGGGTTGAAATTAAAGAAGATCCTGATATGGGATTTCTTGTAGAAAGAGTACTACCACGATACTCATCCATCGTGCGGCGCGATCCCGCTGAGTTAGAACAAGCGCAAGTTATGGTTAGCAATATAGATCTCGTAGGAATAATTTCATCAGCCGATCGCCCAATCAACATAGCGAGAATTGAGAGATTTTTGGTTTTGGCAGAAAACAGTCAAGCTGAAGCCATACTCATCCTTACGAAACAAGATTTGGGTATCCCTAGAGAGTGGAGAGGGGTAGTGGAGGATTTTTCTGAAATACAGTCCATAGAAACTAGTGTTATAGATGGAAGCGGGATTGCAAAGATCCAGAACTGCATCGCACCTGATCGCACTTTAGTGCTTTTGGGGGAGTCAGGTATCGGGAAGTCTTCATTGGTAAATTTGCTGATGGGGGAAGAAGTCCAACAAACTTCTGAAGTGCGTCTTGGAGATAAGAAAGGTCGGCACACTACGGTCGCCCGAGAGCTATTGACGATCCCAACTGGTGGGATTCTTATAGATACACCAGGCATACGTGGAGTTGGTTTATGGGATGCGGAAGAAGCAGTGGACCGAGTATTTTCAGAAATATCAACTGAAGCGCAGCGCTGCCGATTTAAGGATTGCACTCATACAGCCGAACCAGAATGTGCTGTGATCAACGCTGTGACCGCAGGGGTTATTGACCAAAATAAACTCGCTCGATATTTACGGTTAAGAGAAGAACTACAAGAGCAGGCAGAAAAGCGAAACCTTCAAAGGAGAAAGCCCCGTTAGCGCTCTAAATGTATGAAAGGCAGCTACTTTATTACAATGGATTTCAGGTACACAAAATCAGAAACTGAGTTCGTAGATGAGGTACGTACCTGGCTTAAGGATCATGTGAAGGGCGAATTCGTAGCGCTCCAAAATAAAGGTTTAACAGGTCATGAAGATGTTGACCCTGAATTGCAAATCGCATGGGAGAAGGAACTAGCCACAGGGGGTTGGCTGGGTATTGATTTTCCGAAATCGATAGGTGGCCGTGGATGTTCATTGGTTGAACAGGTTCTCTTTCACAAAACTTATGTTGAAGCTAGAGCTCCCGGCAGAATTCCTAATATGGGCGTTTCTTTATTAGGTCCGACGTTAATGGCATTTGGCTCCACAGAGCAGCAGCAACGGTTTGTCCCTCAAATTCTTGCTGGCGAAGAACTTTGGTGTCAGGGGTACAGTGAGCCAGATGCTGGCTCTGACCTATCAAATGTCAATACAAAAGCAGAACTTATTGACGGCCGTTGGGTAATTAATGGCCAGAAAATTTGGACGTCTTTAGCCCAATTCGCAGATTGGATATTTGTTGTTGCAAGAACTGAGAAAGGATCACAAAAACATAAAGGCCTCTCCTATTTGTTGGTGCCCATGGAACAAGACGGGGTTACAATCAGGTCGATTGTTCAGATAACCGGTGGCGCTGAATTTAACGAGACTTTCTTTGACGATGCTTCAACTGATAAGAACCTTGTCGTCGGAGGTGAAGGAAATGGGTGGAAGGTTGCTATGGGTACTCTTTCGTTTGAGCGTGGAGCTTCAACTCTTGGACAGCAAGTTAGTTTTCGACAAGAACTAGATGATCTTATGCAGGCAGCAAAAGAAAATGGCAAATGGGGTGATCCTGTTATTCGGCAGAAAATAACGCAGTCCTATATTGGGTTAGAAATTCTAAGGTACAACCAACTACGCATGCTTACCGCTCTTGTCGCTGATGGTGTTCCCGGAGCTGAACAAAGCATTGGAAAACTCTACTGGGCGACGTGGCATCGAGAACTTGGCGAACTATGGATGCTAGTTAAGGGCGCATCTGGCATGGTTGCGATGAACGGGTACAGCGGAGAGGGTGGGGTAGCGTACACCCTTGACAGAGAGCAGAGAACATTTCTCTATAGTCGGGCCCACACCATTTACGGCGGTAGTAATGAAATCCAAAGAAACATCATCGGTGAACGAGTCCTAGGTCTTCCAAAAGAACCAAAAAAAGCTAACCAAAGTGATTAAGAAAACACCTCTAAACGTGAATAGGGGCACGCGTGAGGGTAAAGTACATTGCCAAGACCATTGAAAAATCGAAAGGAATCAAATGGGAGAGGCTTACATTGTTGATGCTGTCAGGACACCCGTCGGAAGACGAGGCGGAGGTCTTTCTGAGGAACACCCAGCTGATTTAGGAGCGCACGTCATCAAAGGCCTTGTTGAGAGAACAGGTATAGATCCATTAGCGGTCGATGACGTCATTATGGGATGTCTTGACAATATGGGTCCGCAAGCAGGCGACATAGCTCGAACAGCTTGGCTAGCTGCGGGAATGCCAGAAGCTATCCCAGGAGTTACCGTAGACCGCCAGTGCGGATCTGGTCAACAAGCAGTAAGTTTCGCTGCGATGGGAGTCATGTCGGGAGTGCAGGACATGGTTGTCGCTGGCGGAATACAAAATATGAGTCTTATCCCCATCGGTTCGGCAATGGACGTGATGGGGCATGAAACAATTGGCCATCCCGAGATAGAGGACCCATTTACAACATCAAAAGGCTGGGTTGATAGATACGGCACTCAGGAAGTATCACAGTTCCGAGGAGCAGAACTAATCGCAAAAAAATGGAACTTAAGCAGATTACAATTAGAAGAATTTGCTTTGGAATCACATGAACGTGCGGCTAGAGCTCAGGATGAAGGCCGTTTTGATAAAGAAATACTCCCATACGGAGAAATCGACAAAGATGAGGGCGTCAGAAGAGGAAGCACATTAGAGAAAATGGCGCAGTTACCAACATTAGAAGAAGGCGGTGTCATAACTGCTGCGGTTGCCAGTCAAATCTCCGATGGTGCCGTAGCTCTTCTTATCGCAGGGGAACAAGCAGTCAAGGAACACGGTTTACAACCTCGCGCTCGAATCCACCACATGAGCGTCCGCGGAGATGACCCAATCTACATGTTGACTGGGCCCATACCCGCCACTGAATACGCATTTGCTAAAACCGGCATGTCAGTTGACGATATAGACTTATTTGAATGCAATGAGGCTTTTGCCCCAGTACCCCTTGTATGGATGAAAGAACACGAAATCCCTCACGAGAAAGTCAACGTGAATGGAGGAGCTATAGCTCTTGGTCACCCACTTGGCTGCACAGGAGGCCGCCTTATGACAACGCTGCTCAACGAATTAGAGCGTTCAGGAGGAAGATTCGGTCTTCAAACAATGTGTGAAGGTGGCGGACAGGCAAACGTCACAATTATTGAAGTACTCAATTAGCCAAAACCTAGAATTCAGAACCTAATATTTCATCAGCAAGACCCCATTCCAAAGCAGTTTCAGATGAAATGGAATTTCCAGTAACAGCTAAATAGGCTGTGCGTTGGCGACCAATTCGATTTGGGATACTTACAGTACCTCCGGCTCCAGGGATCAGGCCCATAGCAATTTCGGGCAAAAAAATGTTTACAGATTCGTCAACAATAACCTTTGATGCAAAGGATGGGATTTCAATTCCAGCTCCGGCGCAGGTTCCATGTAGATAGGCAATAGTTTTATCCGATAATCGCTGGACGGACATTCCCGGATTTCGTGCAAGACGGATTAGGTGTCCTTCAGGGGGAGACGCAACCGACCCAAATTCAGCTAACTCTCCACCTGAACAGAAAGACTTCCCTTTGCCTCGTAAAGAAATCTTCTCTATTGATTCATCAAAAAAAGCTACTTGTAGAATTTCAAATAGTTGATCTCTCATATTTAAAGAGAAAGCGTTCGCTCGTTCCGGATTGTTCAAGAATATGTCTAACTGATTTTTGTTACGGATCGAATATACGACGGGGCTTTCGCTAATGGGCTGTGATAATGCACCCCTTCTTTCAATCCAATCGTTGTGTTCTGGTCCGCCTTGCAACATTGCGTAAGTCATTGATTCAAGAACAAATCCTTTTTCAATGTTTGTAAAGGCCTCTTGTCTAAGAAGTTGGACAAGAGCAATAGAAGCATGAGGGTTTCGTCTTACACACTGTGAGAGATTCAGGATAGATGCATTAATATCAGGAACAGTTACTGAAACTCCATCATCTGACCCGTTAGTGATAAGAATATCAAAGCCATTTACTAAGTCAGAGAAATATTGAGAGTTTGTCTTTTCAAGGACGCCAACGATCACAAGGTTTAATGAAGAAATCGATTCTGCGAAAGCATGCAAATTTTTTGAATTCTGTGAGAGCTCATCTGGTTTAATCTGAACAAATAGAATATTTTGTTGACGTTCAAATATTTCTTCTCGGACGTAAGAACCTGTTGTGTAATGAAGAGCTTGAGGAAGAGTAAGGACATCAACGTCACTCACAACTTATTCCTCACTATCGCCCTGACTGATCAATCCTTCTTTGAGGACTCTCCTAAGCAGTTTCCCAGTTTCATTATAAGGAAGTTCGTCTAAGGCAATTACTTTGTCGGGGGTACGTGACGAACGAAGGTGTTCTTTCACGAATTTCTTAATTTCATCTTCTGAGAAAGCTTCCGTGTCTGAAGGAATAACTAAAGCAACGATAATTTCACCCCACTGAGTGTCAGGCATGCCAACGGCAGCAGCATCTCGAATATTGGGATGCTGTAGAAGAGTGTCTTCAATTTCTCCAGGTGAAATATTCTCTCCACCACGAATGATTATGTCATCAATTCTTCCTTCTACGAATAAATACCCATCAAGGTCTAGGGCGCCACCGTCATTCGTTGGGAACCAGCCATCTGCAGTCAGCCGTTTTCCATGGCCGAGATATTCACCAGAAACTTGCTCACCTCTGACCCAAATTTCACCACTGACCCCTGCTTCAACTTCGTTTCCGTTTTCATCGCGGATCGAAACCTCAAGAGTGGGTAATGGTTTTCCAGCTGAAGCTAGTCTTTTCCGAACCTCGGGATCTGAACTTTCAAACGCGACTCTATGATCTTCAGGACCGAGAACAGAAATAGTTGAACTTGTTTCAGTGAGGCCGTACGCATTAACAAAATTAGTTGCAGGAAACAAATTAAGTGCTTTCTCAATTACTGGCCTAGGCATTTTCCCACCTCCATATGAGATGGCTCTGAGAGTATCGGGTTTGTGAGATGGATTTTTCTCTAATTCTTCAACAATCCGAGAGAGCATTGTCGGGACAACCATTGCATGGGTGACTTCTTCTTTGATTACTAGATCTATCCATTCATAAGCATCAAAGAAAGGCAACTGGACGATACGTCTACCCGCGTATATTGAACTACACATAGCAGCAATCCCAGCAACATGGTAAGGCGGTACGGAAACCAAGGTTGCTTCATCTTCATCAGCTCCCATGAACTCTACAGATCCGAGGATATAGGAAACAAGATGAGAGTGTCTAAGGACGGCAGCTTTGGGATCTCCGGTTGTTCCAGAAGTGAAAAGAAGAACAGCGATTTCGTCAGGGTCCATGTTCCATGTCGGTTCCGGAATGGCACCTTTTCTTGTGTCATTTAGGAAACGATGCCAAGCGGTTGTTTGAACGTCATCAACATCGCTGATAAGCGATTGCAATTCTGCACCATCACTGATGGTAAATGTTGGGGTTATCCTCTCAGCAAGGGACTGGAGTTCTCCACCTTGTAAACGGTAATTCAATGGCACAAATGGTAAACCTGACCAAGCTGCTGCGAATAATGCTACAGGTAAGGCAGGGCTTGATTCGGCGAGAAAAGATATATGTTCTACATTCTGCTGCCGTAAGTAATCGCTCGCCCGCCCAGATTGGTCGTAGAGATCCTGATAAGTCATTCCTGAACCATCTCGACTGCCTATAGCTACCCGATCACCGAAGCCGCTAGAAGCCATCTCAAGAAGCATCATTAAATTCATTATTCCAAGTCCTCAGTCAGATGCTGGTAGTGGCTTACTTTCTTTGATGGCTAACAAGGCATCTCCGATACCTAAAGATCCATCTCCGGGTTTCGTGCAAAGTAGTTCAATGGTTTCATCTGAGTCAACATAGCGTTTTCCCATTTGCGTTCCATCGGATGCATCATCAGATGGGGTCCCTCCCTCTGTTTTTGCCTCGGAAGGGTCAAGCATAGGAACTCCACCACATCTAATATCCATATCTTCACCCGGAGCTTTGACAGCAATTACCTCAGTATTGCAAACAGCGCTCTTTAGCCGACTCCCTGCTCGAACTTCCATAAGATACCTCCATAACCTTTTCCTTCTATCATTTCGTACTAGAAGGGCTACCGCCAATGTTAACGCTTCATCTAGGCTATTGGAATGTTAGGGAAAGACTTACACAATCCAGAGTTGACTGCGTATAACCATTTAGTGAATCTTTTGGAATGTTTGCCAGCGGGTTTAATAGATGATGAAAGCATTATTCGCATATCTAAAACCCGACGACAGTGGCCAGTATGGCCCACCCCGTTACTCGCTAATCTTATTGGGCCTCCAAGTGTTCTTTTGAAGAAACTTGATTTGCGATGGCTCCACCGCTTTGAAACAACAGTTCTGTTGTTAAATAATTTATCTAAAATGCTAGGTGGTCCTGAAGGGGGACCTAGCGGGCTTTCGCTAATTGTCGAAAGAGCACCACTGCTTGGTCATAGAGGTTGGGGAACCACTTCTGCTGGGGGATCGTGCAGATTAGTAGAGGCTCAAGATAAGACAATTGCTGTCAATCTCCCAAGAGAAGATGATCTTTTATCAGTACCTGCGTGGCTTGGAACAGAACCCGAGGAAGATGTTTGGAAACTTATTGAGGAAAAAACAGTATTGCAAACTGCTCAAAGCCTAGTAGAAAGAGCATGCCTTGTAGGAATGGCCGTCTCTTCTGTCGGTGAGGCAACCGGACACAAAAATAAAATATATGGGTCAAGAGAAGCAATCCGGTTTTCTCAGACCCCTACGGTTGTTGATCTTTCAAGTATGTGGGCTGGGCCGCTTTGTGGGTGGTTTCTGTCACGAAACGGGGCGCGAGTTATTAAAGTTGAATCATCTCACCGCCCTGATAGAGGGAGAAAGAGCGGAGCGCCTTTCTATAAGCGATTAAACCATGGGAAAGAAGTCATTGAAATAGATTTCATGTCTGAAAGGGGGGTTGGACAGTTGCGGAAACTTGTTCGACGGGCGGACATAGTATTAGAAGGTTCGAGGCCTAGAGCGCTTGAGAGTTTGGGAGTGTACGCGGAAGAGGAAGTTCAACGTGGAGCTATCTGGTGCTCAATTACCGGATATGGTCGTGAAGAAAATCCGACACGAGTTGGTTTTGGTGATGATGCAGCTGCAGCAGGAAACCTTCTTGCATCTGTAGATGATTCGTTATGGTTTATCGGCGATGCGGCAGCTGATCCGATAACTGGTACTACAGCAGCAGTACTGACTTTGGGTTTGTGGTTAACAGGAGAATCAGGTTTAGTTGATGTTTCTCTATCAGGTTCAGTTAATACGCACACATTAGGGAAGATGTCCATCGGAACAATTTAGGAAAATTCTTTGGACTTGAAGACAGAGTGATCAGTTCATTCGCGGGTCAGGTGGGTAGTTTGATAGCCAGGACATAGTACCTGTTTGCCTGCGGAGGACCATAGACCATAGATCCTCTGTTTTCACACGAAACATATCTTGAGGATCTACATCAACGACAAACCAAGCATTTGCCGCTAACTCTGCCTCTAGTTGCATAGGCCCCCAACCGGAATATCCAACGTAGGGGCGTAAATTTACGAGGCTGGGCGGTAGTGCTTTGGGATCTATCTTTAAATCAATTACGCCGATGTTGGCAAGTATAAATGTCGTAGATTCGTCAGTTTCACCTACAAATCTACCTAAACCCATCGTGGAGTTTGCCTCAACTGGCCCACCACAGAAAACAGTAGAGTCCTTAAAATTTTGATTTTCCCAATGAGGTAATAAGGACCCAAGCCGCTCTTGCGTTGGCTGATTTAGGACCAACCCGATCGCTCCTTCCGCCCCATGTGCTATCACGAAAACAACGGCGCGATTAAAATTATCATCACCCATTAGTGGGCTAGCGACTAAAAGTTTGCCAGTAGTGTTCAGAGTAAATTTCCTATCACGTAGTCAAGACTCTTTGTTAATGAATGCACGTCTTCAAGTTCAATCGCGGGGAACGTAGCAATACGAAGCTGGTTTCGTCCTAGTTTCCGGTAGCCGGCAATATCCAGAATCCCATTCTCTCGGCAAATTTCAATTACAACATCTGCACTCACTTCTTCTGCTAAATCAATGGTGGCGACAACAGGGCTTCGTAAATCCACATTTTCAACAAATGGTTTGGCGAACTCGTGCTGGTCGGCCCAGTCATAAATGTGAGATGAAGAACGATGAGCGCGATCCGCCGCCCAGTTTAAACCACCATTATTGTTCATCCACTCAACTTGATGAACAGTTAAGAAAATCGTTGATAACGCTGGAGTATTGTAGGTCTGGTTCTTTCTACTATTCTCCAGAGCGGTATTGATATCTAGCCCAGATGGTATCCAACGGTCAGATAAAGATATCTTTTCAACTCTAGCGATAGCAGCAGGAGAGCACGCCGCAATCCATAAGCCACCATCACTCCCAAAGCATTTTTGTGGTGCAAAATAATAACAGTCAACTGCAGAAGGGTCCCACAACATTCCACCTGCCGCTGAGGTAGCATCCACAAGTACTAAAGCATCGTTAGCTGAAATATCTGGAACTCGTGTGATTGGAATCGAAACCCCTGTAGAAGTTTCATTGTGGGTTAGAGCGTAGGTATCAACATTTGCTTTCCTTAAAGAAGGTGCATCCCCTGGTTCTGATTCGATAATTTCTGGATTTTGAAGATGGGGAGCTTTAGCTACCGCCTGAGCAAACTTTGAAGAGAATTCGCCGAAAACCAGATGCTGGCTTGAATTCTCAACTAAGCCAAAAGTTGCAGCATCCCAGAAAAGAGTACTTCCACCATTTCCAAGAATGATTTCCCAATC
Source organism: Acidimicrobiaceae bacterium (assembly GCA_002709645.1). GTDB lineage: Bacteria > Actinomycetota > Acidimicrobiia > Acidimicrobiales > UBA8592 > UBA8592. Next base: position 38,394 of record PAQG01000049.1, read on the forward strand.
TTCGGGAAGAGAAAATAAATGGTTGAGGCCATTTCTGAGCCTACCAACCATGTCCCTCACGGGATCTTGCCTATGGCTTGTTCCTAAATAAGTTTCAGATATTTCTGCTAAGGATGTCACAGCTTCTCTCCGAACTAGAGAGGGGCCACTACCGAATCGACCATCGTGGGGAAGTAGTTCATCTGGAATAACAAATTTTTTGTCTAAAGTCACGTAAAAAAACTACTCTTTCCTAGCTATTAAGTGGCGTAGGCAGATAGAAATTAAATAATCTGTAATCTTTACGTAATTGGGCCATCATTGAAGCTAGAAAGCATTGGGAGGGATCAGTGTCTAAAGAGTCTCAAATTTCCAAACGAGTTGGAGCGATAGCGCCATCGGCAACCTTGGCAGTTACTTCTAAAGCAAAAGAACTAAAAGCAGCTGGAGCTCCTGTAATCGGATTTGGTGCAGGCGAACCAGATTTCCCAACGCCTTCTTATATTGTTGAAGCGGCTATTAAAGCTTGTTCTGAACCATCAAATCACCGTTATAGTCCAGCGGGAGGGTTGCCAGATTTAAAGGAAGCAATAGCAGAGAAAACATTACGGGACTCTGGTTTGCAAATCTCACCTGATCAAGTAGTTATTACGAATGGGGGGAAGCACGCAGTATATAACTGTATGCAAGTACTGTTAGATGCGGGAGACGAAGTTCTTCTTCCTTCGCCATACTGGACGACGTATCCTGAGCCAATAGCACTGGCTGGAGCGACAACAACTGTTCTTCCAACATCGGAAGAAAATGGGTTCAGAGTTTCGGTAGATCAGTTAAATGCTTCTCTTACGGAAAGAACAAAAGCCCTCGTGTTTGTTTCTCCTTCAAACCCAACGGGCGCTGTCTATCCGCGGGAAGAGATAAAAGCGATCGGAGAGTGGGCAGTTGAAAATAACATTTGGGTAATCACGGATGAAATCTATGAACATTTGGTCTACGGAGCGAATACCCATCATTCTTTGCCGCAGGTAGTTCCACAATGCGCAGAACAAACAGTGATACTAAATGGGGTAGCAAAGACCTACGCAATGACAGGGTGGCGTGTCGGTTGGATTATCGCTCCCAAAGACATAGCAAAAGCATCAGCAACTCTGCAATCACACCAAACATCAAATGTTGCAAATATCAGCCAAAGAGCAGCAATCGCTGCTGTTTCAGGACCATTAGATCCCGTGGAAGAGATGAGAGAAGCTTTTGACCGGAGAAGGCAGCTAATGTTCTCTATGCTTGACCAAATTGACGGGGTGTCATTAATGGAACCACAAGGAGCTTTTTATGCATTTCCGAATTTTGAAGGAATTATCGGTTCTGAGATCGCTGGAGAAACTGTACAGAGTACCGCTGATCTTGCTCAAATATTTCTTGAAGAGATTCATGTTGCACTTGTGCCTGGAGAGGCGTTTGGGGCTCCCGGTTATGCAAGGCTTTCATTCGCTCTTAGCGACGAAGATCTAATCGAAGGCATTGAGCGTATAGGGAGCCTGCTTAGCGGGTAGTTGTGGTGGCAGAACAAACTAAACCTTATGGAAGTTGGGATTCCCCAATAAGCGCAGCTTCATTAGTTGATGGGGTTAAGAACATTACGGAAATAAAAACCGAAGATTTAGATGTTTGGTGGTCTGAATCTAGACCGGATGAAGGCGGACGCGTTACCATAATGCGTCAGCGAAATGGACATACTCCAGTTGAAATCACTCCAACCAGTTCTAATGTACGAACACAAGTCCACGAATACGGAGGGGGAGCTTGGTGGGTCCATCAGGGGACGCTTTATTACACAGAATTAACTGACCAGCGAATACGAAAAATGACTGAAGGAAGTTCCCCCGTTCTTCTAACTCCAAACCCTCCTGAAGGTCAAACATGGAGATTTGCTGATGGCAGGGTCACTTCTGATGGCCTCTGGTGTATCTGTGTAAGAGAAATTCATCATAACCTTAAAGATTTAGTTGTAGAGCCAGATAATCAATTAGTTGCAATTGCAACAGATGGAAGTATGCGCATCAACGAATTAGTCGTCGGTGCAGATTTCTATGCATTCCCGCGACCTTCTCCAGATGGGGAGTTTCTCGCTTGGATTCAATGGAATCACCCGTCAATGCCGTGGTGGGGAACTGAGCTTTGGGTCGGCCAGATTGAAAATGAACAAGTAGTTAAAGGACGGAAAATAGCAGGAAGCGAAGAAGAGTCAGTTTCACAACCTGAGTGGTCTGCTTCAACGGACCTCTTTTATTTAAGTGACCGTTCAGGTTGGTCTAACCTCTACCGTTTCAACGACGTGGATAATGAGCCTATTATCGGCGGAGAATTTGATATTGGTAAACCATTATGGACGTTAGATCAGTCAAGGTATGCAATTAGATCTGATGGAACCGCTATCGCTGTAATTACTGAGAAAAACGGCTTACCTTCATTAGCAACTGCATCAGAAACATCAAAACTTGAATGGTCAGCGGTACATCAATTAAGAGTTGATGGTAACGATCAAGTTATTTTACTTGCTGCTAATCACAGCACTAATACTTCAATTATTAAAAGTTCAGTGGAGCAAGAAATTCTTTATGGTCCGAAACCACATTTACTTGACCTTGACTATTTTGAACCTCCGACGTTAGAACAGTTTCCAACTTTTGATGGGAATCATGCATACGTCCGGTATTACGCCCCTGCGCATCCTTCAATGAAAGGGCCATCTGACCAGAAACCTCCGCTATTGGTTCTCGCTCATGGAGGGCCAACCGGTTCAGCTCGAAATGAATTATCAATGGCGTTGCGCTATTGGACAAGTCGCGGATGGGCAATAGCTGACGTTGATTATCGCGGCAGCACAGGTTATGGACGAGCATTTATGGAGTCATTAGAAGGAGAGTGGGGAAAAGTAGATGTCGCAGATTGTGTCGCTGCAGCGCGTTATCTCACTGAACAAGGAAAAGCCGATTCAGAAAAAATAGCGATTAAAGGAGGAAGTGCTGGTGGGTTCACGGTTCTTGCAGCGCTAGCTTTCTATAAAGATTTTTCTGCTGGAGCTAGCAGATATGGAGTAGCGGATTTAGAAATATTAGCAAGAGACACTCATAAATTTGAATCTCGGTATTTAGATCGCCTTATTGGGGAATACCCCCGCGAAAAGGACATCTACGCTGAGAGATCTCCTATAAACCATACGGAGAAATTCACAAGCCCCATGATTATTTTGCAAGGTTCGGAAGATGCTGTCGTTCCACCGAATCAAGCCGAACTTGTTGTCGCTGCACTTCAACGAAATAGGATCAAGCACGCATACTTATTATTTGAAGGGGAAGGGCATGGGTTTCGTGACGCAGAAAATATTGTCGCTGCGTTAGAAGCCGAGTATTCATTCTTTGCACAAATATTCGGATTTGAACCACCTGACTCTATAGAAAGAATCTTAATTAAATAACCTCTTTCTTTAACGTGCTAATGCTAATTGTCGGCTCATACCTAATAAAGTTCCGTTCTGGTGCCATATATATCCATCTTCTTCGAGGAAACCTCCGGAGACATGTGTCGTTGTAAAATGAACGAGAACCCAGGAATCAGAATCCCAATTGACTGAAGCTAAATCTGTTCTTATATGGACTGTTAGGTCAATCGTTGGGACAGATTTGAGATCAGGAGATAATACGAATATAGGTGGGGGTAATGCATCAGCGATAGCAACAACCAATGATGAGGACATTGGGGTCTCTTTAGCTGGGCGAATCCACCAAGTAAGATCGGGGGTCTGAGTATTGGTTTCTAGCGTGTCAACTGAACGAATTTCCCACTGCTCATGGAGTCGGGTCGGTTTTTCCGTTAACCGAACCCCAGGAAGGCATAAACCAGGCGATGGAACTTCTGGCATGATTAAGGTCGGGCCTTCAATCGCTTTGCTACTTAGGGCCCAAACGCCAGTAGCGACAAGCACAGGCTTGTCATCTTGGAGCATCTCAAATCGAAGAAAATCAACAGATTTCCCACTTCGAACTGCCTGCACGTTTATCCGCACTTTTCCAAGTTTCGGAGGTAGCAAATAATGAATAGTTAGGCTTCGTAATTGACGTGCGCTATCAGCAACATGAGTATCACCGGCGGATGCAACTAATGCGGCTAAATATCCTCCATTTGGACCAACAACGATCCAGTAACGGTCAACTATTTCAGTTTCAAAAACCCCAGAACCAAGGGCTTGCAAAGCCACGTCATCGTGTAATGCCATTTAATCTTCTGACTCTTCCTTTACCTATTGGGGGTAACTAACTGCTTTCCATTAGTACTCATAACCTGCTTAATTTCTTGATCAGAGAACCCATTTAATTATTGTGAAAAGTCCATAGGCACAGCTAGTCCTTCAGCATGGGGGTAGTCAGAACCGAATAGGATTTGACTCACTCCTATTAAATCCCTTAATTCGGTTAAGTCATCTTCATAATATGGAGCAACCCAAATGTGTTTACGAAATGTTTCTGCAGGATTTTCAGCGAAAGCATAGCTTGCTTGCTTGTATGCTTTTGAGAATCTTTTCATGAGTCCGCTAACCCAGTCTGATCCGTTTTCAATCGTGCAAACACGAATGTTGGGAAAACGGCTGAAAAGTCCGCCACTGATCAGTGCGGCTACAGTGTCAGCGATATTGGAATAGTTGAGCAGCCGTTTTAGAGGGTCGTATCTGAAGGCTTCAAATTCTGTTGATAAACCCCAGTGGCCGAAGAGGAAATCGTAGCCAGCGTCACCAGCATGGAAAGCCACTGTAATTCCAGAGTTGTTAACTCTTTCCCAAAAATCATCAAAGAGAACATCTGCAGGATTTCTTTGTCCATCAGATGTTGTGACAGCTGATGCCCGCAAGTTAATTACGCGTACATCGTTATCTAAGGCGAATTCAAGTTCGCTAATAGCATGGTTTACATCTGAAAGCGTTATGTAGGCTGCGCCAAATATGCGCTCTTGATAGCTGAATCCCCAATCCTCAGCTAACCAACGGTTAAAAGCAGTAAATGCTGCCTGCATTGCCGGAAGGTCACCCTCCAATGCTGATTCCATACCAACACCTAAAGTCGGGAAAAGAAAACAACCTTCCAAACCTTGCTCATCAAGTAATGCAATTTTGGCATCCCTCTCTCGGTATTCCGGTCGGTTTGCGATCGGCTCCAATTCGCCGAATGCATCTCGCATGTTTGAGACAGAAATTTTCCCACGGAAATAGTTATCCAGACAACCCGGTTCTGCGATTGGGTCAAAGGTTGGATTTGGGATGAAACGATTGATCTTACCTCCAACCATTAAGCGTTTTTTCCCATTTACTGAAACCCATTGCATGGCGCGTTGCGCAAACTGAGGGTCTATGTGTCTTGTAAAAGCATCTTCGGCTTCGTAATAATGGTGATCACAATCAAATCCTTTGAAGTCCAAATTTGCCACAGATAAATCCTCCCATGTAATAATCTGATATTAGCGCCATAGATAGAAATCACTACTCTACGGATCGGATCTGGCTACTTTTCCTTGTACGTTCGTTTCTGAGTCAAGAAGATCTAGATTAGATACATGTTCCGCGTTCTTGTCACTGAAAAGATATCGCAATCTGGTTTATCGCATTTGGAAAAATCAGGTTATGAAGTTGATGTTCAATTAGAGCTAGATGAGGCAAAACTTCTTGACGAAATAAAGGATGCGCACGCGATCATTATTCGGTCTGCAACTAAAATCACGAAAGAAGTAATTGCGCAAGGGAAAGAACTTGTTGTGATCGGAAGGGCTGGCATTGGGCTAGATAACGTTGATGTCGCCGCTGCAACTGAGCAAGGAATAATGGTAGTGAATGCTCCGAAGTCAAACATTCTCTCAGCAGCTGAACATACGATGGCACTCCTTCTTGCTCAAGCACGAAACATTCCGCCAGCGAATGAAGCACTTCGTAATGGCCGGTGGGAGAGGAACAAATGGACTGGCGTAGAACTCGCAGATAAAACTCTCGGAATTATAGGGTTAGGGAGGATAGGAAAACTTGTGGCTCAACGCGCCTTATCTTTTGGAATGAAACTGGTTGCCTACGATCCTTTCGTTGCATCTGAACGGGCGAAACAGCTTTCTGTTGACCTTCTTCCTTTAAAAGAATTGATGGAAATTTCAGATTTCGTAACAATTCATGTCGCGAAAACACCTGAAACTATTGACCTTATTTCAGCGGAAACTCTTGGTTATGCTAAACCCGATCTTCGTATTATTAATGTAGCTAGAGGATGCATCGTTAATGAATCAGATCTCGCCGATGCCATTGCATCAAAACAAATCGCTGGAGCGGCACTAGATGTTTTTGAAACTGAGCCCACAACGTATTCCCCACTCTTTGACCATCAAAACGTTGTTGTTACACCGCATTTAGGCGCTAGCACAAGAGAGGCACAAGAGAAGGCAGGAACCACGATTGCAGAGCAAGTTGATTTAGCCTTGCAAAGCAAATTTGTACCTTTTGCAGTAAATGTTTCTGCCTCAGAAGCAACAGAAACGGTCCGACCATTTCTGCCACTTGCTGAGAAACTCGGCTCATTATTCGCTGGCCTGTGTCCGACCCTCCCCAAAGTTATAAAAATAGAATTTGCTGGGGAGATAGGCGGTTACGACAATAAGATTACTGAACTCTCAGTAGTAAAAGGTCTTTTCGCTGGAACAGGGCAATCAATCTCATTTGTAAATGCGTTGAGTGTGGCTAAAGAACAAGGAATAGCAATTGAGTCTAGAAACACAACTATCGGATTTGATTACCTGAACACGATAAAGATAGAAGGAGGGGAGCATTCAATCGCTGGCACAGTAGTTGGGCTTAAGGGCGAGCACAGAATTGTGATGGTAGATGCTCACACTGTTGATGTTCCTCCAAGCGCGCACATGATTGTGTTGAGGAACGATGACCGTCCTGGAGTTATAGGTAAAGTGGGCACAATCCTTGGCGATAATGGAATAAATATCGCGGACATGAACGTCGGACGAAGTGAAGACGGATTAGGGGCTTTAATGGTTATCTCAACTCAGAATCCGGTTCCTCAGACGGTGGGTCAGAAACTTATCGATACAGATGGCGTCACGAAGTGCTCCATTATCAATCTTGAAATTTAATGGGATTTAAAAGCTATCGTTGAGATGGTCTGTAGCCATCAGCTTCTGCTGCTTCTGCCGACGCATAGCACCGGTCAGGTATTGTTCGGTCGTAGGTATTCCCACCAGGTACATGGTAGAGGCCGCTGCTATCCTTCGCCTTGACTTGGTGAGAATCGGGGCAATTTCCGCTTTCATCACATGAGAGCCAACCCCGTGGCTCCACGGGGCTTCCATCATTCGGTTCTGTTACTTGAGAAGGGTTATCTGAATCAACAGTAACGATAGGCGGCCAAGGTAGGTCTTCTTCGTCGGAACTCTCTGTTTCCTCTGAAGAACGGCTACGAAGCCAAGAAGCCAAAGCTCCTATTGCCGCAGCTATAACAGCAAGTTTTAGGATGCGTCGAAATACTCTCATGCATATACATCTTAGAAGGTTTCAGAGAGATGCGACAATGGAAATCCGGATATAGTAAAACTCCCAACCCTTGCTCTCTCTTTATTGGGAGAGACAAAGTGGGTGCGTCACGTATGTGGCGCACCCACTATTTTTCAATACGTATCAAACTGCCTTGCTATATCAATACCCAATCGGGATGATTGTTTTTACCAAAGGCTGGCTTGTTTCTTCCAAGCTAAGAAGGTCATTGGACTGGATACGACCCCAACTCATAGTCCAAAGTGATTCATCAATGAATAAACTTCTCTGAATTTGTAATTCCCAGTTATACCCACCTGAGGGCCAACATTGTTCAATACGGTCAGTTGCATCAGCATTTAAGATTTCAACTAATTCCCCAGCGAATTCACCGAAGTAGTTATCAAGTTCATTGACTGGGATACTGTCACAATAATTACTGCCATAACCCCCATCTGCTCCTTCGCTGCAGAGCTGAAGTACCGGTCCACCTTCGGAGAACTCTTCAGCAAATTCTTCAAATGATGTTCCAATCAAAATATCAAGATCAATTATTTCGCAATCACTGGTTTCGTCAACTTGGAGCGGTTCGTGGCTTATCGTTCCAACTTCAATTATCTCTCCATTTTGTTGGATGTCTAGTAAGACAGCACCGCCATCCCCATCCCAACTTTGTACCGGTAAGACGACCAACCGATCCCGAATCTGAAAGGCTCTGTGGTCGTATTCAGCTGGGGAGTTCGTATCATCTCGAGTCCAGGTAGAAACTTCAATCGGGTTGCTTGGGTCCGAAACGTCAAAAGCACTTACCTTCAATCCGAGAACTCTCCCTTCATCGGTCGCATTCTGCCCAATTCCTAAGACAATATTTTCATCAATGGGATGAAGATAAGTAGAGAAACCCGGTATTTTCAGCTCGCCGACAACGAGTGGGTTAGTTGGGTCCCTGAGATCCAAAACATAAAAGGGGTCAATTTGCCGGAATGTAACAGCAAAACCAATCTCATCGAGCAGGCGGACAGAATATAAAGATTCCCCTTTGCCTAATCCACCAACCTGACCAACCTCAACCAAAACATCACCTTGTTCTTCCATGACGATCAATTGTGACTCACTTAAATCCTGTTCACTCCATGGAGAACCAGTTGTCGTAACGATCCGGAGTCGCTGATCATACTCATCCATAGAGAATTGGTTAAGCAGACTTCCATCAACTTGACCTGAAGCAATATATTCTGCGGGACTTCCAACGTCAATTGAGAATGCGTGGATGTCAGTTGTGTAAGTGTCTGACCATGTTCTGAAATCGTCTTCAGTTATTTCATTTTCAACCCATTTCGTTGTCGCTATATAGAAACGCTCCAACGACGAATAAACAGTTCGACCACTTGCCAAAACGCCTACACCTCCACCGGGTGTGAGGCCTTCCGATAGATTGAGACTAACAACTGAAAGCACATCGAATCCTGCAAATGCACTTGGTTGATGGATTTGGTCGCACTGAAGGAGTGGCCCGCTAGATGTCGCAGCGCCCTTAGTAAGTTCGTATGTTGGTACCCAATCTTCCAAAGTGGTTTCTTCGATAAGTTCTCGGTTAAATCTTGTGGCTCTATCTTCGGATCTTGGGTTGGATGGGTACACCCATTCCAGTTGGTTCGGGGCACTGTTCACCGCCATCCGGACAGTATCTCCAACTAATCTAGCGCTGAGGTAAGATCCGCTTATTGACATTTGGCCAGCAATCTCCAAGTTAAATGGATCAGAAAGGTCAACTTCAATTATTTGGGCAGTTGGCTTGTAATACCCAGATGGCATAATTTCCATTGCCATTCCATCTTCTTGAATCGATACCTCATCGTCACCTGGCATCGGGTCAACATAGAAATAGTTGCCACCATTGGCTAAAAGAAAAGCTCGATCTCCTTGAATGAAAAGCTCAAATCCATAAGCGTTCGACTCTATTTCAATCTGATCTGTTAGAGAACCATTTCCCCCGTTTACTGCAATGTGGGAAAGAACCCCATTATTAATAACAAGTATCCGGTTCCCATCTGTTTTGATAATATCGGGTTCATCAACACCTAACTCTTGAACATTTGTTCCAGTGAAACTATCTGAACCGGATGAGGATTCGGCTTCACCGTAAGCTACCGAGGCAGCCTCTTCTATCATCATTGGTGCGCTGCCATCTGTATCAAAGGCTATATCTGGCCCATCTGAACGGAGAACCCCACCATTGAGCCAGATCGGGTAACCGCTGTTATCTAAACCGTATGGGCCAACTCGGTCGGAAGCTTCTTCCTTGAGATGTGAGAGTAATTTGTCGCAACTATCAAAAGGAATCAGTCGATTTACTAGCTCAACATCTCCGGGTTTTAGGTCTACCTGACCAGTTGCTTGGAACGATGGTTGCGAACTTGAACAACCAATAACGAAAAGTCCGGCTAACAATGTAATCGTTAAAAATCTTCGCATAATGGTTTCCTTTGTTAGATGGTATGTGCATCTGACGTGTTATGGGAGAGATTAGTTCCCGTTTGGACTATTTTTTAGATCAGATTTTGGCTTGGAAGCCATTGGCCTCGATTTGTTTCAAAATTCGTTATTGCTTCAGCGTTATTTAAGGTTATGCCTATATCGTCGAGACCTTTCAAGAATCTCTCTTGTACTGAGTCTTCAAGTTCAAACTCTATTGAAAGACCCAACTGTGGTATTTCTACGGATCGTTGTGCAATGTCGATAACAAAATGAAGATCTGGGTTTTTCCCCACTTCGCTGATCAGTTGTTTACCTAGTTGTGAATCAATCTCTATTGGGACAAGACCATTTTTCGTAGCATTATTCTTGAAGATCGGGCCAAACCTTGGAGAGATAACTGCATCAAATCCTGCTTGCTGGATAGCCCAAACTGCGTGCTCTCTCGAAGAACCAGTTCCGAAATTTGGACCAGCTATGAGAATACGGGCACCTGCATACGCTTCATCATTGAGTATAAAATTTTTGTCGTCACGCCATTCTGAGAATAATCCTTTCTCAAAGCCCGTTCTTTCGACACGTTTAAGCCAATCGCTTGGAATGATCTGGTCCGTATCTACATCAGATCTATCGAGTGGGACAGCGGTTCCTTCTATGATTTTCACTGGTTTCATTAGAGTTCCTCCGGAGTCGCAAAGTATCCGGCAATTGCGCTTGCTGCTGCGACACGAGGAGAAACGAGATGGGTTCTCCCACCGCGTCCTTGCCTTCCTTCAAAATTCCTATTACTAGTGCTTGCAGAGCGTTCACCAACGGTAAGTTTGTCAGGGTTCATTGCCAGACACATTGAGCACCCTGGCTCTCTCCAGTCAAAGCCACTTTCTAGGAAAATCTCATGGAGTCCCTCTTGCTCAGCTATTTCTTTAACTTTTCTTGAACCAGGGACGACCAGAGTCCTCACTCCTTCTGCAACTTTTTTCCCTTTAATGACTTCAGCGGCTGAGCGCAAATCTTCAATTCTGCTATTTGTGCAACTACCTATGAACACCGTATCTACAGCTACATCGCTCATTTTTGTACCAGCTGTTAATCCCATATAATCCAAAGCACGTTGAGCTGCTTCTTGTTCAGCAGGGTCTTCAAAATCATCTGGTTTTGGTACACGCCCAGATACAGGAATAACTTGGCCGGGGTTTGTTCCCCATGTGACCTGAGGGGTGATCATGTCACCGTTAAGAGTAATTTCTCGATCAAAAACTGCATCTGCGTCTGTTTTAAGCTCATCCCAGAATCGGATAGCTTCTTCCCATTGGTCTCCTTTAGGAGAATGTTTACGGCCTTTCAAATAATCATAGGTGATTTGATCAGGTGCTATTAACCCTGCTTTAGCTCCGAACTCAATCGCCATGTTGCATAAAGTCATTCTTCCTTCCATTGAAAGAGATTCAACTACCGAACCTCTAAACTCGGCAATTGCACCGATTCCACCTCCTGTTCCAACTTCTGCGAGAACTGCTAATACGACATCTTTGGCCGAAGAACCGAAAGGAAGTTGACCATTAATAGTAATTGACATTGTTTCTTGCTCGGGCTGGGGCAACGTTTGTGTTGCGAGGACATGCTCTACCTCGCTCGTGCCAATTCCAAAAGCAAGAGCCCCAAAGGCTCCATGCGTTGATGTGTGACTATCCCCGCAGACAACAGTCATGCCTGGTTGAGTTAAACCCAACTCAGGCCCGATAACGTGAACGATTCCTTGATTTGGGTCACCCATCGGGTAGTTCGTAATCCCAAATTCATCTGCATTATTCCGCAAAGTCTGAATTTGTTTAAAGCTAACTTCGTCTTCAATTGGTTGGTCAATATTCTCAGTGGGCACATTATGATCTTCTGTAGCGACGGTCAGATCTGGCCTGCGAACTTTTCTTCCGTTCATCCGCAACCCATCAAAAGCTTGAGGCGAAGTAACTTCGTGAATTAAATGTAAATCAATATAGAGCAGGTCAGGTAAGTTATCTCCTGACCGAACTACATGATGATCCCAAATTTTCTGGCTTAACGTTCTTCCCACAGCGCTCCTCAACTTATTTGTAGTTTACCGATAAGGGAACAATTAACTATCAGTAGCACTTTCGTCATCAGAAGAGTTCTGGCAACTCACAATTTCTAAATCAGAAAAATCATTATAGGGAAGATCACTAGACCGAGCCCATAGTTGATCTACCGGTGAATCAGGATCTCGAAAAGCTATCCATGTTCCTGAAGCATTTTTACCACTAAGCAAAGCGTTTGGTAGAGATTCTATCTGCTTTAGCGGTACCCCATCTCCAGCGCATTGGTAAGCATTTATGATATTTGCCTCAGAATTCGTTGGGATTAAAACCCGTTCCGATCCTGTGTCAGCATCGAATTGATCAAAAAGATAAAAAGCGAGGAAACCTACTCCGACAAGAAGAATAAGGGATGCAAGGGTCCCAACAATTAGCCGTGGCCAATCAGTTCCTAAATAGTAATCGTTTGGGTGATAGTAATTCGAAGGCTGGCTTCTTCCCCGCTTTGACTGGATTGGTGTATCTTTGGGAACAGCCGGTCTTCTAATTGATGGAGGAGTTACCGATGGTTTCGTTGGGTAAAGCCCTCTTCTTTTAGCTCGGATACCCGAGTTTTTCTTATTTGAGGTTTTTAGTGGAGAATCAGGGTAGAGCCCTTCATCGACACTCTCATCTAAATCAGTGACGCTATCAGGTTCATTCACTGCGAATAGATCATCTATTGGTTCGTTTGTAGCTTCATCAAATTGTTCTTTAGATTCCATGAAATAGAGTTTTACCTAAAAACACGCTGCTGTTAGGTATAGAGAGCTATTCGATCGCTACTATTTTTACTTTGAGGATTCCACCTGGAGCCTCATACTTAACAATCTGATCAACTTTACTTCCCAAAAGAGCTTCACCAAGTGGGGAAGTGGGAGAAGCAACCTCTGCATCTTCTACCCTTTCTTCAATAGATCCCAAAAGATATCTTTCTATATCGTCATCTCCTACATACTGGATGGAAACGATAGATCCGGCCTGAACAGTATCGCCACCTCTGGTTTCATCAACGATTTCAGCATTTTCTAGAATTGATGAAAGGTGAGCGATGCGGCCCTCCATTTTCCCCTGCTCTTCTTTAGCTGCATGGTAATCTCCATTTTCAGATAGGTCACCTAACTCTCGTGCCGTCTCAATTTTTCGTGCGATATCAATACGACCTGTGGTTGTCAGGAGGGTAAATTCATCTTGGAGACGGTCATATGCCGCTTGTGAAAGTTTCTGTACTTGTGTCATAGGGGAAAGGCTACCTTTGTTTTAGCGTTTGCGATTCAGAATTTACCTGCGAGACTGAAGGAGAACGAAAAAACACAACTAGCGAAACCATTTAATTCCTGTAACACAAAGGGGTTGAAGAAGATCGCTAAAGAAATCTATTAATGAAGGAGATGTTGTGGGCCATAAAATAGGAGTGATCGGAGGAGATGGGATAGGACCTGAAGTTATCAGAGAGGGTCTGAAAGTTATCGCCGCTGCGGGCATAGATCTTGATGTTTTCGAATATGACCTAGGTGGAGCTCGTTACCTAAAAGACCAGACCATACTTCCAGATTCAGTTTTGGAGGAATGGAAAGATCTAGACGCTCTGTACTTAGGTGCTGTAGGAACCCCAGAAGTCCCACCTGGAGTCATCGAAAGAGGCCTTCTTCTTAAAATGCGTTTTGAGCTTGACCTGTACATAAATTTACGCCCATTTGTCGTTGCGTCCCATGATGATTTTTTTGGCCATGACTTTACTGTTATTCGAGAAAATACTGAGGGGACCTATGCAGGGGAAGGCGGGTTTCTTCGAAAGGGGACAAAGCATGAGATCGCTACTCAAGGCTCAGTAAATACTAGACATGGTGTTGAGAGATGCATCCGGTTCGCATTTGAACTAGCAGATAGTCGAGAGCGGAAACACCTTACACTTGTGCATAAAACAAATGTTTTAACATTTTCAGGCGACCTTTGGGAAAGAGCATTTAAGAGCGTTGCACATGAATTCCCAAATGTAGAAACTGAATATAACCATGTTGATGCAGCTTGCATTTACATGGTGCAAGACCCTCAACGGTATGACGTGATCGTTACAGATAACCTATTCGGGGATATTCTTACTGATTTAGGGGGAGCGGTATCTGGAGGGATAGGTCTGGCTTGCTCAGCGAATCTCAATCCAGAACGGACTTCTCCTTCAATGTTTGAACCGGTACATGGTTCAGCACCCGATATCGTAGGAACGGGGCAGGCAAACCCAACTGCCGCCATATTGAGTGGAGCATTAATGCTTAATTTTCTTAAAGAAACAGAAGCGGCACAGAAGATAGAGTTAGCTTGTGCCAACCCTGAAACACAAACTGGAAAAACAACTGAAATTGGTGACGCGATCGCCAATTTGGTTTAGGACAAAGAGAAGGTAAAGAAATGCCGATAGAGCCAACAAAAAGTATCTGGATGAATGGTGAGTTAATACCATGGGAAGATGCGAAAATTCACGTCTTAACACACACGCTTCATTATGGGACTGGGATCTTTGAAGGGATTCGCGCCTATGAGACAGCAGATGGTCCAGCGATTTTCCGACTTGCAGAACATATGGACCGGCTTATTAATTCTGCGAAAATTCTCGCTATTCCGATGCCGTACACCTCAGAAGAACTTCAAGAAGCAGCGAAACAAGTTGTCCGTGACTCTGGTCTGGCAAGTTGTTACATCCGCCCAATTGCTTACTATGGCTATGGGGAAATGGGTCTTGCGACAACAGACTGCAAAGTAGATGTTGCCATAGCGTGTTGGCCTTGGGGAGCGTACCTAGGTGAAGATGCTGCTACTAAAGGTGTACGAATGAAAATATCATCTTGGGTTCGTCACGATCACAACATTATGCCTCCAGCTTCAAAAACAACTGGGAATTACGCAAATTCAACGTTGGCGAAAATGGAAGCATTGCAAGCAGGTTATGACGAAGCAATCATGCTCAACAAAGAAGGTTTAGTAGCAGAATGTTCTGGAGAAAATCTTTTTGTATGCCGTAACGGCAAGATAATGACTCCACCTCTAGTGTCTGGAGCATTAGAAGGGATTACGCAACACACCGTCATGTCGTTCGTGAAAGATTTAGGTTACGAAGTCACATTTGAAGCTTTAGCACGTTCTGACCTCTACACGGCAGATGAAATATTTGTTGTTGGAACAGCGGCCGAAGTAAGCGCTGTGAACAGTGTTGATGATCGTCCAGTTCCATGCCCTGGCCCAATAACGCAGCAGGTAGCATCGCTTTACGCAGATACAGTTCGAGGCAAAAACTCAGATTATTCTGATTGGTGTGAGGTAGTCTAATGTCGGATACTTATCCGCAATCTGTTGAAATTTATGACACAACTCTTCGCGATGGGAGCCAACTAGAAGGCATTTCACTTACAGTTGAAGATAAGTTGCGGATAGCAGAGCAACTTGACATGCTCGGCGTTCATTTCATAGAAGGTGGTTGGCCAGGTGCTAACCCTAAAGACGATGAATTTTTTCAAAGAGCCCAAAAAGAGCTTCAACTAAAGACATCGCAGTTTGTGGCTTTTGGGTCAACAAGGCGAGCAAAAGGAAAAGTTGATCAAGATCAAACTCTAGCGAATCTAATATCAGCTAATACAGACGTTGTTTGTATCGTTGGAAAGTGCTGGGATTACCATGTAACAGAAGCACTGCAGACATCGCCTGACGAAGGTGTCGCAATGGTTGCTGATTCAGTTGAGTATCTAGTAGCAAATGGGAAAAGAGTCTTTTTTGATGCGGAACATTTTTTTGATGGTTATAAGAATAGCCCTGAATTCTCTCTCCGTGTTCTAGAAGCGGCATCTATCGCGGGAGCTGAACGATTAATTCTTTGTGATACGAATGGTGGATCATTGCCGCAGGATGTTACTAATGCGGTAGCAGCAGTTACTGCTCATTTAGATACTGGAGTTGGAGTCCACCTACACAATGACACCGGCTGTGGAGTGGCGAACGCATTAGCTGGTGTAGCTGCTGGCGCGATACAGGTTCAGGGAACAATCAACGGCTATGGAGAACGTACCGGAAATTGTGATCTAGTCGCGATAATTGCAAATCTCACATTGAAAATGGGGATAACGACAATACCTGAAGAACGCCTCGATTTGCTCACTCCTGTTAGTCACCATGTCGCAGAATTAGTGAATATAACTCTGAATCCGCAACAGCCATATACAGGTGCTTCTGCTTTTGCACACAAAGCAGGATTGCATGTGAGCGCGATTGCTAGAAGACCAGATGCTTACGAACATATCCCGCCAGAAAGAATAGGGAATGGAACTCGGTTCCTTGTTTCTGAAATGGCAGGACGCTCAACGCTTGAACTAAAAGCTAAAGAGATTGGGATTGACCTTGATGGGAAAATCCTAGGCGATGTTGTCGAGACATTAAAGAAACTTGAATATGAGGGATACCACTTTGAAGTAGCGGATGCATCGCTGGAGCTTCTTATGCGGGGGGCAAGCGGGTGGACACAAGATTTTTTCAAACTGGAGGAATTCCATGTTGATATGAAACATGTGGGTTCAGGAAGTCGTGCGTGGAATGAAATCTCGGTTGACGTTGATACCCGAGCTGTAGTGAACCTTTTTGTTGATGGCGAAAGGTTAGTTGGTGTTGGTGATGGGAATGGTCCAGTTAATGCGATTGATACAGCCTTACGTTCAGTACTTTCAGATACGTACCCAGGGTTAAAAGGAATCTCACTCGTTGATTATAAAGTTCGTGTGCTCGATACTGAAAAAGGCACTGGAGCGATTACGCGTGTTCTGTTGGATAGTACGAACGGAGAAGAAACATGGACAACTATAGGTGTTTCAGAAAATATTATTGAGGCAAGTTGGCAAGCATTAGTAGACTCCATCGTTTACGGCTTGCTCCATTCGCCGGTATCAGAATGAATTAGACTAGATATATATGGCAGTTCCGCGTTATGTCCCAAATCCCGTTCGGCAAATAAAACATTATCGTTCTGCGAAAAAAACAAACCATGAATCTGGGGTGTTTCGCCCTGCAGAGGTTCTAGAAAACCAGTCTGAGCGGTCAGGGACAGGAAATCCCGGGCCAGATCAAGGCTTTGCGCTGCTACTTGTGAAAGCTTTCAAAGACCTCGTATCACTTTCCCCGAAAGAAAAATGGGCGGATGCATCCGAAGTTGCTGTTATCACAGCGTTGAAAAGAGCTTCCTTGTACGGAAGAGCACCTTGTCACTATGACCTTGAAGTTGGATTTAGAGTCTGGGGATACCTGGACCCTGATCCTGACCCTGAACTGGTAGATCTCAGAATCAATCACTTTCCCCACATTGGCTCAAGTCACAACTACCTAAAGCGAAGGAAAGTAGCTGACGCATTAAGTTCGTCTAAGCTTTGTCAGTCTCTTGAAATGATTAGACAAAGTTACGAGTCAGATTGGCGAATCCTTATTAACCCAACTGGCCTCCAAGAAAGTTAGAGGACCTTTGGCTTTAGAATCACCACGTGTTCGTTTCGCTCCAGCACCATCTGGATACCTCCATGTAGGGTCAGCTCGATCAGCGCTTTTCAATTGGTTGTTTGCCAAAAGATTTAACGGCACATTCATTCTTCGGATCGAGGACACCAATGCGGATCTCGCCAAACCAGAATTCTATAACGCTATAACTTCGCCTCTTGAATGGCTAGGGTTGCGATGGGATGAAGGCCCATATTACCAATCTCAAAGGATAGAAAAGTACATTGAGGCGGTAGCGAACCTTATCGATTCAAAACTCGCTTATTGTTGTGAATGCACGAGAGAAGAAATTGACGAGAGAAATAAAGAAACTGGATTTCGTGGCGGTTACGACGGCTATTGCCGTGACCGTGAAGTACAAGATGGCCCTGGAATTACTATTAGATTCATGACCCCAAAGACTGGGATAGTTGAAATAGACGACTTAATTCGAGGGAAAGTGCAATTCCAGAATAGCGAATTAGAAGATTTCGTTATTCGCCGCGGTAATGGGACACCTGTTTTCCTCATAGCAAATGCGGTAGATGACGCGGATATGAGAATCACTCACGTTATCCGAGGTGAAGATCTTCTTAATACAACACCAAAAGTGATTCTATTGTGGGAGGGCCTTGGCTTTGGGGAAGCACCCAAATACGCACATCTTCCACTTCTAGTCGGAGACGATAGGAAAAAACTTTCCAAACGTCGGCATTCTGTTGCGTTATCAGATTTTCAAAATCAAGGAATTCTCCCTGAGGCGATGATTAACTATCTAGCGTTACTTGGATGGGGACCTCCAGATGGGAAGGAAATCAGACCGATAGATGAAATGATTGACCTATTTGACCTTGAAAGCGTGAACAAGTCCCCAGCATATTTTGATGAAAAAAAACTAAAACATATCAATGGGGAATATCTCCAAGATCTTCTGCCAGAAGATTTTGCGATATTGGCTAACAGCTATTTTGAAAAAATTGGTTGGCAACCGGCGAATTTAAACCTAAAAGCATTGACAAATCTCGCCCCCGATTTACAAGAACGAACAGAAATCCTTGCTGATCTTAAGCCACTTGTTGATTGGATTTTTGAAGAAAAAACACCAGAAGAAAAAAATGAGAAAGAGATCAAAAAAATCAATAAGGCGATGCGATCCGAAAAAGTGGTAGAGGTACTCGATCTTGTCATTGAGCAATTACAAACTTGTTCATGGGATGAGAAGTCAATCGGGGAAGTAATCAGCGGAGTAAGCGAAGTTCTTAATGCAAGGTCGCAAGTACCTGTCCGCATAGCTGTTACTGGGCGAAGAGTCGGTTTGCCGTTATATAAGCCCATGGCAATCTTGGATCGGTCACTGATCATAAAGCGGTTGATTGATACAAGGTCAAAGCTAACTTAGGAATTGTGGTGAAGCTTTCGGAACAAGGTTCAACCGATACGAAACTTTACCCATTTGCCAAGTCTAAACAGGCAAACAAATATGTCAAAGTTTTTTCTACTACGTGCCTTGCTTTAATTCTGTTAGGTGTTTCATTTATTTCAATAACCTTTGCTCAGGTATGGTGGCAAAGTACGCGTGACGAAGTACGTGAAGTCAATGCAGTAGTTGTTCTCGGTGCCGCACAGTGGGATGGGGTTCCTTCTCCTGTCCTTGAGGCTCGTTTGGAACATGCTTTAGATTTGTACGATGCCGGAGTAGCTCCCTTTATAGTCACCACTGGGTCAAAACAGGGAGGGGACCGATTTACCGAAGCATACGCTGGGCTCACGTATCTTCTTGAACGCTCAGTTCCCGAGAGTGCAATCCTGGTTGTTATTGATGGGTCAAATACATTTCAGTCGCTAAGCGCTACATCAAATGCTCTTGAGAGGGCTGGAATAGAGAAAAGGGTTCTTCTGGTCTCCGACCCGTACCATGCACTACGTGCGAAGGAAATAGCTCGAGAGGTTGGGCTGCAACCTTGGTTTTCTCCTACGCAACTTGACAGTTCCTTCAGCCAACTTTTTCGAGAAACTATAGGGACTTCTGTGGGGCGGGTAATTGGTTTTCGTAGAGCAAGCACGTTAAGCGAATGAGTACCCCGTACGGGATTTGAACCCGTGCTACCACCTTGAGAGGGTGGCGTCCTAGGCCGCTAGACGAACGGGGCAAGAACTTATTATTACTATTCTAGTTGCTCGGGGAGGAGGACTTGAACCCCCAATGACTGGATCAGAACCAGTTGTGTTACCAATTACACCATCCCCGAAAAATCTTTCTTAGGTGATGGATCAGCCTAGCGACATGATCAACTCCAGCCCAACACTGGAATGCTATTCGCTAAATTTTTTTTTGTATCTCTGCTTCTTTTTGGAGAAAATCAAAAGACGTTCCAAATACTGGGCCTGGATCAAATTTCCCTCTTTTGCCACGTTTTTCAGGGGATACGTATTGTTTTCTTGTTGGATCGTTGGACAAAGGACGCAAAAAGTCTTGAATTTCAGTACATAGGGGACTCAACTCCGCTTCAAGAATTTTCTGTATCTGAACCTTTGTTTCAATCGCAGTTGATTCCCCATTTACTAAGAAAGAAAAGTGCGGAGACCATGTTCTATCAATTTTTTCTTCGTCTGTGAGATTTCTGTAAGTTCCTGACTCTCCAAGATTTTGATCACCTCGGAGAGTCAACCACCATACAAGTACATGTTGGATGTAAGTCGCTATTAATTGTGGTAATTCGATTGAATAAAAAAACCCGGATTTTTGTGAAGGGCTATGAGTGACTGAAACAGATAGAACTGGCCCAATAGAAAGCTTGGAATAGGAAAGAAGCAATTCTGCCATTATTTTCTGGTCATATTTGTTGGATCGTAGCATGTCGCGAAATTGCCAGCGAAAAGGGATATGTTGAGAGTTTCTCTCTCCTCGTTCGTCTTGTGATTTAGTCATTACCGCACAATAAAGGTGTGATGTGACAGGTGACCTTTGGACTGATCACAGGAAGTTCGTGTGTTAGGCGTTACCATAGTTGAGCCATAAAGCATCAACTGTTTTGAAGGTTAAATCAATCGAATTGTTGTCTTGAGAGATCCTCAAGATCTGGCGAACAAGCAGTTTCTTTGCTCAAGTCGAAAATAGGTTAATCAGTATGTCTACAAACTTCTCTAGTCTCGGAGTGCCAGAATTCATTTGTAAAGCCCTTGCCCGTCAAGGAATTCGAGAGCCATTTGAAATTCAAGAGAAAACTATTCAGGAAGGCTTGGAAGGTAAAGATATCTGTGGAAGAGCACCTACGGGATCTGGGAAAACTCTCGCGTTCGGAATACCTCTCGTAGTAAGAACAAGAGCATCGGAACCGCGTAATCCGCAAAGTTTAGTTCTTGCACCCACTAGAGAGCTAGCTGAACAAATCTGTAATGAGCTTCGGTCTTTCAGCGGCAAAAGAAATATTTTCGTTGTTTATGGTGGGGTAGGGTATGGCCCGCAACGAAAAGCATTATCTAAAGGAGTTGATATTCTTGTCGCTTGCCCTGGCCGGCTCGAAGATCTCATTGAGCAAGGTGAAGTAAATCTTGGAGCAGTGCAGCAAGTAGTTATTGATGAGGCTGACCGAATGGCCGATATGGGATTTATGCCAGCGATCTCTCGAATCCTTGACCAGACGTCAAACAAGCGACAGACAATTCTCTTCTCAGCAACTCTTGATAGAGAAGTAGCGCAATTGAAAAAACGTTACCAACGGGACCCAGTCTTGCATGAAGTGGGAGAGCGAACGCCTGATATTACGAAAGCAACCCATACATTTATGATCGCGAAAAAATCAGAGAAGTCTGTTGCTGCTGCCGAAGCAGTGAAAGCTATCTGGCCTGCGATTGTCTTTTGTAGAACTCGGCATGGTTCTGACCGTTTAGCAAAACAGTTAAAGAGACTAGGAGTAGATGCTGAAGCGATACATGGGGGGAAGAGTCAACATCAACGAAGGCGAGCTCTTCAGAACTTCACTAATGGGAAAGCGCAAACGCTAGTAGCTACGGATGTTGCGGCTCGGGGAATCCATGTAGATGGAGTTGAACTAGTAGTTCATTATGATCTCCCTGAAGATCATAAAGCGTATATCCACCGTTCAGGACGCACAGCTCGGGCAGGAAATGAAGGAATAGTTTTTTCTATTATCCAACCCGAACAAAGAAGAACAGCGAAAAAAATGCAATCACGGTTAGGGATCAGTGAAGCGATACACAGGATAGAACCAGAGCGGTTATCTGAACTTTCACCACAGGTTTCAAGGAAAAGTAGAGCAGAAAAACAATTAGGACAGAAATCAGGGGAAAAATCGAAATCAGAGAAAAAGACTACGCACGGGGAATCATTAAAGAAACGTAACGGTCAGAAGCCAAAGAATCGTTCAAAGGCTTCGCATCACAAACCTAAAAAGAAAAATTCATCAAATAGAAATAAGAAAAAAACGAATAATAAACATATAAAGAAACATGGTTCGCAGAAACCAAAATCAGATCAGAATAGAAATCAGAACAGAAAGGAATCCTCGCCGAAATCCAGTGGTCGGCCCAATCGAAAAGCCCGTCGAGCACATTTGCAGCCAACAAACCGTTGAACAATTGGTATTAGTGCTTAGGAACTGTCTCTAGTGGGTATTTAGGTCTCTGCTTTAGCGGATTCCATATCATTTCGTTTACTTCTCAGGTAGCTACTTGACCCAAGCCCGACCAACACAATAATCATTCCTAATCCCTTTGCCCCTGAAATTGTTGCCTCTAAGAAAAGTACGGCAGAAACGGTGGCTGTAACAGGAACCAGTAACTGAAGAATACCGATCAAGCTAAGAGGTGTTTTCCCCTGAGAGAAATTAAGAAGAACGTGACCTACTCCCGGTATCGAAGCAACTGCGAGAATTTGCAGGAGGTCTCGTTCCGTTTGAGGCATTATCCCTGCTCCAGCGAAAAGCATCATGGGGGTAAGGATAATTCCAGACCATATGAAATAACCGGTCATGAATTCAGCGACTCCAAGTCTCGTCAAAGCTCTTTTCGCGAATGCGAAGTAGCCGGCTCCTAGAGTAATCCCTAACAACGCGACGAGATCGCCACTGATTTTTCCGCTCCCATCACTTGTGCCAGCTAGGACAATGATGACCGCTCCTCCAATAGAGAGAAATGATAATCCAATATCTCCAGACGTAATCTTTTCTGAGAAAAAGTAATAACTCAAAAAAATGACAATTAATGGCTGCAATGAACTGATAAGGCTTGCGTTGATAAGGCTTGTTATTTGGGTGGACCAAAAAAACAGCCCGATAGCTGAGCCAAAGCATATTCCTGCAGGAGCACACAATAAGAAATTACGCCAGGTAAATTTTTGTTTCTGTTTAAGAAGAACGTAAAAGCCTAAGAAAGGTACGAAAATCCATGATCTCCAAAAGGCCATAGTGAACCCATGCACTTCAGAGTCTGAAACAATTACGGAAGCGATAGCGATAAGTACATAACCGAGACTGCAAGAAATTATTCCAATTTGGAGTTCATTCATGGAAGTGGGTTTAGGGGGTTGATTATCGATAATGTACTCAGTTTCTTGAGAGGGAGTGGCAGAATTTGCTATTTTCAGACTAGTAGGATTTCTCCAGCCGTGTTTCTGTGATGACGGAACCTAGTGAACTTTATCGGTAAATAAGTAAGGCATAGAAACAGATTTAAGAGCCTTTCCACTCTTTAAGCCTAGAATCGTAACGTGGGGCATGCTGAAAATTTTTATCTTGAGAACTTTTCCCTTGCAGGAGTTGTTGGTGAATCAATTGTTTTTGAATCGGGGAATCCCCTGAACTATTTTGAGGCGATCGAGGCACCTCATCAAATTGAACGAATTAACATCAGTGGAAAACTTTTCATTGCTTCCTCGGATAATTTATCTCCCGCCGTCATTGTCGTGCCAGGAAGTTTGGGAGTCGGTGAGAACCATCTGCAGCACGCGGAAACGATTGTTTCTCAAGGCATAGCTGCCTTTGTGATAGACCCTTTTGCGAATAGGAATGTGGAGTCAACAGTTGCAAACCAGACCCCCTTTTCTTTCGCTGCGAGTGCATTCGATGTCTTGATGGCTCTAGAAACTATTGCTAAGCATCCAAAAATTGATGCTAATCGGATTTCCGCTCAAGGACATAGTAGAGGAGGATCTGCTGTTCTAATGGCAAGTACGCGGCAATTCGCTGATCCCATTATCGGAAGCAATCTTTGTTTTGAAGGGGTTTATGCGGTGTATCCGTGGTGTGGTCACCAATTTCTTAAGCCATCCGTTGGCCATACGAAGGTGAGAGCAATAGTAGGGGAACGAGATGATTGGCTTTCAGTTCAGCAAGTCCAATCCCAGATTCAAGCAGTCGCACTTGACGGTGGTGATGCTTCAATTCGGATCGTTAAGGGGGCATCGCACAGTTTCGACTGGGATGAAGAAGTATATGAAATTCCTGAAGCAAGCGTCGCTCCTGAAGCCCCAACCGTGTATTTGGACGCTACTGGAGCAATGATTGATCCTGTTACTGGAGAGGCAAACTCACTTTCAACTGACCGAACGCATTTTTTGGCTGCAATTGAAGGTGGCTTTGGCAGGCGAGGTGCACATGTGGGCAGCTCTGGGGAACAGGCATACATTTTCCGTGAGGATATGTTGCAATTCCATAAATCTACCTTAAGGGTTTAGGGCCTGCCCGTTTCTTTTAGTATCTAGTCCTAAATAGATTCTTGACAAGAATTCCTTTTATGTAGTCTTCTAAATACAGGCAGAAGAAAAGCTGGGGAGCACAGATTGAGTATTGGTCGTAAACAAGGACTTGTTGAAGTCGCTGATGGTATTCACGTATGGCTTCCCGCTGACGGTTCATGGGGGTGGAGTAACGCAGGATTAATCGCCGATAATGATCAGACAATGATTGTCGACACCCTTTTTGATCTTCCATTAACGAAAATCATGCTGGGAGAAATGGGGCGAGTCATTCCGGCGGTCAAAGAGCACGTAGATATTTTGCTAAATACTCATGCGAATGGTGACCATTGCCATGGAAACGAACTTGTACCCACATCACGAATTATTTCGTCTGTCGCAACTGCTGATGAAATGTCTGAACTCCCTCCTGCTGCGTTAGCGGCGATGGTGCGGAGATTCGAAGAAGATGACTCTCCACTTGGACGATATATCAAACATGCATTCGGAGATTTTAATTTTTCAGATATCACTATGAAGGCCCCTACGGAAACATTCACAAAGAGTATGTCAGTGACTATCGGAGATCTTGAAATTGAATTGATTGAGGTTGGTCCTGCCCATACTAAGGGAGATGTTCTCGTATATGTCCCATCACGCGGCGTGATCTTTACCGGAGATATTCTTTTCATTGAAGGAACGCCTTTGATGTGGGCTGGGCCGGTTGATAATTGGATAGATGCTTGTGATCGTATTGCCTCTTTGGAAGCCGTTACTATTCCAGGGCATGGACCCATTACAGATTCTTCGGGGGCTATAGCAGTTCGCGACTATTGGATCATGCTCAAAAATGAGGCGAAGATCCGGTTTGATGATGGCATGTCAGTTCGTGATGCGGCGAGAGATATTGATCTCGGGGCCTTTGCTGATTGGGGTGAAAGTGAGAGAATATACCTGAACGTGAATTCGCTTTACCGGGAATTTGGAAGTTCGGAAGTGGTTGAGGATGTCATGGAACTTTTTGCGGAGATGGGTCAAATTTGGGAGGGTGAAGGCGAAAATGAAAAACATATTTAAGTTCTTGAAACAAGAAAGAGATAAACGGTCATTTTTTCTAGAGGATAAGATCGTAGATTATATTTTTTCTAGTAGTACAGAAATAGATAGAGTACAAAAGTCGTTGATTGATGAGACTGCAAATTTGGGTTGGGTTTCAAGGATGCAGATATCGCCGGATCAGGGGAATCTACTGACAATGCTAGTGAAAGCATTGCGACCGAATTTCGCGGTTGAGGTGGGAACTTTCACAGGGTATTCGGCTTTATCTATCGCTAAAGGGTTACCGGCTAACGCTAAGTTACTGTGCTGTGATGTTTCAGAGACATGGACAGATATTGCGAAACGGCATTGGAAGCAAGCCGGCGTGGAAGGGAAGATTGACTTAATCCTCGCTCCAGCGCTTGAAACTTTAGAGAAAATACCAGAAGAGCAACAGATTGATTTCGCTTTCATTGATGCTGATAAAGGAAATTACATAAACTACTACGAAGCAATACTTAATCGCCTTTCAGAGAGTGGCCTTATTGTTGTTGATAATGTTCTCTGGTCTGGCAGAGTTGTCGATGACAGTATCAATGATGAAGACACGATCGCTATACGTAATTTTAACCAGCATGTGAAAAATGATGAGCGAGTTCTCTGCGCGATGTTATCTATAGGGGATGGTATTTCCGTCATCCAAAAAAAGTCGTAAGAAATGCTTTCATCGGCGCTTTATTCACGTGAATACCGGAGAAACCCAGAGGTTATTTGGGAAAAGATGCGTAATGATTTCCCTGTCTTCTATGACGACGTCAGTGACATGTGGTGGGTAACACGATATGAAGATGTCAAAAATATTTTCATCGATCACGAAACGTTTTCTTCTTCAACTTACGAATTAACAACTGGTCAGGTGGTGGGCCCAACGCTCATTTCTCGGGATGATTATGGTCATGTGGTTCGTCGGAAGATAGTGGCACCAGATTTTGTCGGTAATAGATTGAAGTCGTACGAACAGCTGGTTATTAACTGTGTGAATGAACTCATCAATCGTTTCGCGGACCCTAATCAGGTTTCATTGGTGCGTGAATTCAGCTCTCAACTTCCTGTTGACGTTATCTCAGCGATTCTTGGAATGGATGGAGATGGGCATCTTTTTCGTCAATGGGTCACTGCAATGATTATGGGCCTTTCAGGATCTCCAGAGCTACGTCAAAAAGGGCTTGACGCTAATACTGCTTTTTGTAGCCACATAGCTCCGTTACTTAATGGAGTTGATAATCCCGAGCGAGTTGACCATGTAGCAAAAATCGCTAGAGCGGAAGTTGAGGGTCAGCGGTTAAATAAAGAGGAGATCACTGCTTTTTGCGGCCTTCTTTTCATCGCTGGCGGGGAAACAACTGATAAAGCTATAGCGAATATGTGGTGGAATGTCCTTACTCAACCAGAAACGTTGCGAGCTGTTATTGATGATGAATCGCTGTGGAATAACGCCTTCAGCGAAACTATGAGAAGAACACCGGCAGTAATCAGTGAAGACAGATTCACCACTAGGCAAGTAGAAATACAAGGTGTGGAAATTGCTAAAGGTACAAGAGTGCGAGCTTGTTTAGGTTCGGCTCATTTAGACTCTTCTGTTTTTAAAGATCCGTTACGTTTTGATATTTTCCGTCCAGATCTGCACCTCGGCAAAGAAAATCGCTCAGGAGTTTCTAAAGATGTAGAACGAAGCGGCCACTTTGGCTTTGGTTTAGGGAAACACTTCTGCATCGGCTACGAATTAGCTCGGAATGAAGCTGTGATCGGATCCAAATTAATCCTTGAACGTTTAGGAACCCCAAGTCTAAATAGTCAACAGCAAGGACCGGTAGTTCAAGGCAACTCCTTTTTCGCTGTTAAAGAACTGCAGGTGTCATTCACAAAATAAATCAGTAGTTCCTTTAGGTGAATTATTTGATTGCGAGTATTTCACCATGGGGGACGAGGGAAAATCTATCAGATTGTTTTGCCAAATTCCTGAATGCTTCAGGTAATGTTGGGTCGAGACGAGCTATTGAAGCAAATAACGGGATTCTCCAAAGAGAAGAGAACGGTCAACGATGGTACTGGATAAAACTCTAAACGGATTTTGTACGGCTTATTAGGGGATTAAATCGAACTCGGTCCGGGATCTCGGTGGCGCCTGGTACGCCGCGCTCAACCATGAAGGGCCGAAGCGCTTCCATAGCTTTTGGTTCATCCCAGTGTGGAATACTCGGATACATGTGATGAATGACGTGGGTTTGCATTGAATGACATAGGAACCGTGGTGCAGGGATAGTCCAGAAGCGAGTATCAGCGTAGCGGCCAGTTTGTGTGCCAGGTCGATGTGGTTCCCACGCGAAGTACACGTAGATGTAAGAGAGCCCAATTTTTGAGGGAAGCCACCACACGAGCAAAGTCTCCAATGGGAATAGGATCACCATCACTAGCTGTGTCAACGATAATAACTTTGCAATTGGAGTGCCCCGCACTATAGCTTCAGCAAATTTTGGGTCACGTTCCATATGATTCTGGAGAGTATGGGTATCGCGGCGGTGTACTGCTAAGGCCGGTTCCCACCAATGGTCAGCACGACTTTGGTAGTCCACATCTAGGTCCGGATCGTTTGTGTGGGCATGGTGCTTCATGTGCGTTGCACGCAATTGTTCATGTGACTGTTTCAAGCCCAGCAATGATATTTGACCGACGACGAAATCAATCCATCGCCATCGTTCCTGGCGGCCTG
>PAQG01000050.1 GCA_002709645.1 Acidimicrobiaceae bacterium
AATATCTGGGTGGGTATTGACTCTTAATTTTCTTCCCGAAGAGTCGATATCTACAGTCCCATCACTGTTCACGCCAAGGAAAGTCCCATAACCCACGGGTGGCTGGCTTAATTTTTCCACTTCGAGTTTTAAATTAGCTATCTGGTTCCGAGTATCTGTTAATAGTTGCGTTAATTTCTCATTTTCATTAGCAGCTTTTTTTAGCAATAATTTGGCTTCTTTCAATCGGCTTTCTAACAACGCAATTCGTTTCGGAGCTAGCGAATTTGATTCTGTGAGTTTAGTGTTTCGCTCTCTTAGAGAATCTATATGGGCGCGTAACGCAGTTACCTCTTCTTCAGTTTCACTAAGTAACTTTCGTAAATTTGCATCACTCATATATTTATCGTAGAAGCCTATACCATCAATGCCACTACAATAGATGCACATAATGATTAATAATTGTAAATATTGGACGACTTCTTAAAAAAAGTGTTTTAACATCCACACATTTCTTATACCATTTGGTCATACTGTTGATGTAAGTTAATTAAAGAGGGATTGTATGAAAGTTTGGATAGATCAAGATCTTTGTACTGGTGATGGCTTGTGTGAAGAAATAGCCCCTGATGTCTTTACTCTTCTTGATGATGGTCTAGCTTATGTCAAGGAAGGCGATACGATTTTTGCTGAGCCTGGTGGTCCAGAGGGTTTAGCTGTAGTGCCGGATGGTCAGGAAGAAGCTACTATTGAATCTGCTGAAGAATGCCCCGGTGAATGCATATATCTAGAGGTATAAAATTAACCTTTAGTTAGTCTTAGCCGATAAATCTTGCGGATGTTATAAACCCTGTGTGGGCGACCATCCTATGGTCGGGCCGCACTGCTTGACCTTCTACATGCCAAGTTCGCCTTAGAATTTCCATTGTTTCCAGCATCACGAAATTATCTGTTTCTAACCTTTGTCTGAGTTTTGAGACTTGGGTAATACTCGGTGTGTAAGCGACGAACACTCCCCCAGATTTTAATGTGGCTGGAATATGGTCAACTACTTTCCATGGCTCTGGCAAGTCAAGAACCATTCGGTCAAAATTTGAATCACTAAATCCTTCATACGCATCGCCTAAATTCACAGAATACCTATTAACTATTTCCTCTCCGTAAAAGTTAGTCACGTTCTTAATCGCTCTTTGTGCAAAATCTTCTCGAAGTTCGTAGCCAGTTACTTTTGCACCGCATCTAAGAAGAGCGATCGATAAAGCTCCTGATCCCACACCAGACTCCAGAACATTATGCTGATTTCCTATATCTGCAGAAATAAGAATCTGTCCCAGATCTTTCGGATAAATGATCTGTGCTGATCTTGGCATTTTAAGTACAACATCTGCCATTGTGGGACGGATCGCTAGATACTCCATGCCTCCTGTAGATTTTATGTGAATGCCATCATCGCCGCCGATAAGTTCGTTGTGAGGGATGAAGCCTGCATGTGAATGGAATTCTTTACCAGATTCCAAAGTAAGTAGGTAGCGGCGATCTTTCGAATCAACCAATAAGATTAAATCTCCAATTTGTAGCGGTGTTGCGTTTTCAGTCACTACTCGTTTCCTGACTGTCAGCAATTTGCTTCCCCATTTTTAGAATTGCCTTAGCTGATGGCTTAAATAAGTATTTCCTCACTTTTGGAAATAGTTGAATTTCTATTAATGCCCCTTGCTTACTCGTTTTTTCTTTCTTGGTAACTTTTTTAAGCCAAATCCCCACTAGAGCTGCTATCGATGGCGACGCTTTTTTCGCTAGCGACATTACTCCTGGGATAGTATTTAGCTCTTTGCTTATTTCTAGTAGTTTTTCCTCAATATCTGAGGGTGTAATCTCATTCATTTTATTGATGTTTTCTGATCCTTTTGAAAAGCATTGCAGCTAGTCCAAGCAAGCATAACGCTGTTATGCAATAAGGGGCGAAAGAAAAACTTCCATCGAAAGCTGCAACTCTGTCTTGTAACAGTCTTAGAAGTCCTAAAGAGATATAGAGCACACCGACAAAGATAAATATTGAACCGAATAGACCCAGAAGTGTCCACTTAAGTAAGGCTGATAATGGGTGTTGAATCTCCTGTTTCGCGTAAGCTACTATGAGCTTCTTAAACTCAGTTAATTTCTCTGAGAGCAAATCACTATCTGACTTCGTAAACATAGGTCTCTAGTTTTCACGGTATCGGTAAATATTGAATTTGGGTAATAGTTAAATTTAATTATTGATCGTTCATCTGAATTTGAACGAGGCCTTCTAACGTTTTCCTCTCATCAGTAACCATTTCGAGGAGGAGTATCCCTCGTTGCTGTTCTGACTCACATTCAAGGAGCTTGTATCGATTCATTTGCCCTAACGGTGAGAGGTCACATAACTGATAAAGACTTAATGACTCAAATTGGCTTTGTTCAGGAGGTTTAAAATCTATTTTCTGTAAATGGTAGATAAGCGAATAGCATTTTTGTAGTTCATAAATGATCTTGGTCATCAAACTAGAATTGAATTTTTTACGAATTTCATGTTCGATAAGTGAAACGTTTGCTACCGGATATGTCATTTCAGGTAACCATTCTTTGATGAAGATTCTCTCAACTCCGTGAACTTGAACATGTAGTTGGTCCACACTTATTTTTCGTGATTGGACTACTTTACACAAAGTTCCAGTACTGAATCTTGTATCCCCACCACCGACCTCATGTCCTTTCTCAATTAAACAACTTCCAAAGATGGACTCTGAGCTTGCAATATCTTCCACCAGTTTTAGGTAACGATCTTCAAAAACTCGTAGGGCGAGTCTTTGATCTGGGAATATAACAGTCCCCAAGGGGAACATAGGTAACGAATTCATTTCATGAAGAAGGATTTTGAAGTGGGCCGAGTTCATCAAGAGGTTGGCCGCCAGTGTACGCAGCTATAGCATTCGCTATTCCTTCAGTAAATGAGTCTATTTTTTGTTCAAAATTTTCATCGTCTATTGCCTTATTCGCTATAAAGGATATAGCTAATTCGGTACCGGACGCTGTAGTAAAGTATCCAGCAAGTGCGGCTTTTTCTTCTGTTCTTGTTGCATGGGCTTCTAGCTTTCCTTCAAACTGGGTACCTATGAATTGTGATGCGACTATTCCTTCAACTCCACCAAGTGGTAGGGCTTCCCTCAGAATATCTTTGGTACTCGAGTCCATGAGAATAGCGTTGATCAAGTTACACGTAATTTGATTTTCGGGGCTTGACCCAGATCCATCAATCAACAAAAGCCCGGAATTATCTATCCCGGCCCCTTTGATGATTTCGGGAACAGATACAAGGCCTGCCCCAGTTGTGCCTTGGCCTTGCCTGGAGTAGCCAATTTCTTTTAATAGCATTTCAGCTGTCACGGTGTCATCATTTGTGAGCATTTGTTTAACAATTAAATTCATTGTTGGAGATTTAATTGAAAGTAGCTCTATTAAATCTTCAAGTTGGGTCCCGTTTGACTCTTTCGCAGCTTTTAGGATTACTACATTTCTAGCTTCAAGAAGGTCATCGAAATTTGCTGCGAAACGTTTGGCGGGGTCGACACTAGGAGTTAAAGCTGGTGGATCATCTTCATTACGTTGTGATGAATAATTTTGCTTAAGTCCGTCGTAACCACCATCAAAAAGAGCTGCGCTAAGAGAACCGGCTAGTGCCAATTCCTTGAGCTCAGACGACCAGCCTGGCACGGTTCGCTCTTCGTCATATCTGCTTTCATCAACGACTACAGCACCCTGTATGAAGAGAATGTTCATACCGACAGTTAAATCTGCTAGTTCGTCAGCGTTCGTTCTGATCTGACTATATGTTTCAGGAAGTAACGACGCATAAGAGTCAGTTCTTATAAGTGGGTCTCCGCTACCAAAAATGAAAAGGTCACTAGTTCGCAAAAGGCCATCTGCTTCAGTCTCCCGGACTGCAGCGATAATAGTTTCGTACTGATAATCCTTGCCGATTTGTTTAATCGCAGAATAGGCAGTGAGTAGCTTTTGAGTTCCACCAGGGACAAGCGGAATGTCAATTTGGTGATCATATATCCGCTCAGAAGGAGAACTTATCGTTAAGCAACTAGAACTAGGTAATGTGTTTACAAGATCACTGATCTCCTGCTCTAGTTTCTGACTTGCTAGAGGTGATGTGAGCAATTTAGGTGCCCGTCGTAAAGAAAAAACTGGTGTCAGAAGGTCTGACGAAGCGTCATATGAAGAGACCTCACCAATAGGATCATATCCGAAGTTGTCTTTAACGTTAAGAAGGCCGATAAGGAGAGCTAAGACAAATACGGGTAGAAGTAAACGTTGAAGAAGGCGAAACACATCTGAAGTTTACTTCTATTCTTCAATGGTAACTATTCATCTAAATTATCTATTTTGTGTTTGCGCGAAATTTACTAGATGAGATAAACATTGCACAGCGTCACTCGGTGAAATGTAACACAGAAATCCGTTATCTCGAAGAGTCTTAGGGCCGAGATTACTTGGGTCGGCGATTGATAATTCAGATGACACGAGTACAGGTTTACGATATTTCCGCGTAGCAGCAATTATCGAATCTGCGTATCGTTTTTCTTGCGATTCGTGAAACTTCGCCATTCTGTCAGTTCCCTCATTTGCAAAGGAACTTTCAAAATAACTTCTCGCTACGTTTCCTTGAATTCCTAATCCTAAGAAAATGAGCGAGTCAACACTATTATGCTCCAGAAGCACGGAAAGGAGTTCTGGAATCGTATCGCGCGTTTCCCCACCAGCTAAATCCACTGGGTTATTTTTACTCCAACGAGGTGGGAGTAAGGAATCAATTGATGTTTTCAAATCATCGGGTAGACGTAACAATTCTAAGGTTGTGCTAGAAATCGCATCAGCTGTTAGGACGCCCCAACCACCTGCAGTAGTCATCACGACTACATTGTTTCCCCTAGGTAAAGGCTGTGTTGAGAAAGTTGCTGCCAAATTAAATGCACTCCCTACCTCATCTACTAAAAAAGCCCCTGCCTGTTTAACCATTGCAGCAAAGATCGAAAAATCCGATGCTAATGAACCTGTATGACTAGCAGCTGCTATGGCCCCACTTTCGGTTGCACCACCGCGTATGACGATGACTGGTTTTCTGCTTGCAAGTGATTTAAGTGATTCGTAAAAGCGTCGCCCGTCCGGCGTGCCTTCAACGTAGATTATCGCTACTGCTGTTTCTGAATCATACAAATAGTAATCTAAGTAGTCAGCTATGGTAATTTGTCCTTGATTTCCAACTGAAATTGCGCGGGCTATTCCGATATTTGAAAGCCTAGATAAATTCATCAATGCTGAAAGAATATTTCCTGACTGACTTGCTATTGATATATCTCCAGTAGGTGGATACGGAGACACAATTTGTGAGCATAGGTTTACAGGTGTGGAGACAAGACCCTGACCATTAGGGCCGGCAATAATAACTCCACATTCTTGAGCTTTGGCAATTAACTGTTTTTCTAAAGCTTCACCTTTCTCACCAGTTTCTTTGAATCCACCAGAAACCACGAATGCACTTGTAATTCCAATTTTGGCTAGCTCAGGTAAAGCTGTAATAATTTTGTCAGGAGAAATACAAATCATCGCAAAATCAGCCTCTCCAGATGGCACATCTTGTATGCGTTCAAGGGTTTGTATTCCTAGAATTTCCGGTTTGTTCGGATTCGTCGCGAAAACAGGTCCAGTAAATCCTGAACTAAGAATATTGTGCAGAGCAACAAATCCGAACTTGCCTGGATGAGTTGATGCGCCAACAACAACTACACCTTTAGGATTGAATAGCGTACCAATGTTTTCTATCCCACTCATGATTTCATAACAAGTGCATCTACAGCAATCGGTTTATTATTTGAGATAATGATTGGGTTTACGTCTATTGAAACAATTTCTGGATTAGCAAGCCCACAGTCTGCGATTGAGACTAGCGCATCTATCATATGCTGCATAGATACTTCCCCTTCCCCTCTAAATGGTCCCAGAAGTAAGCTCGCCTTAAGCTCATTTATCATGTTTTCTATTTCTCGGCGTTCACATGGGACAAGTCGAAAGTTTACATCAGAAAGAATCTCAGTAAATATTCCACCAAGGCCAAACATGAGAACTGGTCCGAAAGCATCATCTATGTGATAGCCAGCTATAAATTCTCTTTTCCCTTGTATTTGTTCAGAAATCAGGAATTCATTAACGTCCGACCCAATAGTTTCTAGGTCTCTTATGGCCACTTCAAGTTCCTTTGAGTTTTGAATGCCTAATCTAACTCCGTTTAATTCTGTCTTATGTTGAATCTTTGCACTGGAGAGTTTAGCCACAACTGGATATCTTAAGGATTTAGCTGCTTCTACTGCTTGATCTGCATTTTTGACCACGAATTCATTTGTTATTGAAAGCCCATATTCGTGCAATAGTTTTTTGCTGGAAAACTCAGACATCGAAATCATGCCTTAACGATATCGCTAAAGCAATAGCATCAATGTGCGGTTATGCCTTATTTACAACCTCCTGATAATCTAATTCACGAAGGAGCATATATATGCAGATTCTCGCAGCGCTTTTCATCGATGATATTTCAATGAGGCAAACTCCAGATTCCCTTACCAGACTTGACCTTTCCGGAGTTCAATTTACGACAAAAGTCTCTGAGAGTTTCCCGTTGCAACTCTCTCCACATCTTGTCGTCTTGATTCATAGCGAGCCAAATGGAACTGGCTCTGGAGTGCTAGAAGTTACCTACCATCTAGGAAACTTAGAAATTGCTAGGAATGTGCAGCCCTTAGAAATTGAACCTGGACTATTTGCTTATCGGCTTATTAGAGCTGAATTAGAATTGCAGGAGCCTTGTAGAATTTATGCGAATTGCCGTATTGATAAGGGCGATGCTATTGCTGTTCCATACACGATTGAGAATTAACTTTAATCCAGTATTTGATTTTTCAGATATGACGGCTTTCTCAGTTTGTCCACGTTAATGTAGACACGTTAAGAGGGAGAGTGATGAACGTGAATGATGTAGATCCACAACTTGAAGCATTGGCTATAAATACAATTCGATGTATAGCGATGGATGCACCCCATAAAGCGAAATCCGGCCATCAAGGGACAGCTATGGCTTTAGCACCTTTAGCTCATGTTTTGTTTACGAGAGTTTTGCGTTATAGCGCGAACTATCCTGACTGGGCGAACCGTGATCGTTTCATTTTGAGTGCTGGCCATGCTTCAATACTGCAATACGCAATGCTTTATTTGACTGGGTTTGGCTTAACTATTGATGACATTAGAAATTTCCGGCAGTGGGGTAGCCTGACTCCTGGGCATCCTGAAGTCGGTCATACAACTGGAGTTGAAGTAACGACCGGCCCGCTAGGCCAAGGATTTGCAAATGCGGTAGGAATGGCAATTTCTGAACGATGGATGAGAGCTCAATACGGTAGCGAAAAGATTGATCACCGGATTTACGCTATCTGTGGAGATGGTGATTTGTCTGAAGGTATTAGTCACGAGGCAGCTTCACTCGCAGGTCAACAGAAACTGGGACGTCTTATCTGCATCTATGACGATAATCACATAACAATTGATGGACCGACTGAGCTTTCCTTACAAGACAATGCTGCTAAAAGATTTGAAGCTTATGGCTGGCATGTCATAGATATTGGTGAAGCGGGAGAGGATTTAGATGCGATTGATGCGGCACTAAAGCAGGCTAGGGAAAACGAAGATGCCCCTTCACTAATAATTATTCGAACCCACATCGGCTATCCCTCACCTACATTAGTTGATAGCCCTAGTGCCCATGGGTACGCATTTAAGGACCCAGAGATCGCAGAAGTTAAAGCCACCATGGGATTCCCTTCAGAGGAACCATTCTACGTTCCCGAAGAAGTCCTGTCTTTTTATCAATCGGCAGGAAGAAAATATGATGATGAAGCGGCAACTGCCTCCTGGACCCCCAACTCAGAACTTGGTAGCTGGAATCTCAATGATGTTCAAGACCAATATGAATCACAAGTTGGCGATTCAGTTGCGACACGTGTAGCGAGCGGTGTCTGCTTGAACGAAATATCCTCAAATCTTGCTGTTATTGCCGGTGGTGCTGATTTAACCGGAAATACTGGTACGGCCCTAAAGGAAACTTCAGTTCTATCTTCTGATAATCCTGCTGGAAAGCAATTGTTTTATGGCGTGAGAGAACATGCAATGGGTGCAATCATGAATGGGATCGCATTACATGGGGGCATAGTGCCCGTAGGCGGTACTTTCTTGGTCTTTAGCGACTATATGCGTCCTGCAATACGATTAGCAGCATTAACTCAAGCCAAAGTAATTTACTCTTTCACCCATGATTCTGTTGGAGTCGGTGAAGATGGTCCGACCCACCAGCCAATAGAGCAAATTATGTCGCTTAGGGCTATTCCTGGATTAACGGTTATCAGACCCGCAGACGCAAAGGAAACCGTTGCAGCTTGGATAACAGCGTTAGAAAATAATGGGCCAACCGCTTTAATCCTTTCAAGACAAAACCTACCAATACTTGAAGAAACTGATGTCGAAATGGCTCAGCAAGGCTGCTACACGATAAAAGAGCATTCATCTCCTGAAGCAATTCTAATAGCAACAGGTTCAGAGGTTTCACTTTGTATGCAATATGCTGAAGATAAACCTGTTCGGGTAGTCTCAATGCCAAGTTGGGAATTAAGTTCGTCGCCTCCTTCGCCGGAGAACTGTTCCCTATCGGTATCAGTTGAAGCTGGCATCACTATGGGCTGGGCTCAATACGCATCTAAACATGTCGGCATAGATCGTTTCGGTTCATCCGCTCCTGGAAATGAAGTTATGCACAATCTGGGTGTCAATTTACAATCTATTCAGGAGGCACTATCTGAATGACTATATTAGATCAACTATTTTCCCAATATGGGCAGAGTCCATGGTTGGATAATTTGAGACGAGAATGGTTACATTCTGGCGAATTACAAAACTGGATAAATAAAGGTGTGCGAGGCTTAACCTCGAATCCATCAATTTTTGAAAAAGCAATTTCAGATTCGGAAGCGTACGATCAACAATTCCAATCCTTAATTCAGAATGGGTCTAGTATCGAGGATGCTTACTGGCGTCTGGTTCAAACTGATATAGCCGATGCCCTTGTGCTGATGGAGCCCATTTATGATTCAAGTAATGGCCTTGATGGATACGTTTCAGTGGAAGTTGACCCACGACTCGCCCGCAACACAAGAGCGACAGTAGATGCAGCAAGATTTTTAGATGATGAACTCAAAAGCAAGAATCTCTATATAAAGATTCCCGGAACTAAAGAAGGGTTACCGGCTATCAAACAAATGATAAGTGAAGGCCGTTCGATAAATGTTACGTTGCTTTTTTCCCTGGATAGATATGCGGAAGTCATAGAATCGTACATTTCAGGATTAGAAGCTAGAAATGGAGACCTTTCTAGTATTTCATCTGTTGCATCTTTCTTTATTTCACGAACTGAAACCGAAGTAGATTCTCGACTTGAAGCTATAGGAACCAGTCAAGCTCTTGATCTAAAAGGAAAAACAGCAGTTTCTCAAGGGCAACTGGCTTATAAAATATTTTTAGAAAGTTTTAGCACAGACCGATGGAGAGCACTTGAAGATCGTGGTGCGAGGCTACAGAGACCCCTGTGGGCTTCCACTTCAACCAAAAATCCGGCATATCCTGACACATTGTACGTTGACCAACTCATTGGTCCCAATACTGTGAATACTCTGCCAGACGGAACATTAGCTGCCTTCCTTGATCACGGGAAACTAGCAAGGACTATTGATGCATCTTTTGAATCAGCTGCTGAGATTCTTCAAAAGGTGGAGGCCCTTGGAGTAGATCTCAACGATGTCTCGGAGAAATTGGAGCGTGAGGGTGTTAGCTCATTTGAAACTTCGTTCGAGAATCTTCTAGTTACACTTTCAAAGAAAGCAGAATCACTACAAAAATAGTCAGTTGCATTTTGAAACTCACATGATATTCTATTCTTGTGCACGATAATCAAACCGAGTGTTCAATTGATTCAACTCTCTCAGTAATTGGAGACCGGTGGACCATGCTAATTCTTCGTGACCTATTTCGGGGAGTTAGGCGATTTGAACAACTCCGAAAAGATTTAGGTATTGCTAAAAATATCCTTAGTGACCGGTTATCCAAACTCCATCAAGCTGGGATAATCCATCAACAGCCATATCAAAATAATCCAGTTCGTCATGAATATTTTCTTACTGAGAAGGGAATTGATCTATCTCCTTCGCTAGTTGCCCTAATGCATTGGGGCGACCGCTGGTATGCGCAGGGCAATCCTCCAACAATTTTGACCCACTCGGTTTGCGATACTGCTTTACAGCAATTTACACATTGCCCCCATTGCGACATCCCTGTTTCACCAGACCAAATCGCAAGCAGGCCTGGCGAAATACGATCCTACAAGAGACCGGCATGAGTCAAGTAATTTCTCGACCATTGACGACGCTACTTCAAGAAGCTAGTGAGAAACGAAATTTGTCAAAAGGGATGCGCATAACCTACTCCCCTAAAGTTTTTATTCCATTAACGCACCTGTGTCGCGATAAATGCGGATACTGTACCTTTGCCCAACCACCAGCAAGACTTACCAGCCCATTCTTATCACCCGAAGATGTTTTGGAAATTGCATTTCAAGGAGCTCAGACTGGATGTCACGAAGCGCTCTTTACGCTTGGAGAGAAGCCAGAGTTGCGTTATCCAGATGCTAAGGCCTGGCTTGAAGCGAATGGTTACGAGACCACTATTCATTATTTACACGCTATGGCAGAACTTGTCTTAGAGGAAACCGGGTTACTTCCTCATGCTAATGCTGGGGCTATCTCTTACGACGAATTGTCTTTACTACGAGAAGTTTCCCCTTCACAAGGAATGATGCTGGAATCCGTTAATGCGGACTTAGATTGTCATAAAGGCGCTCCGGATAAGGAACCCTGGAGAAGGTTGGAGACACTTGAAGCGGCTGGGCAATTAAGAATTCCATTCACCACCGGTTTGCTTGTAGGAATCGGTGAATCCAAAGATGACAGAATAAAAACTATTGAAGCGATTGCAGAATCACACAACCGTCATGGCCATATCCAAGAAGTGATAGTCCAGAATTTCCTTCCAAAGGCTGGAACTAAAATGCACAAGCATAAACCCTGCCCAAGCGAAGACTTTCTTGAAACTATTGCGCTTGCCAGGCTAATGCTTCCTAGTGATATCCACCTTCAAGCGCCTCCAAATTTATCAGATGACTTTGGCATACTCCTAGATGCTGGCATCGATGATTGGGGTGGAGTTTCTCCCGTGACTGCTGATCATGTAAACCCTGAAAGGCCTTGGCCAGCTCTTGAGTTAATTGCTAAAGTAACAGAAAAGCGAGGTTTCTCTATAGCTCCTCGTCTTACGATTTACCCTGAATATGCGAGTAACCCTGCCATTTGGCTTGACGATAAACTTCATTTTCCTGTTCTAGATCGTTCTGATAGTGAATGGTTAGGCCGCGATGATCCTGGCGCTCTTTTCCCCGAAAAAATTGAATTTATAAAGAACGTTGATGATGGCGCTGAAGTAGCACAAGTTGGTGAAGACTCAACACAGTGGTATTCCGGTTCTACCGTCAATCCAACAAATCTTCTTGTAGGGCATGCTCGGTCGACGTCCGAAATTGATGAAATAGCTCAAGGAGTCGCATCAGGGCAAGAAGTAGAACTCCCTCAAATCCTTGCATTGTTTCGCGCTCGAGGTGGTGAAATAAGAGCTATAGCTGAATTAGCTGATTCTCTTCGAGCAGAGGTAAATGGTTCTTCTGTCACATACGTTTCAAATTGCAATATCAATTACACGAATGTCTGCACATTCAAATGTCGATTCTGTGGTTTTTCAAAAGGTCCGCTTTCTCTCAACCTCAGGGGGAAACCATATTTGCATACCCTAGAGGAGATCATTGCAAGGGCATCTGAAGCTCATCATGGAGGTGCCACCGAAGTATGTTTACAGGGAGGAATCCACCCTGATTTCGATGGAAATTATTACATTGATTTGTGCCAAGCAATCCATGACGAATTACCTGATCTCCATATTCATGGATTTACTGCACTTGAAGTTACTGAAGGTGCGAAAAGACTAAATGAGCCCTTGGATGCTTACCTTAAACGCGCCGTAAAGGCTGGGTTGAAATCACTGCCAGGAACAGCAGCTGAAATTCTTGATGACGAAATACGAGAGATACTATGTCCAGATAAAATCAACACTGAAGAGTGGCTTGAAGCTCATCGTATAGCACACAGCGTTGGTTTACGGTCAAATGTAACGATGATGTTTGGAAGTGTCGAGAATCCCATTCACTGGGCAAAGCACCTCTTGTCGACACGGGCATTGCAGAAAGAAACCGGAGGATTCACTGAATTTGTCGGACTTCCTTTCGTCCATATGGCATCACCCATATACCTTCGGAAGCGTGCAAGAAGAGGTCCGACATTTAGGGAAAACCTTCTAGTCCATGCCATCGCAAGGATTACTTATCACGGGCACATAGACAATATCCAAGCTTCGTGGGTGAAAATTGGTTTAGAAGGAATGGCACAATTACTTCAAGCAGGTGTAAACGACGTAGGTGGAACATTAAATGGAGAGAATATTTCTCG
>PAQG01000051.1 GCA_002709645.1 Acidimicrobiaceae bacterium
AAAAGAGATCTGTTCCCTCACGTGTCCGCTCTCCTACCCCAGCGAACACTGAAACACCTCCGTGTTGTGTAGCAACACGGTTGATCATTTCGGTGATAAGAACTGTTTTTCCTACTCCAGCACCACCGAATAAACCGATTTTTCCACCTTCTTTATATGGAGTTAGAAGGTCAATAACTTTGATACCAGTTTCGAACATGTTTGCGGATGGTTCAAGACTGTCAAAGGAAGGCGCTGGACGGTGAATTTCCCATTTTTCATCAATGTCAAGGGTTGAAGCGTCCACATCCAATGGCTCGCCGATGACGTTCCATACGTGACCCAACGTTACATCTCCGACTGGGACTTGGATTCCTGCGCCGGTGTTACGAACAGCGGTTCCTCTCTTCAGTCCATCGGTTGGTTTTAGAGAAATAGCCCTGACTCTGCTATCGCCGATCTGTTGTGCTACTTCTGCGTAAACTGTGATCGTTTCGCCATCAACTACCAGGTCAAAAGCTAAAGCTGAATTGATCTCTGGAAGATTGTCTTCAGGGAATTCAACATCGATAACAGGTCCCGCTATTGAGACCACTTTCCCATCTTTAGTTGCTGTATTTGGTTCTGTAACTGTCATTTCTGCTCCTAGGCAAAGGTAATTAGACTTATACCGTTATTTGTGTTTCTTCGTGTTTTTCGGTCGTGCTTTTTTCATCGTTTCCATCACCGAGTGCTTCAGCTCCACCAACAATTTCCATAATTTCTGTGGTGATGGCGTCTTGACGTGCTCTATTCAAAGCTCGACTGAGTTTCGTTATTAGTTCTTCAGCGTTATCAGTAGCGGCTTTCATGGCTCGCTGCCGATTCGCATGTTCAGATGCTGATGCATCAAGTAACGCTGAATAAAGTCGTGATTCAACGTAACGTGGGAGCAGAGCTGAAAGAACTCCCTCTGGTGATGGTTCAAATTCAAATAGTGCTCGTGATTCAGCGTCGCCACTGCCTTCTGAGGCAACTGTTTCCATTGATTCCAGTGGGAGAAATTTTCTTACTGCAACTCTTTGGGTTCCCATTGAAACAAATTCCTGATATGCCAAAATGACTTGGTCAACTTCTTCTGCGATAAAGATTTCGCGAACGGTGGTGGCTACTTTTCGTGCATCTTCATATGAAGGAGTGTCCGTCATCCCAGAGAATGCGGCTTCTATTTCATAGTTTCGGAATTTGAAATAATCTTCGGCTTTTTTACCGATAAGGATGAGTTTGTATTGTTTTCCTTCGGTTTGCGCTGCCATTACTTCTTTTTCTGCTGCTTTGATTACCGCAGAGTTGTACGCACCGGCTAAACCCCTGTCAGATGTGATAACGACAAATCCGATTGATTTGATTTCGTCTCCTGATCGTAAGAGTGGGTCATCTACTCCAACGCCTCCTGAAGCTAGATCTTCAATGACTCCAGTCATTTTCGCAGCATATGGCCTCGCTGCGTTCGCCCGGGTCATAGCTTTCACAACTCGAGTTGCTGCTATAAGTTCCATAGCGCGAGTTATTTGTTTCGTAGACTGGACCGAATTGATCCGCCGACGGAGAGTACGCTCCTGGCCGCCTGGCATTTATCTAGCCCTCGTTTTCCTCACCGCGAGCTATATCAGTCTCGGGAAGAGTTATATCTGAGTCCACCATTGCAGTTTCCGCATCAGGTTGTTCCTGAGCTTCTGGTGAAACACCATCATTCTGGTCTGAGCTTTCAAAGTTCTCAGAATATGAGCTAATTATTGAATTGAGGGTTTCCTCATCAACTGTTCCTGAGGAAACAATGTCAGCAAGCAGGCCAGAGTGTTGGGATTTTACGAGATCAAGAAGTCCTTCCTCGAAGCGTCCAACATCGTCTACTGAGATATTGTCAAGGTAGCCTTGTGTCCCAGCGAAAAGCGAAACAACTTGTTCTTCAACTTTCATTGGTGAATTAATGCCTTGCTTGAGGAGTTCCGTTAGCCGGTAACCTCGATCAAGTTGGGCTTGGGAAACAGCATCTAAGTCGGACCCGAAGGCAGCGAAAGATTCTAACTCTCGGAATTGCTGCAGGTCTGATTTGAGTGTTCCAACAGCTGTTTTCATTGCTTTAATCTGCGCTGCTGACCCTACACGGGAAACGGAAATACCTACGTCAACGGCTGGTCGAACACCAGATTTGAACAAGTCATCCTGAAGGAAGATTTGGCCATCAGTGATAGAAATCACATTTGTGGGTATATAGGCGGAAACATCTCCAGCTTTTGTCTCTATCACAGGGAGAGCGGTCAAGCTTCCAGCTCCAAGCTCATCACTTAGCTTCGCAGCTCTTTCCAGTAGTCGACTGTGGAGGTAGAAAACGTCACCGGGGTAGGCTTCACGGCCTGGCGGACGACGGAGGAGCAAAGCCATTTGCCTGTATGCTTCGGCTTGTTTGGAGAGGTCATCGTACACAACGAGGGCGTGCTCTCCGTTGTCCATCCAATGCTGGCCGACAGCGCAACCTGCATATGGGGCTAAGTATTTGAATGGTGCTGGGTCAGATGCGGGTGCGACCACGACCACTGTGTACTCAAGAGCACCAAATTCTTCTAAGGTTGCAACAGTTTGGGCCACGGTTGAGGCCTTTTGTCCGATAGCTACGTAGATGCACTTAACACCAAGACCTTTTTGGTTAATGATTGTGTCGATAGCAATGGTTGTTTTCCCTG
This sequence comes from Acidimicrobiaceae bacterium, assembly GCA_002709645.1. Taxonomy (GTDB): domain Bacteria; phylum Actinomycetota; class Acidimicrobiia; order Acidimicrobiales; family UBA8592; genus UBA8592. The sequence goes on from PAQG01000051.1 coordinate 2,703, forward strand.
TTTTTCGGTCACCGATGATAAGTTCTCGTTGCCCTCTCCCGATTGGGATAAGTGAATCAATTGCTTTAATGCCTGTTTGCATTGGCTCATGGACGGGTTTACGACCGATAATACCTGGTGCTTGCACTTCCATTCTTCGTGTTTGGGACCCAGAAATAGCGCCTTTCCCATCAATGGGTTCGCCGAGTGCGTTCACAACTCGTCCCAACATTGCATCACCTACTGGCATTGATAAAATTTCTCCAGTAGAACGAACAGGCTGTCCTTCTTCGATGTCGGTTGTCTCTCCAAGAACAACTGCTCCAATAGTTTCTTCATCAAGGTTAAGGGCAAGACCTACTATGCCACCCTCAAATTGAAGCATCTCATTTACTGCAGCGTCAGGTAAGCCTGACACTCGAGCGATACCATCGCCTACTTCAACTACTCGCCCTACTTGGCCAGACGCAACGGATGGTTCAAACCCATCCAAATTCTTACGTATCGCTGATGCTATATCTTTCGTGTTTATAGTGAGTTCTGCCATATCTAAAATGCCTCTCGCAGTTGCTTGAGTCTCGTACGGACTGTTCCATCAATTACTTCATCTTCGATCTGCACTAGCAGACCTCCCATCACTGATTCATCTATGATGACTTTCATTTCTACATCTTTCCCGGTTGCTGACTTAAGGGCTGTTGCCAGTCTTGACTGCTGATCGTCGGTTAATTCAACGACAGAGAAAACTTCGGCAACTGCTTTCCCCCGTGTTTCTGCGGCAAGGTCAGCTACTTGTTTAGCAATATTTTTTATATCTGTTCCTTTTCCTGCAGCAACGAGCATAGAAATGAGCGCCACTGTAGTTTGGGTAACTTGACCGTCAAGGAGGTCTTCAACAATTTGCTGACGTCGGGCTGCTGGAACACTTGAATCGCTAAGCGTGGTTTTTAATTCGTCTTCACCTTCAAGTAGTTGAGCGAACCTATGGAGTTCGTCCTCAACCTGAGTTCCATTCCCTTCAGCAGCTGACACAGCCAGGATCGCCTGTGCGTAGCTGTTGATTTTATCGTCTGCCATCAGTCTTCACCCGCCTGCTAGTTCGAGCCAACTTGGTTGATGTAATTATCAATAAGGCGTGCTTGGGCTTCCGCATCAAGATTTGCCTCTACGACTCTTTCGGCAGCACCGACTACTATGTCAGCGACCTCGCTTTGAAGGTCACCCATCGCTCTTTCACGGGCCGCTTCAATATCTGAGGCTGCTTGCGCTTTCATTTCAGAAATTTCTGTTTCAGCACGTGCCTGCAAATCGCTTCGTAGGACTTCTGCTTGTTGACGTGCTTCCTCAATGACAGCTGCTGCAGCTGATTTCGCATCAGCTAATTCAGCCTCATACTGGCTTTTGACAGCTTGAGCATCTGTTTTTGCCTTATCTGCTTCATCAAGGTCTGACGCTATTTTTTCTGAACGTTCGTTCATGATCCTCTGGACAGCTGGGAATCCCTTCCACAACATGAGAGCAAGCAGAACTACGAAAGCTCCTCCACCCCAGATAACTTCATTAATTTCTGGAATGATAGGACTTGGCGCTTCAATACATCCATCAAAGATCTCGCCTATAGCTTCAATGGATTCCTCGTCGCTAATGTTTTCAGGGGTAAGTTCTGCGGCACCAAATTTTTCTGCGTATTCATCTACGGAACATTTACCGAGACTTTCGCCACTTGCTGCTGCACTTCCGACCATTCCAAATACCAAAAGCAGTCCAGTTAAGGTAGAAGCAATTATCAATCTTTTCTTCATGATTTTTCCCTTTGGGTTTGGATTATTTATGGGAGCAACAAGATAAACACAACGAAACCGATCAGCGCTAGAGCCTCGGTGAACGCTATACCCAAGAACATGGTTGTTCTGGCCGTTCCTGCCGACTCTGGCTGTCTGGTCATTGCGTCGATTGCTGCTCCGACGACGATACCGATACCTACGCCTGGTCCGATAGCTGCAAGTCCATAGCCAAGGCCTGCGCCTATGGCTTTGAGACCTTCACCTTCTGTGACTGCTGCGGCGAGGATACTTATTGTTGATGCAATTAAGCTGAGCACTGTTAACTCCTAGTGTTCTGGGTGTATGGCACCGCCCATATAAACGGCGGTGAGTATTGTAAAGATGAAGGCTTGAAGAAACGATACAAGAATCTCAAAGCCTGTCATCAGGGTTAGCATTGCTGCTGGAGCTAAAGCCCCAACATAGGTGCTGTCCCAAAGCGTAGCTGAGAGGACAGCGAACGTAACGAGAAGGAGGTGGCCAGCAACCATGTTGGCCCATAACCGAATCGCTAACGAAAGTGGTCTGATTATAAATACCGAGAAGAACTCGATAGGTGTGACGATTATATATAGAGCTTTAGGTACTCCAGGTGGGAAAAGACTGTTTTTGATGTAACCAAAGAATCCCTGGTTTTTAACTCCAAGAAAGTTGTAGATAACCCAAACCATTAAAGCCATAGCGATAGGAACAGCCATTCGAGCGTTCGCTGGGAATTGGATGAATGGGATAACTTCAAAAATATTTGAGAAGAATATGAAGAAGAACATTGTGGTCAGGAAAGGTACGTATTTCTTTCCTTCGGCACCCATGGTTTGCATAACGATGCTGTCTTCAACGAAATTGATTCCGCCTTCAGCGACATGAGAGATTCCTCTTGGAACTAGGCCTTTCTTCGACCCTGATAGAAGAAACAAACCAAGGGTGAGTGCAAGGGCGAGTAGATAGATCAGGACAGTTTTGTTCATGGCTAGCGGAGTTCCTTCAAAGGCGAAATCCGGCCATTCAAATAAGTGGCTTACGGGAGGGAAATCTAGTGCAAGAATATTCATTTTTAACACGACTCCTAACCTATACTTTTTTTCTACTTTTGTCTCTTTGCGCGGGGCTTTAATCCCGGATAACTAAGAGTGGCAGAAACATAGCGCATTTCCCAAATCAAAAGACCTAAATGAAGAAAAATTAGGACCGCTGCGAATGGAACAATATCAAACCAGTCGCTGTTGCGTATCGGTAGAACGACCCCTGTGATTACGCCCATCCGGATCACAAATCCTCCAAGGACAGCTCCCATGAGTAATTGGGGTGATATTCTCACTGCCCATTCAATAACCCATGCTCCAGCAAGAAAATTTGCGAGTACTATGCCTAAGGCGATAGCTCCACATGCTAGGCCTCCTAGTCCCCAAAAACTAAGGCAAATAACAAGTAGAAAAGGGGAGACGATTACTCCCCTTCTGAATAGATCTGATGCTACTTCGCGTTCTGGGGCTGTGTTATCTGTTCCTGTTTCGTTACTATTCAAGTTCTCGCCCTTTCGCATCAGGCAAAGCCTCTTCATATTTTTTCATTTTTTGCGTGTAGGTGTACCACAATTTCCATATTTCATAGACAGCAACTATTCCCGCGAGTAGTGCAAGAAAGATTGGTCCTGTTTCCAGCCACCGGTCAATCAGATATCCAAAAAACCCGAAGAGGGCTGGTGTAAGGACGAGTTCAAATGCTGCTACTACTCCATCTTCTGCTGCCTCAAGAGCCCTTATCGGTTTTGCCATGACAGTAAGCTCCTTTGCTAATAGACGGCTTTGATTTCTTTGGATTCACTTACGGCAATCTACCATCGCCGGCTAACGATGATGACATGCAATTTCTAAAAAATTAATGTCTTCTCATCAACATCGTTGGTAGTAGTTGTTCATCTATCAAAGTTAGGACTGGATCTACTAGGATCCGCTTAGCTACTACGATCGATTCTTATGCAAGGAGGATCTATGGATGAGAAGACTATTTCTAGTGAATCTAAAGCTTTCTCCTATGGATTAAATGTCATTGAGGGAAGCGAACCTTTGGTAGCTGAGTACATTCGTGGAGAGTTAGGAAACCAACGTAGTCAACTAAAGTTGATTGCTTCAGAGAATTATGCTTCCCCTGCTGTGCTTTTAGCGATGGGGAATTGGTTCAGCGATAAATATGCTGAAGGTACCCCTGGTCACCGTTTCTATGCCGGTTGTGAATTTGTTGACAAAGTTGAGACGTTAGCTTGTGAGCACGCTAAGGAACTCTTCGGAGCGCATCATGTGTACGTTCAACCACACTCTGGAATAGACGCTAACTTAGTTGCGTTCTGGTCACTTCTTGCTTACAGGGTCGAGGTTCCTTTTCTTGAATCGCATGCATCAAAACATGTGAACGATCTCACAGATGAGGACTGGGCTACCTTACGGAAGGCTTTCGGGGAGCAGAGGATGATCGGCATGTCACTTGATGCCGGCGGTCACTTAACCCATGGCTTTCGGCCAAATATTTCCGGAAAGCTTTTTGACCAACGGTCCTATGGTGTGGACTCAGAAACCGAACGTTTAGATTATGACGCTATTAGAAACCTTGCAGAGGAATTTCGACCTTTAGTAATTGTCGCTGGCTATTCTGCCCATCCAAGGAAAGTAAATTTTGCCAAAATGCGTGAAATAGCTGACTCAGTTGATGCTTCTCTTATGGTTGATATGGCGCATTTTGCTGGGTTAGTTGCCGGAAAAGTTTTTACGGGAGATTTTGATCCAATTCCTCATGCTCATATCGTGACCTCCACGACCCATAAATCTCTGCGTGGCCCTCGTGGGGGAATCGTCCTTTCAAACGACAGCGATCTTGCTGAACATATTGATAAAGGATGCCCGATGGTGCTTGGTGGTCCGCTGGCAAATGTGATGGCAGCGAAAGCGGTAGCCTTTGCTGAGGCGAAAACGGAATCTTTTCGCTCATATGCTCAACAAGTTGTTGAGAACGCTAATGCTCTTGCTGAAGGAATCGAAAAACGCGGTGGTCGGCTTGTAACTGGCGGGACTGATAACCACCTTGTCCTAGTTGATGTCCGAAGTTTCGGATTAACTGGTCGTCAGGCCGAGAGTGCTTTGGAGGATTCCGGAGTGATCGTCAATAGAAATTCGGTACCTTTTGATCCAAATGGTGCATGGTATACGTCAGGGATTCGGTTAGGGACTCCTGCTTTGACAAGTGTTGGAATGGATTGTGATGATATGGATGATATAGCGGAGATTATCTGTTCAACCTTGGAAGCAACCGAACCTTCAACTACTACTTCTGGTGAATTATCAAAAGCAAAATTCAATCTGTCTGATGTGATTCGGAGTGATAACCGGACCCGCTGTGCTGAACTTCTTGATCAAAACCCGTTGTATCCAGAAGTTGGGATGCCGTAAAATATTTCGAACTAGGATTCTAGAAGGTCGTCAATCTTCTTCACTCGGTCAGCGTGACGACCACCTTCAAACTCAGCATGGAGGAATGCGGAAAGAGCTTCTTTGGCGACTTCTTGCCCAATAAGTCTTTCTCCCATACATATAATGTTTGCGTCATTATGCTCTCTTGCGAGATGGGCAGAGGTTGCGTCATGAATTGTTGCCGCTCTGACTCCGGGTATTTTATTGGCTGCTATCCCTATTCCTATCCCGCTGCCGCATACCAGCAAGCCAAGGTCCGCTTCTCCTGATGCAACCGCCCGGCCGACTGCTGCTCCGTAATCAGGGTAATCAACTCTGTCTGGAGTGTTCGTTCCAAGATCAATTACTTCATGGCCCATTTCATTAAGGTAATTTATTAAAATTTCTTTGAGGGCTAACCCTGCGTGATCGCATCCCACGGCTATTTTCTCTTCGGCTTTGTATGAGTCCATGTGTTAAACGCTAGTGCGGCAATTCCTTCAGTGTGGCGAAATTATAAGAAAAGAAGGTTGGATGTGCTTAACCACTATTTTGCTTTTCTAATATTTGCGAAATCTGTATTGCACTGATTGGGCCTTTGCGAAGTATCTCTGGGTAAGGTTTAGCTAGGTCAAGAATTGTTGATGCTGTTCCATGATCGCATTCGCCATCGTCAATTCCAAGTTCTACTGCTTCGAATGATTTTACTATCTCTGCCAGCGTCAGCGCTGTTGGTTGCCCGTGAAGGTTCGCGCTTGTCGTCGCGACAGGGCCTGTTCTGGTTACAAGTTCTCTAACGAAATCGTGATTTGGGCATCGTACTGCGATGGTTTCCTGCCCATTCAGTGATTTACTAATTGCTGGCATCACATCAGGCACGATCAACGTTAGGGGTCCGGGCCAAAACATTTCTGTCAATTGATCCATTGTTTGGCTTCGATAAGAACTTACGCTACTTATTTGTTTCGCTTCGCTTAGTAACAGTGGCAATGGCATTGAAGTCGGCCTGTTTTTCAATTTGAATATCTGTTTTATCGCTGAAGGGAATGTTGGAAGCGCCCCAATGCCATACACCGTGTCGGTGGGGAAAATAACTATTCCACCTGATAGCAAGGTCTCGGCTGATCGTTGTATAGCTTTTTCTTGATTTTTTGAAAGATTTATGGTTTCCATCTGCAGCTCATTATTCGGTCTTTCTTAGCGAGGTCTTTATGGATCTCTATATTTGAGTAACCTATTTCTTTAGCTTTTTGTGCTATCGCTTCGGTCTGACGAGGGGCCATTTCTATAGCCATTGCCCCTTTGGGATGTAGCCAGTGATGTGCTTCAGTTATAATCTTTTCAATATCTTCGGTGCCTACCTTACCTGCGTATAACGCTGCATGTGGTTCCCAGTCAACTACTTCTCGTGGTAAGTGTTCATCTGTTGAGATATATGGAGGGTTAGCTACGATTAGTGAAAATGATTTTCTGTGCTCTTGGGGTATCGGCTCAAACCATGAGCCGTGCAATATGTTCACCTTCCTAGCATCGTTTCCTAATCCAGTTAGGTTGGCTGCTGCTACCTTCAAAGCATCTTGCGAATTGTCTGTGAGAAACACTTGGACGTCTTCACATTCCTGAGCAATGGAAAGACCAACCGCTCCAGACCCTGTGCCGAGATCTACAACAAGGTGAGGAGTCTCGGTATCGCAACCTGAGAGTAACCCATGCGCGATATCTACTAAGACCTCGGTTTCTGGTCTAGGTATGAGAACACGGTTATCTATATAGAGGTCTAAGTTTCTAAATCCCCAAGATCCAAGAGCGTACTGTAAAGGTTGCCCCGCTAAACGCTTTTCAAGAATTGCTTTAAAATGTTTGATTTCTAAAGTGCTAGCTTTCTCATCCATCACTGATGTGGATTTAGTTCCTTGATATCCCGATGCTTTTTCAACGATCCATCTCGCTTCCATATCGGGTACCTCAAAATCTCTAGACGCTAGATTTTCTTTCGCCTCCTGGTAAAGCTGCCGCCATAGAACTTCTTCTCTTGGAGTTCTTTCCCTATCTTCTGGGGTCATTCTTCTGTTTCAATTTGAGTTAATTGATTTGCTCTTTCATCTTCTGCGAGAGCATCAACGACTTGGTTCATTTCTCCGGCAAGGACTCTGTCAAGTTTGTAGAGTGTGAGCCCGATTCTGTGATCGGTTACCCGATTTTCTTTAAAATTATAGGTTCTTATTTTTTCAGAACGACCTCCTCCCCCCATTTGGTCTTTTCTTGTTGCTGACTGTTCAGCTTGTATTCGTTCTTGTTCTGCTTGGAGTAATCGGGATCGAAGAACAACCATTGCACGTGCCTTGTTTTGTAACTGGCTTTTCTCATCTTGCATTGAAACGATGATCCCCGTTGGTTTATGGGTTATCCGTACCGCCGAATCAGTTGTATTGACAGACTGGCCTCCTGGCCCAGATGCTCGGAAAACGTCAACCTGTAAGTCTGAGTCTTGGATTGTTACGTCTATCTCATCTGCTTCGGGGAGTACGGAAACAGTCGCTGAGGATGTGTGTACGCGACCTTGTGTTTCAGTGACAGGGACTCGTTGAACTCGATGCGGGCCACCTTCATATTTCATCTGAGACCAGACATCTTGACCTTTTAAGATGAAAGTTATGGTTGTGAACCCTCCCATGTCTGAATGCTGGCTATTAAGAACTTCTAGCTTCCAACCTTTTTTTCCTCCAAAGCTTGCATACATTTCATACAAGTCCCTGGCGAAAAGGTTTGCTTCTTCCCCTCCTTCGGCTCCTCGAATTTCTATGATTACATTTTTATCTTCATTTGGATCTTTAGGGATAAGGAGATGTCGTAGTTCCTCCTCAAGAGTTGCAATTTTTTCTTGATTTTGGTTTATTTCTTCTCGAAGGATTTCTCGTTCCGGACCATCAGCTTCTGAGAGCATTTCTTTAGCAACCAACAAGTCCTCTGAAGATGACTTAATTCCTCTGATACAATTAACAATGTTTTCAAGTTCGCTGTAGCGTTTTGCTGCCTTTGCGTATTCTGCCTGATTAGCTAATAAGTCTTGGTCACCTAATCGATCTTGAAGGTCTAAGAATTCTTGTTCTAGTTCTTCATGAAGATCTGCCATGAAGTGAGAATACCTGTAGTTTTGCCTTAAATCTGTGTTCCTAAATTAATGCTTGGAAGCTCAGCATAAATTAGCTTGGCCAAGGTTCTTTAGCCGTTTTGAAATGAGTAGGGGTCTTGAGGTGTTCTGCCTGTCTGAGTAACGCTGGATGTTTGTCTTTTTCTGGTAGAACCATCCAGATTTCATCTGGTTCGGTAGTGACTGACAATCCTGATGCTATTGGAACTGCCTTAAGGTCTAACCCTACAGAAGCAACGACGAGTATTACTTGGTCACGAATTTTTCCTAGCGCTGCAGCTGGAGTGGTTTCAGTGATCGCCTTTGCATTTTCTGGGCTTGAAAGGTGCCATGCTTCATCTAATCCTACGATTTCGGGGGATGCTATCATTTCAGATATCAGCCATTGGGGCCTAGCTACCCGATTAAGGGGGTGAGGTTGCGCTTCTTTGTTTCTGTATTGGTGCACTTCTGAAACTACTCGGGCAAGTTTCTCATCTGGTGACTCTCCCCAGTCAACTAATTTGTGTGCCTCTTGGTCGTAGTACCCTACTCCAATTTGCACATTGGATTCATTGTCAAAATCTTTGATTATTCGCGCTACTTCTAACCCTTTTATTTCTCCCCTGACCGCATCATGCTCTCGTATAACGTCGCACCCATTTTCTAGTAACAGAGACACCGCAGTTTCGTTAGCCACTGGCTTCTCTGGTTTCTCTGCAGTCTTGCTTTCTGGATGAGGGATAAGTTGATCTTTCTCAACTACCCAAAACCTGATGTCTGAATGTAGGCCCAATGCTTGGTGAAGCAGAAGAGGATCTGGTTCATCAAGAATGATATTTATGACAGCTCCTTTTTCTAGAAAAGTGAGTGCGAAAGCTAGAGGTGAAACCTTCTCACTGGGTGCGTATAGGTATTGGGCTTTATTATTTGACCGAAGGGCGCCACTTTGAGTTTTAACCTGTTCAAAAGTGCTATCGGGGAAAGTTGTCCTTAGTAGAGACTCTAGTTTTCTTTGGTTTAATTCTGAGCGCCGTTCACCGTCAATCATGCTTGTAGCAAGATTCTCTTATGGTTTATTCGTCAGAGTCAGTTGAACGTTTTCTTTTCCCATAACGCTTTTCAAAACGCTCTACACGTCCAGCAGTATCCACTATCGTCATCGTTCCGGTAAAGAAGGGGTGGCTAGTTGAAGAAATTGGAACCTTTGCTAGAGGATATTCCTGCCCATCGTCCCATGTAACGGTTTCGTCAGTTTCAATTGTTGACCTTGTAATCCAAGATTCCCCCGATGATGTATCTTGAAAAACTACTTCTCTATATTCAGGGTGAATGTCTGGTTTCATTTGTTCTCTCCACGGATTTCGTCTTATTGATCGTATCTTTAGAATTCTGTTCGCACACCCTGATTGGGAATTGAGTTGTTCGTTAGGAATAACTTTCTAGAAGACTTGCATTATCTTCGGTTGCAGCAATTTTCTTTAGCAGTAACTCCATCCCGCTTGAAGGCGCATCTTTTGATTCTACTTCTCGAAGCTCCGATCGTAATTGGTGAACCTGATTCATTTCATCAGATGCGTTCATCCCTTCCTCATTTTGTGTGCCAGATTTGCCTAGATTTAAAGCTGGAGTTATATGGGCTTCTGCAGTTTCTTGAGATAGATGAATTTCTGAAGTGCTACCGCCTTGTAATTCCTGAAGAAGCATCTCGTCAAGCTTTGAAGATGTTCCGCTCAGCACACTAGCGAAGACAGTCAAGGAACCACCTTCTTCTAGTTTCCGTCCCGCGCCGAATGAGCGTTTAGGTAGATAGAGAGCTGAGGCATCAACATCGCTGGAAGTTTGCCTTCCAGAATTGGAAGAGATTAAGTTATACGCTCTTGCCAATGAGGTCATGCCATCAATAATGACTGCAACATCTTCTCCCATTTCGACCATCCGTTTGGCTCTTTCAATAGTAAGTTCGGCAATCGCTACATGCTCTTCTGGGGATTGGTCAAAAGTTGAGGCAGCGATATCGGACCGGGTTAGCCAGCGTCTCATTTCTGTCACATGCTCTGGTGGGGTATCGATGAGCAAAACAAGTAATTTAACTTCTGAATAATTGCTTTCAAGTGATTGTGAGATTTCTTTAATGATTTCTTTGCGTCCTGATCGGGCATCGGAAACGATAAGGACGCGCTGCCCTTTGCCGATTGGAGCGATAAGATCTATCGCTCTTGAAGTTGCATTCTCAGGATCTTCTGCTCTCTCAAGTCGCAATCTCGTATCTGGATAAACTGGAGTTAAGTCGGCAAAGTCTGGCCTATCGGTTGCGTTCTCTGAATCAATCCCGTTAATGGTATCTAGCCGAAGCAAAGCTGGATTTTTCTCTGACCGGTTCGCCGGCCGGTAAGCCCCGATGAGGTGATCTCCTTTTCTGAGACCGTATTGCCTGACAAATTTTACTGGGACATATACGTCGTCTCTACTGGGGAGAAAACCGTTAACTCTAAGAAAGCCATACCCGTCGTCTCGAAGGTCAAGGTGCCCCTCAGCTGATACTGGTTCACCTTCCCATTCTTCCATCGCTTCTTTACTTTTCCCTCTTCTGCGGCGTTTCTTTCCGTTGTTTTCAATATTGTTGTCGTCGCTAGAAGAAGTTGATCCTTTAGTAGCTTCTGCGCGTGCATCGGCCATAGGGTCTGCCGAGTACGCAGTACTATCTCCGTTTTCTGGCTCGGCGTTTTCGCCAGCATCGGAGGAGCTAACAGCTTCCTCAGAAGACTCTTCGGAAGCCCCGCCTCCCGCGAGTTCAATGATCTGGTCAACAAGGTCAGCCTTTGTCGCACGAGTCGTTGGTTTCCCACCCATCGCTTTCGCTATAGCGAGAAGAGAATCTTTATCTTTAGATTCGAGATCTTTTCTATCTGGAGTTTCTGTTGTCATTATTGTTTTCAATCTTGAGGTTTTGATTAAAAGCGCTGATCGCTTTAATTTGGCTTAATTTGCCAGCGACTTGGTTAGTGCAACCCACGAAAGAGATGCGGTTCAGTAACCATGCCTCATGAGGCTCCGCCCGACTCTGAAACTTTATCGTGTAAATACTTCTTCCAGCAACAGTTACTAGAAAATCTACAGAAAGATTATCTTCTTGCCTTCCCCAATATGAATTCCTTAACGTCTTCCAGGTTGTTCGGCAGGACTGAAAAAACTTCTTCTCTTTGGTGCAGATTATCTAAATGAGGTGGTAGATCTGGCTTAATTCCAGTTGCTGTATGAACAGCTTCAGGGAATTTACTAGGGTGCGCGGTAGCTAAACAGATTATAGGAATATTCGGGTCTTCAATGTTCTGTTTCGCTGCCGCTATTCCAACTGCTGTGTGAGGGTCAATAAGCTCTCCAGTTTCTTCATAGATGCTGGCAATTGTTTTAAGTGTTTGTTCATCATTAACTCGTGAACTCGCCCATTTCGTTTTGAGTTGTGTAAGCGTTGATTGGTCTACCGCTAAGAAACCTTCATTGCGGAAATTCTCAAATTTTGATTCCACTTCTGCACCGTCTCTATCAAGAGTTTCGAATAACAGCCGTTCAAAATTACTGGAAATTTGGATATCCATTGAGGGCGACAGAGTCGGGGCAACAGCCTGGGCCTCCATCCGACCAGTTGTAAAGAATCTATCTAGAACATCGTTTGTATTTGAAGCAACAATAAATTTGTTAACAGGTAATCCAGTTAAATGCGCTCCATAACCTGCAAAGACATTACCGAAATTCCCGCTAGGCACGCAGAAACTTACTTGTGTAGTTTTCGCTACCTGCATTGCGGTCCACCAGTAGTACACGATCTGGGCCATCACTCTTGCCCAATTGATTGAATTTACGGCTGACATATTAATAGCTCGGTTGAATTCATCATCCCGGAACATAGCTTTTACGAGATTTTGGCAATCATCAAAATTCCCCTCAATTGCGATGTTATGAACGTTTGATGCGTGAACAGTTGTCATTTGACGACGTTGAACTTCACTGGTTTTCCCATGTGGATGGAGGATTATGATATCCATGGCATCCCTGTCTCTGCATGCTTCTATAGCTGCAGAACCCGTATCTCCTGAGGTAGCTCCGACAATGGTGATTCTTTCAGAGTTTTTTTCTAACTGGTGGTCGAAGAACTGTCCGACTAGTTGTAGAGCTATATCTTTAAAGGCGAGAGTTGGCCCGTGAAAGAGTTCAGCCAACCATAGATTCTCAGTGAAGTTTTTCGTAGGAACAATTCTTTGCGATGTAAACGTTGCATATGCTCGTTCTATTAAGTCATCTAATTCTTTTCTTGAAAAAGTGTCTTCCACGAAAGGCCAAATGATTTCGCCTGCTAGAAATTGGTATGTTGGCTCCGACCCACTTCTTTTTTGAAGGTCGCTTATATCAAATGTAGGCCATTGTTGTGGTAAATAAAGTCCCCCGTCTGGGGCTAAGCCCCTAAGGAGTACGTCACTGAACGTAACCGGGGGAGCTTGACCTCTCGTGCTTAAATATCGCATTTAAGGTTCAATAACCCTTATGGTTGTTCCTACTTTCTCAACAGATGAGAGTTGACCAAGTTGTGAAAGGGTTTCTCGGAGATTCCCTTCATTGGCTGCGTGGGTTATGAAGACAAGTCGGGCTTCTCCCCCCATTCCTTCTTGTTCCATTGACCGTATTGAGATTTTATTTTCACCAAATATCGAAGCGACATTAGCCAGAACTCCGGGTTCGTCGATAACTTGCACACTTATGTAATAAGCGCTTTCTTGATCTTCTAAATCCTTTAATTCAATTTGGCGAAGTTCTCCTATGCCCCGATATGTCTTGCTTATTAGATTATTTGATGCGGCGATAACATCTCCCAACACAGCAGATGCAGTGGGGTTCCCTCCGGCGCCTCTGCCATAGAGCATGAGACTGTCGACTGCTTGGCCTTCAACGAATACAGCGTTGTAACTATCGCGTACAGATGACAATGGGTGTTCATTTGGAAGCATGGCGGGGGAAACCTTAACTTCAATAGCTTCATTTGAATATTCGACTACTGCTAGAAGTTTTACCGTTCGTTGTGATTTTTTAGCGAATGCTATGTCGGCGCTAGTGATCTCAGAAATCCCTTGATAGGGAACATCGTTAAGAGAAATTTCTGCCCCGAAGGCAACCATAGCGATTATCGCAGCTTTTGAAGCAGCATCTTGTCCGCTGATGTCAGCAGTGGGGTCGCTCTCAGCAAATCCTAATCTTTGCGCTTCCATTAAAGCGTTTTCGTAAGTGGCACCTGTTTCTGCCATTTGGGAAAGGATAAAATTCGTTGTCCCATTAACTATTCCAATGACTCGATCAAGAGGTTCACCTATTAGCGACTCTCGTAGCACTCGCATTAAGGGCACTCCTCCTGCGACAGCTGCTTCGAAAAGTAGATCAACCCCATTTGAGTCAGCCAGTGTAAACAAATTTGGGCCTTCTTTAGATAAGAGTTCTTTATTTGCAGTAACGACAGGTTTGCCATTTTTTATAGCTGTTTCCACTAGCTCTCTGGTTGGATCGGTTCCGCCAATCAATTCAACGATGAGATCAATTTCTGGTGAGGCAACGACATCTTCGGGCTTATCAGTCAAGATTGATGCATCAACCCAATCTCCACGTTCTTTATCTAAGTCATTAACTGCAATGGCATTAATGCTGATATCTATACCTGTTCTTGAAGCGATAATATCTCTTTGCGCGTTCATCAGAGCAATTAGTGCATCGCCAACGACACCGCAGCCGAGAATCCCTATCCGAATTTCAGTATTTCCCATTCCTATAAGCTACATGAGCGAGACTACTAGATGGACGAAATTAAATGGTTTTGAGGAGAAGTCACTTCTTGTCCGCGGAATTGTACGCTTTGCTAACCCATGTCAGTTGTAAGTAGGTCTTCTAGGCCTTCTCTTCGAATAACGAGTTCTGCTTGCCCTGATTTCACAAAAACTACTGCGGGACGAAGTACTTTGTTGTAGTTGGATCCCATTGAGTGCCCATAAGCTCCTGTTACTGGGGTTACTAATAGGTCACCGATAGCTGCACTGCTTGGGATGGAGCCGTTACGGACGAGAACATCACCCGATTCACAATGTTTTCCGACAAGGGTGATAGGCATATCTCTTTCGGAATCAGTGTCTCTAGCGAGAAATGTTTCGTAACCACTTCCATACAGAGCTGGTCTTGGGTTGTCATGCATTCCCCCATCAACTGCGACGTATGTTCGGATACCTTCAAGTTCTTTAATGGTGCCGATCGTGTAGAGGGTAACTGCTGCGCTGGCAACAATGCTTCTCCCTGGTTCAGCAGTTATCTCTGCAGTAACTCCTCGTTCTTCGCAGACTTTTCGAACGATCGCTCCCCATTCTGCGATAGAGATGGATGACTCATCGTTGAGATAAGGAACTCCTAGACCACCTCCGACGCAAAGTTCAGGCAACGAGAATCTGTTAGCGAGTTCTGCAAGCATTTCAGTGGATCTACGAAATGACTCCTCGGTAAAGACCTGCGAGCCGATATGTGCATGTATCCCCATGAGTTCTATTGCTTTAGAATTGTTTACGATATCTATGGCTTTTTCTGCTAGCCCTGTGGAAAGAGTGAAACCGAATTTTGAATCTTCTTCGCCAGTTGTGATGTATTCGTGCGTATGTGCTTCAACACCGGGAGTGATGCGAATCAGTGCTTTGATGGGAGTGTCTCCGGCAGAGAATAGCTGTTCTATTTTCGCTATTTCGTCAAAACTATCAATAACTATTTTTCCAATTCCTTTGTCCATTGCATACTGCAATTCATCAAATGATTTGTTGTTCCCATGTAAGGTTAATTTCCTTGCGGGAACTCCTGCCTGTAGAGCAACATACGCTTCCCCCATTGTTGCCACGTCAAGACCCATTCCTTCTTCGTAGGCTAAAGATGCCATCGCTTTAGATAGAAAAGCTTTCGCGGCATACGAAACTCCCTCTGGGAAGGCGTTAACTGCCTCACGGCAGCGCTGACGAATGTGCTCTTCGTCGTAAACAAAAAGAGGCGTCCCATATTCTTTAGCTAAGTCGTCGGCCCGAACACCTGCGAAAACAATCATCCCATCTTCTGAGATAGTCGTATTGTCTGGTAGAAGAGATAACGAAATTTTCTCAACCATTTTTTCCTACATTTTTTCTGGAGCAGTAACTCCCAATAAATCAAGCCCCACTTTAAGGCCTGTCTTTGATGCTACTACTAGGTTGAGTCGCGCATTTGTTAATTCCGTGCTGACTCCGTCTCCAATTACGTAACAGTCGTGGTAGAAGCCGTGCACGGCATTAGCAAAGTCCCTAGTCCAAGTAACTATTTTATGTGGGGCGAGTTCTCT
The DNA here is from genome assembly GCA_002709645.1 of Acidimicrobiaceae bacterium. Taxonomy (GTDB): domain Bacteria; phylum Actinomycetota; class Acidimicrobiia; order Acidimicrobiales; family UBA8592; genus UBA8592. The sequence goes on from PAQG01000051.1 coordinate 18,459, forward strand.
AGCAGCTAATTCAATAACTTCTGGAAGAGTCTCTAGATAACGGAGAATTTCTATTTCTCGGGCATGTGTGAGCACTTCTAACTCAGAAAGTGAGAGATTTACCTGAGTGAAACCTTCATCTTTCGCGTTTCGCTCAATGGAGCATAGGCGAGCGTGCGCCATTTGCACGTAGTACACGGGGTTCTCCATAGCGCGAGATGCAGCTAGTTCCAGGTCGAATGTCTGCTTGGAGTCAACTGATTGGAGCAGGTACATGAATCTTGTGGCGTCTGTGCCTATCTCCTCTATTATGCTCCGCAATTCAATAATGTCGCCCTGTCGTTTGGACAGTTTCACTTCTTGACCAGCGCGCACAAGTTTAACTAACTGTGTAATTTGAATGGAAAGGTCGTCCGGGTCATTTCCTAGAGCATTCATGGCTGCTTTCATCCGCGCGACATACCCGTGGTGGTCAGCGCCCCAGACGTTAATCAACCAATCTGATCTTTCATATTTGTCTCGGTGGTAGGCAATGTCAGGAGTTAAATATGTCAACTCACCATCACTTTTTACCAATACTCGATCCTTATCGTCACCGAATTTGGTTGAAGAGAGCCATGTCGCCCCATCTTTTTCATATGCTGCACCTTCAGTGGTGAGATCTTCCAATGCTCGTTCTATACCTTCATTCTCTATCATTGATTTTTCACTGAACCATGTATCGAAATGAATACCTAGTTCTGCAAGTGTTTCTTGTTGATCTTGTTTCGCATGTGCGCAACCCCATTCAATGATTTCTGATAGGGAGAGCCCTTCTGGCATTAGCGATGCCCATTCGATGATGTATTCGCCACCATATCCTCCATCGGGGATTGCCGCCCCTTCTTTTCTTGCTTGAAGAGATTGGCCGTAAATCTGCATCTGAAGTCCACGGTCATTCATATAAAACTCGCGATGGGCATTAAAACCAACAGCTGAAAGGATGCTAGCTATAGCGTCCCCGTAGCATGCGCCTCGAGCATGTCCGGCGTGAAGGGGGCCTGTGGGGTTAGCGCTTACAAATTCGATATTGACTTTTCTGCCTTTGCCGATATCCAACCGACCGAAACCATCTGGGCCTTTCTCTAGGGCCTCAATAAGTACTTGAAGCAAGCAACGATGGGTTACTTTGAAATTTATGAAGCCAGGGCCAGCCATCGAAACTTCTTCCACCCCTTCAGGCAAGTTCGCATTCATGTATCCAGAAATTTGCTCAGCTAACTCTCGGGCTGGCTTCCCAACTTTTTTTGAGACAGCAAGAGCGAGATTAGAGGACCAGTCGCCATGGGTGCGGTTCGCTGGTCGTTCCATGTTGATTTCAGGTGGGATGGGCGAGATACCCAATTGTTCCATTGCTTGACGCAGAGAGGATTTGATTGTTTCGTTAATCATGAAATTACCTCCACGCTTGAATCCCTATCGTATGGTCCAGTGGAGGTCAACGCTTGTCATTTATCTATTAATCTGACTATTTATGTTTTGGAAGAAAAATATTTGGCATTCTCAAACGTTCCAATTTGCCCTATAACGTGAACAGGATGAGAGGTGACGAAGATGTTTGCGCTGCAGTAGGAGAATTTTCGCCTGCACCTATTGGCTCTCTCAAACTTTGGCCTCCGGTCGTTTTGGCACCAATGGCAGGGGTCACTGACGTTCCTTTTAGGGATTTGTGCCGATCTTTTATGCAAGCAGGTGTTGATAACACGAACCTGAACACTGTTTTTTCAGGGGCAACATCTGGATTGTTCGTAAACCAGATGATTACTGCAAGAGCTTTTGTAGAAAAGAACAAAAAGACACTGAAGTTAGCTGAATTCGGCAAAAATGAAGTTCCTAGGTCTATTCAACTGTATGGGACTGACCCTGATTCTCTTGAAGCGGCTGTGAAGGAACTTGTTGAGCGAGAGCAGGTTGAGCATATTGACCTGAATTTCGGATGTCCGGTACCGAAAGTAACTAGGCACGGTGGTGGAGGTGCATTGCCTTACAAACGCCCTCTCTTTCAGCAGATCATTAAATCTGTTGTTGGCGCCGCCCCGGAGGAAATTCCCATCACAGTTAAATTTAGGATGGGTATTGACGACTCTCACCTTACCTTTCTTGATGCTGGCAAGATTGCAGAAGATGAAGGAGTAGCAGCCATATCGCTTCATGCAAGAACAGTTGAGCAACTCTACAGTGGCGAAGCGAAATGGGATGCGATTGCAGAACTAAAGCAACATATCCAGTCGATACCCGTGTTTGGGAACGGTGATATTTGGGAGCCACATGATGCGATTCGGATGATGCGTCACACAATGGCGGACGGGGTTGTTATCGGACGAGGCTGCCTTGGTCGTCCTTGGCTTTTTAAACAATTAGCCGAAGCTTTTTCAGGAGTAGACCCATCTCCTTTCCCTTCTCTGGGAGAAGTTGGAGAAATTATGTTTCAACACGCTGAGGGTGTTGTGGAATGGCATGGGACCGAAGCGGCGTTGCGGACTTTTCGTAAACATGCTTCCTGGTATTTAACAGGATTTGCAGTTGGGAAAGATATCCGAAGGGAGATACATCAGATCACGACTTTAGGTGAACTCGATGAAATTGTAAGTCGTTTTGACCCAGACTTATCTTTGCCGGAAGAAGCTTACCGAATCCCACGTAGCCATAAAGGAGGGCCGAAAAAAGTTTCCTTGCCTGAGGGATGGTTAGATGATCCTTTCTCTTATTCAACGCTCTCTCCTGAAGCAGAGCAAATGACTTCAGGTGGTTAAGACGTAGATATTGTGAGCTGGGTATTGAAGTAGTTACCCTGAAGGTTCGCCCTCGTAGCTCAGGGGATAGAGCATTGGCCTCCGGAGCCATGTGCGCAGGTTCGAATCCTGCCGAGGGCGCGAAATGCAGGAAAGATCGTTGATCATCTTTGCATCAAAGTTTTTACTGCTTGCGACATTCTGGGTTCTTCAGGATGTATCCTCGCATCATGGCTAATGTAGGAACCGCCCCTGAAGAAAAAAAGGCTCGTTGGTCTTTCCAATGGAAAGAATTGTATGAAGAGGTAATTACTTCTGGGCTTTGCACTGGTTGTGCAGGTTGTGTGATCTCGTGCCCTCATGATGTGATCGGATACAAGCATGAGCCTGGTCAATATAAGCCTTTTCATCTTGAAGATGACTTAGGTCTCTCAAATTGTGGCCATGGTGAGAAAGGGTGCACTAGTTGCACACGTGCCTGTCCTAGGTTCCGTGATTGGGAAACAGAAGCAGATGGTCATTTGTTTGGGAGGATGCGTGAGGACGAAGAAGTAGCGGGCATATATAAGGATATTCTGCTAATCCGAGCATCAGATGATTTCGTATACGAGATTGGGCAAGATGGGGGGTTGGTCTCATCAATCCTTATCTGGTGTTTAGAAAACAACGTTATTGATGGAGCTCTAGTGTCTGGTCTTGAGGATACCGGTGGCGGTGATGGAAGTGCTGGGTGGAAAGCAATACCGATGGTAGCGACCAACCGGGATGAGGTTCTTGAAGGGGCTGGGAGTCGTTACACGTATTCGGCTAACACGATGGCTTACCCTGAAGCAAAAGAACGAGGACTTGAACGATTAGCTCTTGTCGGCATGAGCTGTCAAACGTCTATAGCGCCAGTGATGTGGAATCGAAAAGTAGGTAAGGTTGGGAAGCCCATTAAGTTAAATATTGGGCTTCTTTGTTCGAAATCATTTGACGACTCTATGTTTGATGAACTTTTCTGGGTCAAGTATGGGCTCCACAAAGATGAGATTTCAAAGATGAACATTAAAGGGGTCTTTCAAGTATGGATGAAGAATGGCGACTACCACGAAATAAATCTGAAGGAGTGTCATGCATGGACACGCGAAGGGTGTAATCACTGCCCCGATTTCGCTGCAGAACATGCAGATATTTCAACGGGTGGGATTGGAGATCTTACGGACTGGACTCTTACAATCATTCGAACTGATTTAGGAAGAGCTGTCATTGAAGCGATGATTGCTGATGGAGCAATTGAAACTCGTCCTGGTGATGATGACCCTGGCGCTATTGCTTTAATGCAGAAGCTAGCCATAAAGAGCAGAACCCGATGGCCTGAGTGGGCAAATGAAAGCCCAAGGTTGGGTCTCCCTACGAGGAAATAGTTGGAGCTGATTCCCTGATACAAGTCTGGAAGATCTCAAGTAACTTGTCCGTGAATTCACCTTCGCCTTTTTGGAAATCTTCATCTAACTTCTGGAATTTTTCGTACGCGTCGTTTTCTATTTCTGTTAATGAAGCCGAAGAGTCGGAGATCGCAGTTGAAGATGCGATAAGGTGCTCCACAATTTTGTTGTAACTGCAGCCGCAAACACTGAGAAGCCCGGTTTCCTGGATGGCAACAAGGTCGGGGATGTTATCAGTTGCTCCGGTTACGCAGCCTTTCAAGAAGTTTCTTTTAACTTCTGGAACAAGGTTGGGGTCCTCGCCTTCTTGTAATGCTCCGATTAAATTCGCAGCGATTGGCCCTTGGTCTTTTGAGAACCCCCCATCGCTTTTGTTTGAAGAGCAACTCAAGACAATGCATAGAAGGCACAGCACAACAGGCAAGCGGGCTCTAATCAACTTTGACAAGTGGCAAAAATCTCCGTGTAGTTACTACTAAGCCCAGCGTAGCCTTCCTCTTGCTTAAGTGATTTATCTATATCTTCGAAGAGCTCAAAAGCGGCTAGTTCTGTAGCGGTATTGTCTCGCACATAATCAATTAACCCGTAATAGCTACAGGCGCATGTGTTCGCTAAAGCGACGCTGTCTATTGAATCCACTCTTGCGAACCCTCCAGTCACGCATCCTTCTAAAAAATTTCTTTGGACTAGTGGAACCAATTCAGGGTTCTCTCCCTTTTGGAGAAGACCATCTGCTAATGCAGATATTTTCTCAGGTAAGGGCCCTTGCTGTTCAGAAAAGCTTTTTGGCTTCCCTGACGATCCACAGGCCGTCAAGAGGAACAAAGCGAGGATGAGAAGAGAAAAACGTCGTTTCATGATCTCCGACGCTATCGGATTAAAACGGAACCGACGACCATGAACCGAAATCATTTGCCGACTTTTGCCCTTAATTTTTTGACAGTTCTTTTGCCCTATTGAGAACATCATCAAACATTTTATTAGTCAATCGTCCTGTGAACGTGTTCTGTTGGCTTACGTGGTAACTACAGAGAAGGGTACGTCCTCCAGGTAAGGGAACTTCGAGTCCGTGTCCAAACTTGGGTCTAGGTTTCACATTAAGTTCTTTCGCAACTGATAAGTATCCAATTCCGCCAAGGGCGAGAATAACTTTCACGTTAGGTAGATATTCCATCTCACGGAGGAGGAAATCACGGCATTTCTTTTGCTCTTCTGCAGTCGGTTTATTCTGTGGAGGGGCGCAGCGCACCGGAGCGGTAATGTATGCATCTTTTAGAATCAGTCCGTCTCCCCTGCTAATTGCTTCCGCTTGATTCGCGTATCCAGCTCGATAAAGTGCCGCAAATAGAAAATCGCCGCTTCTGTCTCCTGTAAACATTCTTCCGGTTCTATTTGCACCATGTGCAGCGGGTGCTAAACCTACAATTAACAAACGTGATTTAGGATCTCCGAACGATGGGACTGGTTTCCCCCAGTATGTCTCGTCTTTATATGAAGCGCGTTTTTCTTTAGCGACCTTCTCTCTCCACTTCACTAAACGGGGGCACGCTCGACACGCAACAATCTCGTTATTGATCTCTTTAAGATCCATCGCATGGACGCTAGCGGTTCTTACACAAACTCGTTGCCTGATTGTAAAAGTTTCTTAGAATCAAGGCTTTCTTGATTTCATTAACCCCTACTGGCGATAACGTAATTAAGGGTGAGTAAAGAACAGCGAACGAAACGACCAGCTAAGAAAGCAACACTTGTTGTGCTCGTTCGTCACGGCCACACTCCGACTACTGGCAGAATTCTTCCTGGGAGAGCAAAGGGACTTCACTTAAGCCCCACAGGAGAGTCACAAGCGAAGAAAGTTGCTGGTTTTCTGGGTGATATCAAAGGAATCACGGCCGTTTATAGCTCTCCGATGGAGAGAACAATTGAAACTGCTAGACCAATTGCCAATAGTGTCGGCATTAAGGTTCGTCGTCACCGTGGATTAATAGAAGCGGACTTTGGACTGTGGACAGGAAGAAAGTTATCTGATTTGAGGAAATTAGCTGATTGGGAACAGGTGCAAAATAATCCTTCAGGGTTTCGGTTCCCTTCTGGTGAATCATTTCTTGAAATCCAGTCTCGAATGTCCAAAACAATTACTGAAATAGCTGACGAGCATCGAGGTGAGATCGTAGTCGCTGTTTCCCATGCCGATACGATCAAGACGGTTATCGCGACAGCATTGGGAACACCTCTTGATCTTTTCCAAAGGATAAATATTTCGCCTTGTTCGGTGTCACCGATCCTGTACGGGTCTTCTTCTCCTTATGTTTTAGCGGTAAATTCGACCGGTGCTGATATAGCTTCCCTACTTCCAAAGAGCATGTGATTATGAGTCGTTCATTTCATTTCGGAGAGCTGCAGCATTTCACCGCTGGGACTGTCGGCCCTTCCGGGCAAAGGGTTTTTTATCTTCAGTTTGGAAATCCAGATGATTTAGCGACCCTTCAGTTAGAAAAAATCCAAGTCCGTGCTTTAGCGGAATTTCTTGATCAACTTCTTGACGAAGCAGAACCAATTCTTCAGGATGAGATCCCTCTTGCTCTTGAATTAATTGAGCCTATTAGCCCTGATTGGATTGTTTCTTCTCTTGGGGTCGCTTTTGAAAAAGATAAAGCAGAATTTGTAGTTGTAGCTGAAGAGCGAAGCGAAGATAGTGATGCTGCGATGGCCCAAATCCATTTAACACCGGGCCAAGTGAAAGCTTTCATTGCGAGAGCAAATGACCTTATTCGTGCCGGCCGTCCACCATGTGAGATCTGCGGAGATCCAATTAACTACGCAGACGGCTGGTGCCCCTGTTCCAACTAGTACGACTATGGGAACTAATGAGGAACCTTTCCGGGATCGGGGTCCAATCTCAAATCTTGATGCTGTAAAGGTTTTGGAGCGTAGTGATTTTGAAATAGTTGGGAAGATGCTTTGGAGTTCTAATGCCACCTATCTTGTGAACGTTGTAGATGACGAGTTTGATTTACAAGGTATTTATAAACCAGCTAAAGGCGAGCGTCCTCTGTGGGATTTCCCTAACGGTCTTTATCTGAGAGAGGTCGCTGCTTATGAATTAGCAGTAGATCTTGGCTGGGATATTGTTCCACCCACGGTTCGGTGTGAAGGTCCGATGGGGGTTGGTTCCCTGCAATTGTTCGTTCCATGTGATTTCGATATCCACTACTTTCATATTCTTGAAGACCCAATCAACCAACTCGCGTTGCAGAAAGTATGTCTTTTTGATTATGTAGCAAATAGCACGGACCGTAAGGGAGGTCATTGTCTTTTGAGCAATGATGGGAAAGTCTGGGCGATTGATAATGGTTTAACGTTTCATGTTGATTTCAAATTACGGACCGTTATCTGGGATTGGGCTGGTTTGAAGATCCCTGAAGACTTATTCAACGATCTGCAGTCCTTTGTTGAGAGACCCGTGACCGATAATCTTTCTTCTTTGCTTACCGGTGATGAAGTCGCGGCAATGATGCAAAGAGCTAGGGGGCTTATGCAGGCAGGCCATTTTCCAAGAGATGACTCTGGGACTCGTTACCCTTGGCCGGTTATTTAACCCTTTATCTTGATTAGAGATACTTGGACTCTTCTTTTATCTTTAGAATAGATATTTGGGGCTTTTTTTTCTGTTTTTTTACTTGGAATCATGGTTGAGGTTGTGTTCATGGACATATTTTTAGGAGAAATCGGCAAAATACGCTGTTTTTCCTTACATTGAAAATTCAGATGTGCTAGTATTAGGTCACTTCATCGCTTGGCTCAGGTCAGGCGATTTCTTCGTTTTCAGGTTCTTGTCAACAGGGGTAAGCATCTTACTAACATCTGTTTAAGTGCCCTATCCGACCAACCAGGTCTTCGCCATTTGTTGAACTATTCCTCTTCTTCTTTTTGTGGGTCGTTTGTTTTGTTTCGGTTTACATGGATGAAATTAGCCAGCCACATCATTCCAGCCCAGGTAATACCGATTACTAAAATTAGAGCGGCGATGTTTAAAGCGATGGCCATAGGGGCCTGCTTATCTCTTTGTTCCTTTACTCACCTAGTGCAGCAATTAGGGCTGGAAGGACTTTGTGGACATCTCCGATGATTCCTAAGTCAGCGATCGAGAAGATTGGGGCTTCTGGATCCTTATTGATCGCGATAATGGTCTTTGAGCCCTTCATGCCGACCATGTGCTGGGTAGCGCCTGAAATGCCCGCCGCGATGTATACATCGGGTTTAACGACTTTTCCGGTTTGCCCAACCTGGTAGCTATAAGGAACCCAGCCAGCATCAACGATTGCGCGTGATGCCCCAGCAGCTCCTCCAAGTTTTTTGGCAAGGTCTTCAATCATGTGGTATTTGTCTGCTTCGCCAAGTCCACGCCCGCCTGAAACAACAACTCCAGCTTCATCCAATTTCGGTCCATCGGACTCTTCAACAAATTGGCTAACGACTTTAGCTGACCCTGTTGCGCCTAATTCGGGCACAGTTAGTGCCCCAACTTCTGCTGGGCTTCCACCTGTAGGTTCGGCGTTAAATGATTTCGGGCGGACAAGGAAAATCCCTGGCTTACTTCCCGTAAATTTTGTGTTTACGTTTGTCGTCCCGCCAAAGACAGGCTCAATTCCAACAAGTCCGTCACTGTCAACGATGTCAACAATGTTAGTTATCACAGGCGCATCTAATTTTGCAGAGAGACGCCCAGCTACATCACGGCCACCGTATGTGGTGCCGAAAAGAATTGCCTGTGGCGCTTCAGAAGCAGCTAAGTCAGCCAACGCTGATCCTAGAGCCGGACCTGGTAGGCCGCCGTCAAGATCTCCGGTGCTTAGAACCTTTCCTGCTCCATGTTCTCCTAGTTCTGCTGCTACTTGTTCAGCGTCGCCTCCGGCATGTACAGCTACAACATCACCTAGTTCACGAGCTTTCGCGAGCAATTCAAGGGTGATGGTGGAGACTGTTCCATTATTTGTTTCTGCATGTACCCATATGGTTCCCATATCGCCTCCTATATGACTTTCAGTTCTTGAAGGAATGCCACAATTCGTTCATGGCCATCACCTTCATCTTCGATAATTTCTCCCGCTTCACGTGCTGGAGCTGGTTCAATGGAAACGATTTCCTGTCCACCGCCCGCCCAGCCAACACTTGCTGCATCAATACCAAGGTCCGCTAATCCAAGTTCTTCAACGGGCTTTGATTTTGCCGCCATAATTCCTTTAAATGAGGGGTATCTAGGCTCAACCACACCTGCCGTAACCGATACTAAAGCAGGAAGTGGGCACGTTACTTCGTCATAACCATCCTCTGTCTGCCTCTTAACTGCCACGTTCCCTCCGTCAACACTTACTTCTTTCGCGAAAGTAACTGATGGAAGTCCCAAGAGTTCAGCTACTTGCTCGGGAACAGTTCCCGTGTACCCATCGGAAGATTCAGTAGCTGCTAGAACTAGATCAGCACCTACTCTCTTAATAGCCGCAGCAAGCACTTTTGCCGTACCGAGAGCGTCGCTTCCAGACAAGGCATCATCGCTTACGAGCAAAGCGCTATGAGCACCCATCGCTAGAGCATTATTTAGCCCATTGCGCTCATTGTTTGGAACCATTGACACGAGTACGACCTCTCCGTCGTCTCCTACTAGCTGAAGTGCCATTTCGACTCCGTAAGAGTCAGATTCGTCAAGAATCAGTTTTGTATCACGTTTCAATGTTTTCGTGTTCGGGTCAATTTCTCCTGGATCTGCGGGATCCGGAATTTGTTTTACGCAGACTGCTACTTTCATTTTTCTCTACTTTTCGGGGATTAATACGTTGACCTACCTAGGTCAATATCTTGACCCTACAACAGGTTTCACAAGATTCCACAACCGTAGAACAGGCAGAAACACACAGTTAGGATCAAATTTCGTACAATGGAGTCGTGAAGATAATGTTCCTAGTAAATCCTGCAGCATCATCGGTCACGCCACGCACCCGTGTAGTTATCCAAAAAGCCTTAGCAGCAGATCATGAAGTTGTCTTAGCAGAAACCATTCGAAGAGATCATGCCACTCGAATAACAAGAGAAGCCGCAGAGAAATCATTTGATGCCATAGTGGTTCTCGGAGGAGACGGCACATTAAATGAAGCCGCTAATGGGCTTATAGGTTCCGAGACCGCACTTGCAGTTCTACCCGGCGGGTCAACGAACGTTTTTGCTCGCACCCTTGGATTACCTGACGACCCAGTTGAAGCCACTGGCATCCTTCTTGAAACAATTGAGAATCACGCACCAAAACGAATTGGCCTTGGATGTGTTAACGGACGATATTTCCTTTTTCACGCTGGAATGGGTTTTGACGCCGCAGTAGTCGCAGAAGTTGAAAAACGCGGAAGATTAAAACGATACGCTAGCCACGCTTTGTTCGTATATGCGGCCGTAGATACTTGGCTCCGCCACTATGACCGTAAAAAACCTGCGTTTCGTATAAGACATGATGATGGGAGCGTTGTCCCGAACTCAAAATTTGCGATTTGTCTCAATACTGATCCATACACCTATCTCGGTAGTAAATCGTTGAATCTATCTCCCGACGCAGATTTAAGCCGTGGCCTAGTTGCGATAAGCATCAATAGTCTCCGAGTGAACCGTATGTTGAATCTTGTCAGCGGAGCTATTCGAGGATCAACAGCTTTTCACAAACATTCATACATAGATTACAAGGCAGATGTATCAAATTTCCGTGTTGAAGGTCATCGACCTTTCCCTTACCAGGTTGATGGGGATTACTTAGGTGAAGTTACAAGCCTTGATTTCCGATACACTCCGGATGTACTGAAACTAGTGACCCCAAATCCCACCCTCGTTGGTTTACCCGAACATGAAAACCATGCATAGTAAAAGGTTTAACTTTCTTCGTTTCTCTGCCGTTTCGGCAATGGTCTTCGGGCTTTTTGTAACCGCAGTCTCATGCGCTGGCGATACCGGCGAGAAACCAGTTGGTGAACTTGTTGCACAGGAAACACCTACGTCCATCATTGAAGAAGTTACGCCCACTCCACCACCCGCACCAACACCTGAAACCCCACCGCAACCCACACCCGCTGAACAAAAATGCGAAGCGTCTTCCGTTTCTGATGAAACCGGTACGGAATTTCAGAAGGGCTCCAAAGGAGTCGGAGATCCATACTTCCCCGGTCTTGGCAACGGAGGGTATGACGTCGATCACTACCTTATTGACGTCATATGGTACCCAGGTAGTGGATATCTGAGTGGTTGGACGACGATAGAAGCAAAGACCACTGAGAACCTTTCCAGCTTTAACGTAGACCTAAACGCAAACATG
>PAQG01000052.1 GCA_002709645.1 Acidimicrobiaceae bacterium
CCCAGACCGACGCGCTAACCAAGCTGCGCCACAGCCCGTTTGGTTAAGTCACTCATCGTAGCTAAGAACATTGCTGCCATCTACTGTTTACCAGAAGAGCAAGCCAACTCCTTGGATCACCCTCCACCCTAAATATGCAATGACTGCTGCTACTCCAACCCAGAAATGCCATGGTACTTTCACAGTTTCCTCTTCTGCATGTTGGGCTATTTCACCTATTTCTACAGTGGCTCCGCATTCAGGGCAAGTACCGGTTTCGTCAATGGTCGCAGGATTATGGAACTTTTCGCATGTTTCACACCAAGGCATAAGGGAAATTCTATTCGCGTCGTATAGCCAAAATAGCTACATCGTCTTCCATTGCCTCTCTAGAGAAGTCCCGTGCTGATTCAAGGAGTGTTTTCGCAAGTACATCTGGGGCTATACCAGGATCACGGGTGATATGTTGCGCTATCCGATCTTCTCCGAACAGATCTTCACCGTTGCGTACTTCCGCTAATCCGTCGGTGTACATGAGAATCATGTCTCCAGCTTCTAAAGGGATTTCACGACTTAAGTACGTCGCATTCGGATTCAGCATTAAAAGCGGACCTGTTGCTTTCAATGGTCTCACTTCTCGTTCGTGCCAGAGGAAAGCTGCTGGGTGACCGGCTGAAGCAAAGCGCAGAGTACCAGCTTCAGTATCGAAGATCACGACAACGAGGGAGATGAATTCTTCTATTCTTTCTCCTCCTGCCATTTGAGCGTTGAGTTCCTCTAACGCTTGTGCAGGGTCACGGAATTGTGCGAGGAACACGCGGAGAAGATATTTTGCTTGGAAAGCGGTGATGCTTGATTCAATTCCATGACCAGCAACATCGCCGACTACGGCGACTAATCGGGATTCACTTACTTTAAAGAGGTCAAAGAAATCACCGGCCATGAGCCCAGTTCCGGCTTGATAGATACGGCCGACTTCAAACCCAGAAAAGTCCGGTAGTTCATCTGGGGCGAGACGGCTCGCCCATGCACGGGGTGCAAGTGTTTCCTGATTCAATGCTTCTTCCGCTCGTTTCTCCATTTCAAATCGTTCTTCGCTCAAACGAGCTTCCCGAACAGCATTCCGGTTATATAACAACGTAAAAATGGCAGGGATAGCCAGTAGGGCGTATAAGCCTACAGCAGCGGAAGAATCTGTTAACGCTACTATTAGCGAAGCCATTCCGATCAGGATGTAGATCATAACTGCGTGCACGTCCCGACGATAATCACCGCGAGTTAAAGCTATTGCTTTGCGTTGCGCAACCGAATCAAGTTCAGCGAGATCATGCAGGTCAGCTTCCAGCCGGGCAAGAAGCCGAAGTCGCAGACGCGCTGACCGGCTCCACGCATACGCAGCCCCGACGGATAAAACCGCTAACGCAATCAGAAATAGTGTTTCCATACCTTAAAGGCTACCTTCATCCGCCGCTCGTAACCGATTTCCGTCCATCTGACACACATTTTTTCAAAAAATACCATGATTTAGCTGTTCAGAGGCATTAATCGTTTCTGTTTCGAACCCGTATTTTGATAGGAACCGAGCCAAGATCAAGTTGTTCTCGTAATTGATTTTCTATGTACCGCACATAGGTTCTAGGAATTTTCCTATTCACAAACAACGTAAATGTTGGTGGTTCAGCAGCGCCTTGGGTCGCATACATGACGCGGGCACCTCCAGGAGCTGGATGGGCTGATTGGGCACGCCGCACCACGAGATTAACTTCCCTAGTTGGCACTCTCCGATGATAGTTAGTGATTGTCTCAGCCAATATCGGATACAGACGGTGAACACCTTTCCCTGACAACGCCGAGGTTTTCATTATCGGCGGATCACCAAGAAAGCCTAGTTTACGTTCAACTTGCTCAACGAGCACTTCACGCTCATCCGCATCAACCAGTTCCCACTTATTAAACACCACAACAACCGGGCAACCCGCAGCATCTATTCTCTCTGATAAGCGCTGATCCTGATGCGTGACACCCACCGTTGAATCAATGACAAGCAGAGCTACATCTGCTTTGTCAATAGCTTTAAGGGCTCGAACAAGTGAATAGAATTCTGTATCCTCAGAAATTTTCGCTTTTCTCCGCATTCCAGCCGTATCAACAAATTTTATGTTTCCGATATCGCTCTCAACGATGGTATCAATCGCGTCACGGGTCGTTCCAGCTTCATCATGCACCACTGCCCTGTCCTCACCGATAAGTGAATTAAATAGTGTTGACTTGCCAACATTCGGGCGTCCAACAATCGCTATCGCAACCATGACATCAGCTTCACCATCCTCTTCGTCATCTTGAGAAACTTCCTGTATCTCTGGAAGCTTTTCTACGACTAGGTCAAGAAGGTCTGCTGTGCCTCTGCCATGAAGTGCTGAAACAGGATTTGGATCACCGAGCCCCATTGACAGGTACTCCCACATGCCTAATTCGTGACTGGCATCATCGACTTTGTTCGCGACAAGAAATGTCGGTTTTTCACGGGTACGGAGCATTTCCGCTATCAAGGCATCTTCTGTGGTGGGTCGTACCCTTGCATCAATAACAAAAATTGTGACATCAGCTTCACGAATGGCATATTCAGCTTGCTCACTGACTTTATCTTCAAGACCCTTTGCTTCTCGGGTTTTCGGGAGCCAACCTCCGGTATCAACCAGAGTGAAGTCATATCCGGCCCAATCAACATCAAATTCGTTTCGGTCACGGGTGACTCCGGGGCGTTCTTCAACAATCGCTTCCCGACGGCCAATGATTCGATTTACGAGGGTTGATTTTCCAACATTTGGGCGGCCTACAACTGCCACTACGGGGGAACTATTCATGAGGCCATTCCTAGTGCTTCACGAAGAGCAATCCCATCTGTACGAATGATTTCAACTGGTTGAGGCAAATCAGCTGGAGTCATTCCATCAAGGAATTTTCCTTGCGAAAGGCACACATCGGGCAGGAGATATCGGTGGCCTTCAGGTTCTTTTTCTAATGTCTTTGCTATATCTTCACCAACGAGAAGGCCAGCCACTGCCACATTCCCGCCAAAAAAGTTGTTCACTACCGGAATTATGCGCACATCACTTTTCCCTGATGACTCAATGAGGGGAGCCAGCGTTCGCGCACCGTACTCCCCAGTAAGTATTCCGATCGGACTGTTCTTTTTACTTCGGAAAGTAACTGATGACTCTGGATTACGGATAGACCGATAACCTTCAGGTGGTGCTCCATCCACCCATGCGAAAAAACCTGCGGCTGTATTTGTTGCTTCATGCACTTCACCATTGAACTCGCGTTCAAAAGTACGAACTATCCCTACCCCATCTTCGTACATGTCAAACCCGTCGTAATGTTCTGCTAATGGAAATTCGCGTCCAGCGATCAAGTAATACTCATCGGCTGCATGAACAACCATTCTTCCCTCATGGCGGAGAAATGTTTGCTGCCAATCCTCCACTATTGAAAGAATCTGCTCTGCTTCACCTCTTGTATGAGGGCGCATTCTTTTCTCTGTTGAGTGCCTGCTAACCCCTAATGGCACAATGCAAAGCGAACGCATAGAACGATATTGCTCAAAGATTGTGCAGAGCGTGTCCTCAAGTACCGCTCCATCGTTTATTTCAGGACAGACAACGATCTGACCATGAATGCAAACGTTGTGCTCTAGAAGCGCTTTCAACCAACGAAGGCTTGGACCTCCACGCCGATTCCGGAGCATTTCATTACGAACCTCAGGATCAGTGGCATGAATGCTTACATTAAGCGGCGACAGGCCTTCAGTGACGACTCGTTCAAGGTCCGCCTCTGTAAATCGGGTGAGTGTCGTAAAATTTCCATACAAAAATGAGAGTCGATAATCATCGTCTTTGAGATACAGACTTTTTCTCAGCCCTTTGGGTAATTGATAGATGAAACAGAACTCACAGTGATTATCACACGTTCTTACCTGATCGAATACCGCTGAATGCACTTCCACTCCAAGGGGCTGCCCAGGTTGTTTAGCGATACGCACGTCAAGGGCGATACCTCCTCTATTCAGCGAAATATCAAGGTCAGGTTCATCTGTCAGAATTTGATACCGAATGACGTCTCGAAGTATTTCTCCATTTAAGGAAAGAATTTCATCATCAACACTAATTCCTGCAAGATCAGCGGGTGAACCCGGATAGACGTCAATTACTCTTGCCGTAGACATACTCTCAGGTTATTCGCCAAAGTCTCTAAAGGGATGCATCACAAAAAAGATGGTGAAGACGTAAATATCCTTCAATTGACGTAGGAATTAGGTTTTGTCACGTCAAACTATATATATGGCCATTGATAAGGTTCTTCTCGCTGCTCCACGGGGTTTCTGTGCTGGTGTTGAAATGGCTATTAAAGCTTTGACTTGGATGGTGCGCGCCTTCCCTGCACCCGTGTACTGCTATCACGAAATTGTCCACAACAAAATTGTGGTTGAACGCTTCCAATCACTAGGAGTCATCTTCGTTGACGATATCAAAGAGGTCCCTGAAGGCTCGCCGGTAATGTTAAGCGCCCATGGTTCAGCGCCAACGGTCGTAACCAAAGCACGTGAAGGGAATCGTTTCATTGTCGATGCTGTTTGCCCATTGGTTACGAAAGTCCACCACGAAGTTAAAGTCCGATCCAAAAAAGGTCACAAGATTATTTATATTGGCCACCAAGGCCATGAAGAAGCTGTTGGCACTATGGCCGTTGCTCCTTCCTCTACCTACCGTGTGGAATCCGTTGAAGAGATTTCGGAACTACCAGTTTTTAAAGAGTCGGTTTCCCTACTCGCTCAAACAACGCTCAGCCACCGAGACTGGTCATCAATCCTTAACGCAGCACAGGAACGGTTCCCTAAACTTTCCATTCCAGGTCGTAGTGACTTATGTTTCGCGACAACAAATCGGCAAAGTGCCCTTATGTCTATAGCTGAACAGTGCGACAGCGTCATTGTCATTGGATCAGCCAACTCTTCAAACACTCGTGCCTTGGAACGGCTCGCTCGCGAAGTTGGGTGTGAAGGAGTTTACCGAGTTAACCAAGCTGAAGAGGTCCCCGAAACACTAACAGGGATCGTCGGCGTAACCGCTGGGGCATCAGCCCCTGAAGAGCTTGTTCAAGAAGTCATCTCTCAACTAGCTCCAGCAAATGGAGTCGAAGAACTAAATTTTGTTACTGAGGAAGAATATTTTCCTCCCCCTCGGGAGTTACGCCCACTAATAACCGCTATCGGCTTTTTCGCCAACTTAGGGTTCACTGATGGTGAAGCAACTCCCTCTAACGAAGATCGATTAATCGGTGCTTCTGAGGTTTTAACAACGCTTCTTTAACCTTTCTCATTCCGAGATCCAGCTATCTCTTGGGCTTCGTCAAATAACTCTTGAAGGGTAACCCGAAGCTCTTCAGAATATTTTCGAATTTCACTTCGTCCTACTCGTTTCGCCCCTTCTTGAGGTTGCGGAGCAGGAATTAGATCACCGTACAAGATCACGATTTTTCTGGGTTTTGGAATGTATTTTCCTTTCGGCATCGCTCGTTCAGAACCTCCTATGCCAACTGGAAGGATCGGAGCGTTCGCTTTCGCTGATAACCAAACTGCTCCGTCTAACATGGGAAAAACCTCTGGACCCGACTTTCGTTCACCTTCTGGAAAAACGGCTAGTGTTTTCCCTTCTTTGAGAGCCTTAAGGGAAGCATCTAAGGCTAATTTATCTGCACGAGAGTCCCGATCAAGGGGGATGCACCCGCATCCACGAAGGACCCAGGCTGTGAACCGATTTGTCATCAGTGATCCTTTCCCAAGGTAATGCAATTTCCTTCGTATATTGGAACCGACTATAGGAACATCAAGATTGGAACGATGTACTGGTGAAAAGATCACTGGTCCAGTTTTAGGAAGCGCTTTTGCATTGCGAACATATGTGCGGAAATACAAGAAAAATACGATTCGTGCAAGGTACTTAATAACAACATAGGAAACGATTGAGGAAAAAGGAGGTTTCTGATCCACAACGTTACGTACTTCTGAGAGTGCGTCAGACATGAAAACTGCTTAGGATTTCTTCTGCGACTTCATCGATTGTTTTTCCTGTACTGTCAACCATCAACGCATCATTACTTATTGATAGAGGCGAATCCATTCGAGAGCTATCAATCTTGTCTCTTCCCGTGATTTCTTGGAGAATCTCTTCCATAGGACGCCCTGATTCAAGGCTCCTGCGTTTGGCACGTTCTTCAGGAGTTGCTGTGACATATACCTTTAGTCTCGCTTGAGGAAAAACCACAGTTCCTATATCTCTCCCCTCTAGAACACCTCCCCCTCTTTTGCGCGCCCAACTTCTTTGTGCTCGCCGAAGAATAGAACGAACCCCAGGGTTTGCAGCAACATAGCTGACAACAGCATTGACTTGTGGGCTACGTATCGTGTCAGTAAGTCTGTCACCTTCTACGAAGACCTCTTCGCCCTCAAATACGATTGAGATCCGATTTGCTATAGCAATTACCAGTTCTTTATCTTCTGGATCTATTCCTTCTTCAATGACCTTTGCAGCGACACTCCGGTACATCGCCCCAGTGTCTAAATACTCAAGCCCTGTTTCGTTGGCAATTCTTTTCGCAAGCGATGTTTTTCCAGATCCTGCAGGTCCATCTATCGCAAGAATAGCGAGTTCTTGATCTCCTTCTAAACGCAATTGATCTACGTATTCGAAGAAGTCTGGTGCTGTTTTCGCAACACATTCTGGGTCATCAAGAGTGACTCCATTAGATATGAGCCCCAACACGGTGAAGGCCATTGCTATACGGTGGTCATCGTAGGTATGTACTATTCCAGGTTTGACTGTCCCAGGTTGGATCGTGAAACCATCACCATTATCTTCTGCTTCAATCCCTAACTTTTGTAATTCTGTGACGACTGCAGCGATACGGTCTGATTCTTTATAGGCGATAAATCCAATACCAGAAACAGACGATGGGGTTGATGCCGAGGGTGCTATTACTGCCAGAGTAGGCGCTGTATCAGAAAAGTTCTTCATTGATGCGTGCACGCCTTGGAGAACATCGGTTCCTCGGACTTCAATTGCTTGTTCGTTACGGGTCACTTCGGCACCCATTTGTTCCAGAAGATCAACAAATTCAATATCGCCTTGGATAGATGCTTTCCCTAACCCTTCAACTTTTACTCGTCCTTTACTTAATGCTGCTGTAGCAAAAAAATATGAAGCAGTTGAAGCATCTGGCTCTATCTCGTAGTCTTTCGCTTTGTAGCCTGACGCGCGGATGTGAAATTGATTTTTTTTGACTTCCTCAACGCTAGCTCCAAATGTATTCATCATTGAGAGTGTCATTTGAAGGTAGGGCATAGAAACTGCGTCACCATCAAGACTAAGTGCCATATCGTTTGGCATACAGGGGGCGGAAAGAAGCAAAGCCGAAAGATATTGACTTGACTGTTCTACATTGACATGCAGTTTCTCTACATGGAGGGCTGCCCCATTGATTCTTGCCGGAAGGTGGTTCTCTTCTCCTTCAAAGCGTATTTCAACTCCCATTTTTTTTAAAACGTCAAATAGTTCTCCATGGGGGCGTTTGAGAATTTGTGGATCCCCGTTAATTAGAACCTCTGTTTGTGCCAGAGCTGCGAGAGGCATGATAAATCTTGCGGTAGTTCCACTTTGACGTACCCAGAGAGGGTCTCCGTTAGAACGTAATTGACCTGCACAACCAGTGACAACAATTTCTTCATTAAGTTCATCAGTTGCAATATTTACACCTAGTTTTCTCAGGCAATCAATCATTGCTAGTGTATCTTCGGCAAAGAGCGCCCTATGAAGTGTCGATGTTCCCTTAGCTAATGCCGCCAAGACAAGCGCCCTGTTCGTGATACTTTTTGAACCTGGTAGCTTTAAGTCAATACTTGGAGGCTTCGTTAGCGGGTCAATGGAAAGCATGGTTACTCCATTGTTCTCACAGAAGGTCGATATCCGTTTGCCATCAGTCCGCCTAGCAAACGTTCGCTTTTATCAGCTGGGATAACCATAATCACAACACCCCTTTGTCCTTCACTGGAATGCGCTATTTCTAAATCGTAGATGTTCACATCTATTTCAGAAGCGAGACGTGTGAGACTTGCCAACTCTCCCGGCTGGTCAAGAACAGGGACCCTAACAACAGCGAGTTCAACATCTTCGGGTACTCCCGTTGGTAAATTAACTCGAGCAGTTCTCGCTTGTTGTAATTTCTCCAATAATGCAGCCCTGTTTTCTTCAGATATTAAATCCCGTGTTTCTTCTAATGACTTAATTACTTCATCAATCACTGAAGTGATTGCTGTCGCGTTATCTATGCAAATGTCTGGCCATATACCTGGATGTCCGGCAGCTACCCTCGTCATGTCTCTAAAACCACCTGCAGCTAGCCGAAGGAGAGGTCGATGCTCTTGGGAGTGATCGTCAGCGATTCGCATTAGAGAACCTGCCGTTAAATGAGGGACGTGTGAAACCACGGCAACCAATTCATCATGCGACTCTGGGTCAATGACAACAACGTCTGCACCTAATGAAATGATAGTTGACCGGACGGTGGCGAAACTAGCATCATCTGTGTTCTCCCCTGGTGTTAGAACCCAAGCTGCCCCTCGGAAAAGGTCGGGTCTTGCTCCGTTGATACCTTCTTGTTCGCTTCCTGCCATAGGGTGCCCTGGAACGAATCGATGATCGGTTACCTCTTTGGTAATTCTACCTTTCACACTTCCTACGTCTGTAACCACTTGAGCCCCCTCGTCAATTGCCTGCTGGACCGAGGTAACGATGGAATCTACTGGGGTAGCAACGAAAACAATATTTGTTCCTTCCATTGAACCTGTGCGGTCAATAGCTCCATTTTCTATGGCATCAGCGATTCTGGAATCGTCACTATCGACGCCGACCACTTCCCAACCATTTTCTCGAAGTGCTTGACCGATTGACCCTCCGATAAGCCCGAGGCCAATTATTCCTGCTTTTTTCTGCATTTCAGCCTCTCTAAGCCTTTCCATCAATGTTTGCCTTGAAAGCGATACTACTGCCACTTCCGAAGAAGCTACGATTATTTTTCAGCTTGATCATCTCCATGCAGAACAGTTGCGCTTTCAAAATCAAGTAATTCCAGAGCATTCAGTAACCGCCATTGCCCAGATTGAAGTTTATGATCAACCAGGTTTCCTATCCTAGTCCGGACAAGTCTCTTTACTGGATGCCCGATCATCTGAAACATTCGACGTACTTGGCGGTTTCTCCCTTCATGGATGATGATTTTCACAACGCCATCATCAATCTGAGAAACTTTCGCTGGGGCAGTCATCCCATCTTCAAGTTCTATTCCTTCCCGGAGTTTTCTAAGGCCACCTCGAGAGACTTTACCTTCCACTGCAGCTAAATATTCTTTCTCAATCCCATGAGATGGATGGGTTAAACGGTATGTCAGATCACCATCGTTAGTGACAATCAACAACCCTTCACTTTCTTTATCTAACCGTCCTACTGGAAAAACCCTTGGTTCGTTAGGAAGCAAGTCAATAACAGTTTCACGACCCTGAGGGTCTTTTACTGTAGAAATAACCCCTACAGGTTTGTGCAATAAGTAGTAAACCAAGTCAGGTTTTACTCTGACCGGCGTCCCATCAAAGGAGATCTCGTCAACTGCAATATTCACTCGCTGGCCGATGTGCGCTATTTCACCATTTACCTGCACACGCTCATCAAATATGTACTCTTCGATAACGCGCCGACTCGCTATTCCCATGCGCGCAAGAACCTTCTGGAGTTTCTCCTCCTGCTCATTAGCACTGTCCAAAATGCACCTAATCTACAGGTCAGTCTTCACTACGAACGTCACTTTGCGATTCGCCAGCCATCATCTCTGTTCTGTTTTCAAATCCCTCTGGCCGCAACCCGCCCTCCAAAGCCTCAACAACGTCAGCACCTGGCACGAAATCAGCAAGTGGAGGAAGATCAGAGAGGGCGTTGAGGCCGAGCCTTTCAAGAAAAAGAGACGTTGTTCCAAATAAAATAGCACTCCCAGGTCCGGGATCTTTCCCCACCTCCCCGATGTACCCTCGTTGTTGCAAGGTCCGGATGACCGCTTCAACATTTACCCCTCGTATTGCAGATACCTGCATACGGGAAATCGGTTGCTTGTACGCGATAATGGCGAGCGTTTCAAGAGCAGCCGATGACAATCGAGAACCTTGCCCGTCAAGCACAAATCTTTCCACATACGGTGCCATTTCTGGATCTGTCTGAAATCGGTAGCCTCCAGCGACATTGGCGAGAATGAACCCTCGCCCTTGTTCTTTATATTCTTGGGTTAACGCATCACAGATCTCTTCAACAGTAGTTTTCGGTATTTCTAATAACTGCGCCAACAAAGTAGGCTCAACTGGGTTATCAGAGACGAGAATAACTGCTTCTATGGCTCTTTTATATTCTTGTAAATTATCCATTTAACCCTCGTATGCGTCTATTCCGAGTAAGCCTGTTTCTTTATCTACACCGAGCCATTCAATCGTGAGTGTTCCAAAGGTTGCAAGTTGGGTAAGTTCAATAACCCCTTGTTTGTAAAGTTCAAGAATAGATAGAAAATACACTACAACTTCAACTCGATCCACAGCTCCAGTTGTCAACTCGCGAAGCGTTACCTTCCCCATTTGCGGAAGTTCCTCAATCAGGTATTCCACAGTTTCTGCGACGGTTAACTTCACAGAGGTGACATGGAATAAATCAATTCTGGGTTTCGGTGCAGTAGCTCGAAGGAACGCCTCATGCACGTCCTCTCCCGAAACCCCTTCAAGCAAATCTGGCATTAAGCCAATGAATTGTTCTTCCATCCCCGTCAACCGTGGATATGAAAGGGCTGCATCTAGAGTTAAGGCTTTTAACGCATGTGAAGCATCTTTAAATGTTTTGCACTCAAGGAGACGCGCTAATAACAGATCTCGTTCTTCCCAAAGGGCTAGTTCTTCTTCTAGGTCAAGGTCAGAAGTATCTGGAAGTAATCTTCGGCTTTTAAGTTCAATCAAGGTTGCAGCGATAAGAAGAAATTCTGTAGCGACTGCAAGGTTAACATCTTCCATCCGCTGAATTTCTTGGATATACGCGTCAATTATGCTTCCAAGTGAAATTTCATATAGGTCTACTTCATCTTGCAAGATCAGATGGAGAAGCAGGTCAAACGGGCCGCTAAAAACGGAAGTTTCAACTTCATAGGTCACGGGGATACCTTAGAGGCTTTCTGCGGGTGAGAAGCGCATCCCACTGCCAAATTCTTTTACTTTCGTAGTCTCTGATTGCGGTTTTTTCTTTGAAAAATCTATGTTTATTCTATGGGTATTGCGATGTGCTGGTTTCGGAAAGACCTTCGGCTTGTTGATAACCCTGCATGGGCTAATGCGTGTAATGAAGGCCATGTAATTCCGGTATTTGTAATTGAACCATCCATAGTGAATGTTGCTTCAATTCGGAAACGCGAACTTTTCTACTCTCATCTCCTTGCACTGCGAGAACAAATAGCTGATTTGGGTGGGGACCTTCTGATTATTGAAGGTCCTGCTCAAAAAACTTTACCTAAGTTGGTACGTGAGTATGGAGTTGAGAGTCTCCATTTCAATGATGATGCTTCACCTAGTTCGCGAGCGCGTGATGAACAAGTTATATCGCTAACTGGCCTCAGAGCAATACGTTATTGGGGAAACTTGATACACGTTCCAGGTGCAATTCTCACGAAGGGTGGATCAGTCCATAAGGTATTTACTCCGTTTTACAAAAAATGGATTGAACTGGAAATACCTTCTTATTCTAAACCAGAGGAAATTGTTTTTGCCGATATAGGTGATGACCCAAGTATCACTTTTAGCGTGAATCTTTCATCGGCTATTACCCCAGGTTCTTTAGGAGCTAACCAGCGACTTGATGAGTTCTTACAGAAAATAGCAGACTATAAAGTCCGTAGGGATTTTCCTTCAGTTGATGCGACTTCGCATTTATCTTCCGATCTTCATTTTGGGACCATTAGTCCTCGGACAATCCTTGAGTTTCTTGACGGTTCATTAGAATCTGGTGAAGCGTTTATTCGCCAATTAGCCTGGAGAGACTGGTATGCACATTTACTGCTCGCTTCCCCAGAGATAATTGATTCCCCAGCGAATCCTATATACAAAAATATTAAATGGAGAAATGCCAAAGATGATTACGCTGCTTGGAAGGAGGGACAAACTGGCTATCCAATTGTAGATGCTGGAATGCGCGAGTTGCATGAGACTGGTTTTATGCATAATCGAGTTCGGATGATTGCTGGATCCTTCCTTGTAAAGCACCTTCTTATTGACTGGCGATTGGGCGAGCGGCATTTCCGTCATCTTCTACTTGATGGTGACCTTTCACAAAATGTTGGAAATTGGCAATGGGTCGCTGGCACAGGGTTTGATGCAGCACCATATTTCAGAATTTTCAATCCTGTTCGTCAATCAATGAAATTTGATAAGGATGGAGAGTATATTCGCAAATGGGTTCCGGAACTTTCCGGTTTGAAAAACAGGGAAATTCATGCACCTTGGACAGTGGATCGAATTTCGTTAGATAGAGGCGGTGTTTATCTTGGAGAGAATTATCCATTTCCCTTAGTTGATCATGACATCGCTAGAGAGCGCTGTTTAGCCACCTATAAGGCCGCTCGTGACATAGGCTGCTAGTAGTCAATCCCGGAGCACAGTAGGCACTCTTCTTCTGCGTGTTTTTCTTTTGCTTGTTCCATATCGAGATCAGTTTGATACTGCGGAAGGTCGGATCGTTCTAAACGGTTATCAGCTGCACCAGAACCGCTTTCCGGTATTTGAAAAACTGTATCCTTCCAAGAATCATCATCTCCCCACGAATACGGAAGCGTGGTAAGCGTTTCTTCTTCAGTTTCGTCTAGAAGGCTAAGCGCTGCTTGCACGATATTGATGGTCAAGTTTCTATCCCCAGTTTTTCCTGTTGTGAAACCTTGCGGAAAATCCAAAAAGACTGACCTTGGTGTGCGTACGGATTCTGTAATATCTTTCGCTGTTGAAATCGCTGTTGTAGCGATCCCTGCTTTTTCAAGTTGATGTGCTATCAGACCCACGGTCTGATGACATACAGGTCAGACAGGGACAAGAAGGACTGCATCCACTTCTTCTGCCAAATACCGTTCTACAAGTTTTGGTGCTAGTTCTTCTTCTACACGACGTTGCGAATAAATTCCTCCCATGCATGTAAGGAAATTTTCTGCAAGTGAGCCGACACGCCCCTCTTTTTCAAGTGCCCTCATCGCTTCAATAGGGAAAACAACGTTAATATCTTGTCTCGCTCCAGTTAGATCGTACGCGAAATGTGTTGCTCGCAATTCCGAAGCTTCAATTGATGAAGGTATTGCCCTATACGTTGCATCATCTCGATAGTGGAATGCTATTTGGCCACTGCTGTAAACCCCACCTGTAGCGATCATACCTATTTTGCTTTCGGAAACTGATTTCACTCGTTTGGCGAAAACAGGTGGTGATATGGTTTCGCGCCATTGGTAATGGTCATACCCTAATGCTTCATACGTTGCAGTTATTCGCTCAATGTAGTTAATCGGTGGTTGCCTGTTCGCTTCCATATCTAGATCCTAGCTTGCTCTAGTATGGAATTTTGGGTTGTAGGTAACCCATTTTTTCCCCATAATCACCTAACCTTGTCCCAATGGCTCGTGTATTTAGTGGGATTCAACCCTCAGGAGAACTGCATCTTGGCAACCTTCTAGGCGCGTTAGTCAATTGGGTAAAGCACCAAGAGTCCCACGATGCTGTTTACTGCATAGTTGACTTGCATGCCTTAACATTACCAAAGGATCCCGAAGAGCTTCGGAAAAACACGCTTGAACTTGCACAGCTTTTAATCGCAGTTGGACTTGACCCGCAGGACTGCATTCTTTTTATCCAAAGCCATGTTCCAGAGCACTCACAACTCGCGTGGTTGATGGAATGTACCGTTAGTTTCGGAGAACTTAACAGGATGACAGCTTTTAAGGACAAGTCTGGGCGTAACGAATTCATCTCTGGGGGTTTATTTACATACCCTGCCTTGCAGGCTGCTGATATTTTACTTTATGACACAGACTTAGTTCCGGTTGGGGATGACCAACGGCAACATATTGAAATTACCCGTGATATCGCCGAAAGGTTCAACACTAGGTTTGGAGACACTTTTGTTGTCCCCGAACATGTTATTCCTCCAGCGGGGGCGCGCATCATGGATTTGCAACACCCAGATAGGAAGATGTCAAAGTCTGAGCTCTCGCCAACGGGAACAATTGGGGTTCTTGAACCACCAGATGCTATCGCTAGAAAGATTAAGCGTGCTGTCACAGACAGTGACTCTGAAGTTAGGTTTGACCACGTTGAAAAACCTGGAGTTTCTAATCTTCTTTCAATCCTTGGGGCCGCGACCTCGACTGACCCCCTGTCTTTAGCCGACTCCTACGAAAGATACGGTGACCTAAAGAACGATACTGTTGAAGCTGTCATCCAATTACTTGAACCAATCCAACAACGGTTCTTCGAATTACAAGCAGATCCTGGAGAGACCCAACGTCTTCTTCAACTTGGCGCATCAAAGGCCCAAGAAATTTCATCAAGGACTTTGGCTCGTGCAAAGGAGAACTCTGGGCTACTTCAACCTTAACGACTTCGCCGACAATTATTTACTGAGTAGAGTGCAACGGCAACAGCAGTAGCGACATTGAGTGAGTCAACATTGTCCATCATTGGTATGCGTGCGTGCTGTTGGGCAGCATCAAGTATTTCCTGACTGAGCCCAGATCCTTCCGAACCTACAATTAATGCAATTGGGCCAGTTTCACGTTGCAGAACTATTTGAAGTTCATCTGCTGCCTTATCTGGAGTAAGAGCCACAGTTTGGAATTTTTTCTCTTCAAGAATTTCTAACGTCTCAGGAATTGTATTCACTCGCACATGCGGAACTGCAAAAACTTGCCCCATAGACACGCGGACCGCACGCCTATACAAAGGATCGCACGAAGAGGAATCAACGCAAACAGCGTCTACTCCAAACGCGGCAGCATTTCTCATAATCATTCCCATATTAGTTGGGTTCTGAACACTTTCGGTGAGTAAAAGAGTCTTTGAATTATCTATCACTGAAGAAAGGCTCGTTTCTACCGGTCGGCGAAATGACCCTATTGGGTCTTTGAGGTCAGGTCGTCCAGAGATAGCTTCAAGAACCTCGCGCCCGCATCGGAGAATCTCTACGTCAGCGGGGAGGTTTCCAAAGCGGGAAAGATCGAATTGTTCATTGATTATGAGTATTAAAAGAGCATGCCCAGCTTGCATAGCTCTTTCAATTACCGTCACGCCTTCTCCAATAAAAAATCCAGCCATGTCTTCACCGGGTCGTTCACGTTTCTGCCGAAGCTTATGATCATTGAGGCCGATAAAGTCAGTGACGCGTTTATTATCTACTTTACGAATAGCATGTTCGGTCATGCTCTATCTGCTTTAGCGAGCGTCGCGAAAAGTGTTTTTTCTAGTGTTGATTCCTCAAGCGTTTTGTGATGGTCACGAGCCCAAGTAACCGTGAGCTTACTGCTCCCAGCTTGCTCTAACATTCTCGCTCCAATTTCTGGATGCGTTACATAGACCGAAATTCTATGCAACATAGTGCCTATAGTCTTGTGGCTCCAATTGTGGACTCTACCTAAACCACATATAGCCGAGGCACATGTAGCAACTACTCTTCCTAATACACCAAGATGGGATTGCGTTTTACCCACATCATGAAGCGCAGCGGCTACCACAAGGTCGGGATGAGCATCCGGCCCTTCTATTTCGACAAGTCGCATTACTGAACGAAGACTGTGTTTCTGGTCTACTTTGCTTTGTTGATTGAAAAGCTGTTTTTCTTTTTCGTTCAATAAAGCGAAAAGAGTTGCTTGCCCTTCATCGCTTTTATCAAATTTCATTAACGAGTACACAAATCGTTCAACCAAATGATTTACAGAGCCAAAATGTCCCATACTTTAATTTATATCAATGCTCTGGGGTGAGCCGACCTATAGGCTTGTACAAGTTGTTCACGAGAAACCTTTGTATATATCTGGGTTGTAGTGATACTGGCATGTCCAAGCAATTCCTGCACAGTTCGAATATCTGCTCCATGTTCAAGCATGTGGGTAGCGCAACAGTGCCGAAGGGTATGTGGGGAAAGTCGGGACCCTAATCCAACAAGGGTCCCATATTTCTTAACGATACCCCATCCTCCTTGCCGGGTTAAACGTCCTCCTCTGCGATTAAGAAAAACTGCTTCACTGTCATCTCTACTACTCCACTGTTCAGGTTCAAACATGCCGCGCCCTTCCGGTTCTAGCCAATGAAGCAAGGCGCGCATAGCGTAATTTCCCAGAGGAACTATCCGTTCTTTATTTCCTTTACCTAAAAGTTTGAGCAATCCTTCATGGGAATCAATATCACCTAAAGAGAGGTTAACTACTTCAGAGATACGTGCTCCAGTTCCATAAAGGATCTCAAGA
>PAQG01000053.1 GCA_002709645.1 Acidimicrobiaceae bacterium
AAACAACTGGAATCTTTACAATGACATGCGAACCAGTGCTACACGAGGCATTATACAGAAGTGGATGATTCTGAGAAAAACCTTTCAAAAGGTAAGTGGGGTCGAGTTGTCCTAAAAGTTTCTGGTGAAGCCTTCGCTGGAGATGCTGGCTACGGGATAGACGGCCATGTCGTTCAAGAAATTGCTCGTCAAATCGTTAAAGTCAAGTCGGAATTTGAAATAGAGTTAGCCATTGTCGTTGGGGGCGGTAACATTTGGCGTGGAATGGCAGGTTCTGGATCAGGTATGGATCGAGCCCAAGCTGATTACATGGGGATGTTGGCAACCGTGATTAATGGTCTCGCTCTTCAAGACACCCTTGAGCAATTAGGTCAACCAACGCGAGTGCAGACAGCAATCCATATGAGTCAGGTTGCCGAGCCTTACATTCGTCGACGAGCGCTCCGCCATCTAGAAAAAGGACGAGTTGTTATTTTTGCTGGAGGAACTGGGAACCCCTTCTTCACTACCGATACCACAGCTGCCCTTCGAGCTGTTGAGATTGAAGCGGGAGCGATTCTCAAAGGAACTCACTCGGGAATTCAAGGGGTATACGATGCTGACCCACGAACTAATCAAAATGCAAATCTCTTGGATGAGATTAGCTATATAGATGTACTCAGCAAAGGGCTGAAGGTAATGGATTCAACTGCAATTTCACTTTGTATGGATAATGATCTCCCTATCGTTGTCTTTGATCTAATGGGAGACGGAAACGTTGGTCAAATCCTTGCGGGTGAATCAGTAGGAACTGTTGTTAGTTAGGTGACTTATGAGCGATGAACTTGTAGATTTAGTTCTTTCTGAAGCAGATGAAAAAATGGCAAAAGCCGTAACTAGAACTCGGCATGAATTCTCAGCTATTCGGACAGGGCGACCAAGTCCGGCGTTAGTAGAAAGAATCCTTGTAGATTACTTTGGTAGCGAAGTCCCCCTCCAGCAACTTGCTAGTTTTTCAGTTCCAGAAGCACAACTGCTAGTGATCTCGCCATTTGACAAAGGAGCTATAGAAGCTATAGAGAAAGCTGTTCTTTTAGCTGACTTGGGGGTAAGCCCATCAAATGACGGGTCTGTTCTCAGATTAAATTTTCCTCCCTTGACTGAAGAGCGGAGAAAACAACTAGTCAAAGTCGTGAAGACTTTAGCTGAGGAAGGAAGGGTAGCGATTCGCGGGGTTAGACGCTCTGCTCGTCAAGATCTTGATGCATTAGAAAAAGATGGGGATGTTTCCTCAGATGAAAGCAAAAGAGCTTCTGAGAAAGTTGATACGCTAACTCGCAAAAATGAAGAGGAAATAAATGCAGCACTAGCACAGAAAGAAACCGAGCTGCTAGAGGTCTGAGCTAAACTAGCAAAGAGTTCCTGGAGGGCATATGGATACACCAGAAAATCGAGATGGAGATCAAGAAGAAAAGACAGAAAGTCATGGGCTACCTCACTGGACAGAGCCAGGAACAGGACAAACATCGGCCATATCTAGAGACCAATCTGAAAGTTCAGAAACATGGACGTCCCTCAGCGACGGCCCGCAATGGGCTGATGTTCCTGAAACAACTGGAGAAAATCCGGTTACTAAAGCCCCCCCTCGGGTTGACGTTACTATTGGCAAGTCTTCGAAATCAGAAGATTTCTTTTCTTACGATAAAACTCCAGACCTAGCTGAAACGACTGAATCAATTATTTCCGAAGGTAAAAAGTCGCGTCGTTCAGGAATCGGATCAAAAGAAACCCTTACAAGAGTCTTTACTGGAGTAGTTCTTGCTGGGATAGTCATTCTCTGTCTTGCAATAAGCAAATTAGTTACGGTAATACTCATTTCCGTGATGCTTGGAGTAGCAGCAACAGAGTTATTCCAGAGTCTTTTTAAAGTTGGATGGCAACCCCCGACGCTTGTGGGTCTTATAGCAGCAGTTGGAATGCCATTAGCAACGTATTGGCGTGGTGAAGGAGCTATTGGGTTAGTTCTTTTCCTCACAATGCTAACGGGGGCACTTTGGTACCTTCTTGGAATAGGAGGGACGCGACCCGTTCCAAATCTAGCAGCGATGATGCTTGGTGTAGTTTATGTAGGTGTACTTGGCTCCCATGCTGTGCTTCTCCTTGATGACCCCAAGGGGAAAGGCCTTTTCCTCGCGGCTATATTCTTGGCAGCTGGCTATGACATAGGTGGCTACTTTATAGGGCAAGCTTTGGGGAGGTCCCCCTTAACAGAAGTTAGCCCAAACAAAACCATTGAAGGACTACTCGGAGGGACTGTTGCCACTGTTGGTGTTGGTGTTTTGCTATCAATATTTAACGTTGGGCCATTTGATGGGGATCCATTCGGTTTCTCCAACGCTTTACTACTGGGAATAGTCGTTGCAGTTATCGCTCCTATCGGTGACTTAGCGGAGTCTCTAATTAAGAGAGATTTAAAAATAAAAGATATGGGTACCGTGCTTCCTGGCCATGGAGGAGTCTTAGATAGATGCGATACCTTGCTATTCGTACTTCCAACAGTATTCTACATGGTCAAAATAATGGGTTAGATTTGTTCACCTGTTTCTCGCAAGAGCAAAAATTCTGTTTAAAACTCGGATATGACCCTAAACTTTGAAAGATGACTAGTGTCGCAGTACTGGGGTCAACGGGTTCGATAGGAACGCAAACTCTAGATGTTATTAGAAGCAATCCAGAAGATTTTTCAGTTGAAGTTCTAGCAGCTGGCACTTCAACTGATTTAGTAATGAAGCAAATTGAAGAATTTAAACCCTCTTTAGTTGTCATGGCTAATGCTGAAGCTAGTGAAAGAATTAAATCTGAATTTGATTCACTTCAGGTGTATCACGGAAAGAAACCCCTAGAAAAAGCTGCAACGCAAAGTGATGTAATCGTTAATGCGATAGTAGGTTTTGCTGGCCTTCCAGTAACCCTTTCTGCCTTACATGCTGGTAAGCGTCTCGCTTTAGCTAATAAGGAGTCATTAATTGCGGGTGGGCCAATCGTCCGGAAAGTTAGAGAATCCACTAATGCTGAAATCATTCCTGTTGACAGTGAGCACTGTGCACTGCACCAATGCTTACGAGGCAATGCGGACAATCTAAACGGACCTAGCGGACCTGTAAAGAAACTCTTATTGACAGCCAGCGGAGGACCATTTAGAGAGTGGACTAAAGACCAATTAAGGCAAGTTACCGTTGAGGACTCCTTAAACCACCCAACTTGGAATATGGGTCCAAAGATAACTGTTGATTCATCAACACTAATGAACAAAGGCCTTGAAATTATTGAAGCGCATGAACTATTTGGAATTGGATATGAACATATTGATGTGGTCGTACACCCACAATCTATTGTCCATTCAATGGTTGAGTTCGTTGACAGTTCAGTCATTGCCCAGCTATCAATGCCTGATATGCGGCTGCCTATTTCATATGCACTCCGGTACCCAGAACGTAGCCAAGGGTCCTGGGGGGAAATAGACTGGGGGACCCTCAATAGGCTTGACTTTGAAAAGCCCAATGAAGATATGTTTCCTTGTCTAGGTTTGGCCTACGAGGCTGGCCAAATGGGAGAAACAGCTCCAGCTTGGTTGAATGCGGCAAATGAAATCGCAGTTGAGTCGTTCTTACAAGGAACAATTGACTGGATGCAAATCTCCGAAGTTATTCAGATGACTCTTAACGAATGCGATGGAAATTTAGCAGAAGTAGAGAATGACATATATGCAGCGGACAAAAAAGCACGGACAATAGCGACTGCAGTAATAGAAAAGCTATAAGTATGGTTAGTGAATTTGAACCTGGTGCAAAAGAGCACTCAAAACCTAAAAACCCTGATAAAGAAGATGGGTCTTTAGGCGGGATAATCACAATTTGTGCACTGTTAATTGCACTCGGGGCAAGTACTGGGAAAGCCGGAGTAATCGTAGTTCTCTCATTAGTTGCAATGCTTTTTCTTCATGAGCTAGCACATTACCTTGTTGCTAAGAGAGCAGGAATGAAAGTCACTGAATTCTTCATAGGGTTCGGGCCAAAGATATGGTCATTCCGAAAGGGAGAAACAGAATATGGGATAAAGGGGATACCAGCTGGTGCCTATGTTCGAGTCATTGGAATGAATAACCTTGATCCAGTTGAAATTCAAGATGAAAAAAGGACGTACCGGAATGCAAAATTTCATCAACGTTTCTTTCTAGCCAGCGCTGGTTCAATAATGCATTTCCTCATTGCACTGATTTTGCTCTACGCGGTCTTAGTGGGAAATGGAATCAAAGTTGATGACTCTGAATGGAGTGTCAAAGAGGTTCTGAAGAATGGGCCTGCTGAACAAATGGGAGTTGAAGAAGGGGATAAAATTATTTCTGTTAATCAAAATCCTGTTGGGTCTTGGCCAGAATTTGTTTCCTTAATTGCTGGTTCACCGAATGAACTCATCTCATTAGAAATCCTTAGAGATGGAACAGCGTACTCTTTGAAAGGCCAGCTTGGGCAGCTTGATAATTCGAGAGAGAATCAGACTGAAGGAACTGGCTTTATAGGTATAGCGCGAAGCAAGTTTCCTAACACAAGGGTTAACCCCGCTAACGCAATCATTGAAACTGGTCAAGAATTTGGTTACCTAACTAAAGAAACGATTTTCGGGATTGGAAAATTTTTCAGTCCGGCTGGGCTTGGCGACTTTTTTTCTGATGTGTTTGAAATCAATGCACCAAGCTCTGAAGATGGATTATCGAGCTCAATTGGAAACGAAGAAGGAAGAGTGGTCTCAGTTGTTGGAGCTACTAGAATTGGAACGCAGCTTACAGAAACAGGGTGGCCCGGATTATTACTTTTTCTCGCGACAATAAATGTGTTCGTAGGGTTTTTTAATCTAATCCCATTATTGCCTCTTGATGGCGGTCATATCGCAGTTGCGATATATGAACGTATACGAAGTCGGAAAGGTAGAAGATACTATGCCGATGCATCAAAACTTCTTCCATTGACATACGCTGTGGTTTTCATCCTAATTGTAATAGGGGTATCGGCGATATATCTTGACATCGCTGACCCAATCTCCCTCTAGAATGAGAATTAATGCAAAACCCATCACAAAATATTAGAAAAAAAACGCGTCAAATTGCTGTTGGAGATGTGCTTGTAGGAGGCGAAGCTCCAATCACAGTCCAGTCAATGACAACTACTAAAACTGCAGATGTAGAGGGGACGTTGCAGCAGATCTATGCTTTAGCTGCTGCCGGAGCTGACATTATAAGGTGTACGTGTAATGATTTTAGTGCCGCTGAAGGTCTAGCTATGATCGTTCCTCGATCTCCAATACCAGTTGTTGCTGACGTGCACAACCAATACAAAATGGCACTTGCAGCTATTGCCTCAGGCGTTGATTGTCTTAGGTTAAATCCTGGAAACATTAAAAACCCTGAACATATCAAAGCCGTAGCTGAGACAGCAGGTGAGAATGATATTCCGATTAGAATAGGGGTCAACGGCGGTTCTTTGCACCCAGATTTGTATAAAAAATATGGCGGGAAAGTTACCCCTGAAGCAATGGTTGAATCAGCCATGGAGGAACTTGCATATTTTGAAGAAGTTGGTTTTGAAAAAGTAAAAATATCAGTCAAAGCATCAGATGTTTCTTTGATGGTTGAAGCTTATAGACAATTGAGTGAAGTAACTGATCATCCTCTTCACCTTGGAGTGACAGAGGCAGGACCGCCACCAGCTGGATTAATCAAGTCAACTGCAGGGATTGCAACGTTACTTCTTGAAGGGATTGGAGATACGATTCGGTATTCTCTAACAGCAGATCCCATTCAAGAAGCAAAAGCAGGACGCCAATTATTAGAAGCGCTTGGCTTACGGGAAAGGAAGAATGTTGACTTAATTGCCTGCCCAAGTTGTGGGCGAGCAGAAATAAATGTTTATGAAGTCGCCGCAAAAGCGCAAAATGCTTTTGAAGAGAAGAAGTTGCCACTCCAAATAGCGATCATGGGATGCGTAGTAAATGGCCCCGGAGAAGCAAGAGATGCGGATCTCGGTATTGCAGCTGGAAATAAGCGAGGCCACTTGTTTGTAAAAGGCCGCAACGTTGCTGTGGTAAAAGAAGATGAAATGGTTGAAACTCTTGTTGAATGGGCAGAGTTCATAACAGCGAATGGGGTAGAGGCAGCTCTAGGAAGAGTAGATCTTGAGAAAGCTCAGAAAGAAGCCGAAAGGGACAGAGCTCATTTACTTGCAGAACATGGAGATGATGTGAATGGAGCTCAGAAACGTGTTGACCTTATAAGGAAAATTTAGATTCTTTAGAGTTGCCTCCTCAATACATGAGTGATGCAACTCTTGTAATCACAGATATAATGTAAGGGTCTTGAATTCCTAAGGAAAAAAGGCGTGGGGAATCCCACGCCTTTTGTAGATCTGGGCACAATTTATCAAAATACAAATAGAAAGGAGAAGGAATGAGCATAGTGAGAAAAGTCACAGATATAGTTTCAGATCTTCTCCGATCAACCGAGTATCAACTTTATGATGTAGAGCAGAATGCAGGTATTGTAAAGATCACCGTGGATTCCTCAACGGGTGTGACATTGGATCAACTTGCTGTGATCAATCGAAAAATTTCGCATGCATTAGATGAGAAAGATCCAATTCCCAATAAGTACACTTTAGAAGTTTCAAGCCCTGGCCTAGAACGAAAATTAAGAAAGAGGGAGCACTTTCTGGCTGCTGTGAACGAAAGAATTACCGTAAAGCTAGGACCACATGTAGAAGGGGAACGCCGATTTGGGGGAATACTAAAAGAGGTAAGTGCCGACTCCTTGATCCTGGAAGTTGAAAACACCGAAAAGCATGAAATTAAAATAGAAGATATAACGCAGGCAAAAACAGTTTTCGAGTGGGAAAAAAACCCGAAGCCTGGGAAACAAGGTGTGGAACCTAAGGTTTCGTCTAACTCAAAGTAGATAGGAATAATAATGAATTCTGAAATGAAAGAAGCAATCAACGCAATAGCAGCTGACAAAGGGATGAAACCAGATGTCCTCTATGCGGTTCTAGCTGATGCTTTGGAGTCAGCATATAAAAAAATGCCTGAAGCCTACGAATATGCTTTGGTTACGATTGATCCAGACACAATGGAATACAGGGTCATTGCCCAAGAATTGGACGATGAAGGGGAACCTTATGGCGAAGAATTTGAAGTTACTCCAGATAACTTCGGCAGAATAGCTGCTCTAGCTTTTAAACAAGTTCTTGTACAGGGAATACGTGAAGAAGAACGTGAACAAAAATATGAAGAATATGCTGGTAGAGAGGGTGACATAGTAACTGGGATCATCCAACAAAGCGATAGTCGCTACACGCTACTAGACCTTGGTCGTGTAGAAGCTCTTTTGCCCCGAGCTGAGCAAGTCCCAAATGAACGCCCAGATAGTAATACTCGTATCAAGGCCTATATTGTTGAAGTCCGTAAAACTGCTAAAGGTCCTCAAATAGTTGTGAGTCGAACTCATCCTGGACTTATTAAACGTTTATTTGAATTGGAAGTCCCTGAGATCGCTGATGGAATTGTTGAAATCAGATCTTGCGCACGCGAGCCAGGCCATCGAACAAAAATAGCTGTTTGGTCCAATGACCCTAACGTTGACCCTGTCGGAGCATGTGTAGGAGCTAGCGGAGCGCGGGTTCGGATGATTGTTAATGAACTTCGTGGCGAGAAAATTGACATAGTTCCATTTTCCGAAGAACCAGAAGAGTTTGTCTCAAAAGCTCTTTCGCCTGCGAAGGTCAAAGAAGTTCGAATAGATATGGATACTGGGACTGCGGATGTAATTGTTCCGGATTATCAACTATCACTAGCTATCGGAAAAGAAGGACAAAACGCAAGGTTGTCTGCTCGATTGACGGGTTGGAGGATTGATATCAAATCTGAGACCCAGCAAGCAGAAGAAGACGCATACGAAAGTGTTGACTGGGCAGAAGGTGAGTGGGTTGTTGATCCAGAAACCGGAGAGCAAGTATGGCAACCAGCTGAAGGGGGTCCTGCGCTATCAGCTGAAGAATGGGAAGCAACCTCTGAAGGTGATTTGGGGGAAGAATCTGCTGATGATGGAGGTGAGGTTATTCCTGAAGGTGATTTAGGTGAAGAATCTGCTGATGACTCCGATAAGTTAGATGACTACACAGAAGAAAATAGTGATATAGCTGAAGATTCTCCCGAAGAGGATGGACTCAAAGATACAAACGGCTAGTCTATTGAATCGGGAAAAGTGACAACGAGAAGCTAATGAGAATATAGGACAAACGAGCCAGTTGGCTCGAGAACAAGAGAAGAAAATAAATTGCCAGCTAAAGTACGTGTCTATGAACTCGCAAGAGAATTGGACATAACAAATAAACAAATAATTGCTTTATGTGAGTCCCTAGGGATAGATGCTAAGAGTCATTCATCAAGCCTTGTTGAAGCACAAGCCGACCGAGTCCGGAAGAAAGCTGAAAGTGACGGTTTAGTAAAATCAAAACCAACTTCAAAAGAATCGCAGTCTGAGAATATCACTTCGACAGAAGACAAAGAATCAGAAAACTCTGAGGCTAAAAAAGTTTCCAAATCTGTTAGTTCCAAAAAACCGCCTCCTAAGAAAACAAAGCCTCGGAGCGCAGAACAGGGTGTTGCGCAAGAACAAGGAAATGATAAACCAGTTGTAAGTTCAAGAAAAACAACTGAGAAGTCCAAAAATGAAAATACTAAAGTTGAAAATAAACCTGAAAAAAAATCGAAACAACCAAGTAAACCAGTAGTTAAACCATCCGCAGATTTACCGCCAACGCCTGGGACTGCTCAGCAAAAATCACCACCCCCTCAGTCAACAACTGGAAAACCGATTCCACCCCCACCTTCACCTAGGTCAAAAACCGGTAGACCAATTCCTCCTCCCCCTGGTAAAGGAGGGAGAGGTCCAGTACGCCCCGATGAGAAGAGTAGAACCAATTACCCGCGTCGGCCAGGTGGACAAACTGCAGGCCCAGAAGGCCAAAGGACAGGAACTGGAAGAACTCAAGGTACGACAAGGCCAAATGTAGGACCAGTTCCACCTTTCTTCCCTAAGCCAAGTGGTGATGGAAAGCCTTCTACTGGCAAAACGGGAGGCGGCCGCCCCGGAGGGCCGAACCAGAGGCCGCAAAGAAAGAAGAAAAGCAGGAGAAGAAGGAGACAGGAAGAACTCCAACCGATGGATACGCCTGCCTACACCCCTGAAGATGCTCCTGTGCCAGAAGGAGAGGTTGTAATTGAACGAGCATCATCTTCAATTGACGTAGCTCCGAAGCTAAACAGGACAACGGCAGATGTGGTCAGATTCCTAATGGAACAAGGAGAAATGGTTACGGCCACTCAATCTTTGACAGATGACATGATCGAATTGTTCGCTGCTGAAATTGGCGCAGAAGTACGGCTAGTTGACCCGGGCGAGGAACAGGAAATTGAATTACAAAAGAAATTAGAAATAGCAGATGTATCTTCAGAAACAGAGAAATTGCCACAGCGACCTCCGGTGATAACCGTTATGGGACACGTTGACCATGGGAAGACGAAGTTACTTGATCAGATTCGTCAAGCAAATATTGTCGCTGGAGAGGTTGGAGGTATAACTCAGCACATAGGGGCATATCAGGTACAAGTTGGCAGCCAATTATTAACATTCATAGATACACCAGGACACGCTGCTTTCACAGCGATGAGGGCTAGAGGAGCAGAAGCCACAGACATTGTTATTCTTGTCGTAGCCGCTGATGATGGGGTTATGCCGCAGACCATTGAAGCATTAAATCATGCAAAAGCTGCAGGAGTCCCAATTATTGTTGCTGTGAACAAAATTGATCTTGAAAGCGCTGATCCGCAAAGAGTCCTTGGTGAGTTAGCAGAACATGAACTCGTTCCTGAGGCATGGGGAGGAGAAACAATTGTTGTTGAAATTTCTGCCCTTGAGAATATCGGCATACCAGACCTATTAGAAAATCTGAATTTATTGGCTGAAGTTGAAGATCTTAGAGCATCTCCTGAAGGAAGAGCCTCTGGAGTAGTACTTGAATCACATCTTGATATTGGGCGTGGCCCAGTTGCCACTGTGCTCGTCCAGCGCGGAACACTATCGGTGGGGGACCCTATTGTCGCAGGGCCTTCCTGGGGAAGGGTCCGAGCACTCGTTTCTGATACGGGGGAGCAAGTTAAATATGCTGGTCCGTCGCGTCCAGTTCAAGTACTGGGAATGTCAGACGTAGCTATCGCTGGAGACGAATTTGTGGTTGCACCCGATGAACGAACAGCTCGAGATGTCGCTGATACTAGAGAGCATTATCATAGAGTTGCCTCAATAGGCCGTGACTCAGCATCAGGCTCTGGAGGTGGGAAACTCGAAGACCTCTTTAGTCAAATAAGTTCCGGCGAACAAGCAACCCTTAATCTGATTCTCAAAGCTGACGTAAATGGTTCGCTAGAAGCTGTAAGAGAAAGCATAAAGAAACTTGAAAGAGAAGAAGTAAAAGTTTCGTTCGTACACGTAGGAGTTGGAGCTATAACAGAAAATGATATTCAACTAGCAGCAACTTCAAATTCTACGGTTTTAGGCTTCAATGTTCGACCAGATCGTAAAGCAAGAGAAATGGCAGACCAAGAGCAAGTAGAGATAAGAAATTACGAGATCATCTACAAACTACTTGAAGATATTGAGTCCGCCATGGTTGGAATGCTTGTTCCCGAATATGAAGAAATAGTTACCGGAGAAGCTGAAGTGAGAGAGATCTACAGAATCCCGAGAATTGGAGCTATCGCAGGTTGCTATGTGCTTGAAGGGAAAATCACGCGTGGATCAAAAGTTAGGTTCCTCCGAGAAGGAACGATTATCTGGAAGGGTGATATTGCATCACTAAGAAGGTTCAAGGATGATGTTCCGGAAGTAGCAGCAGGTTATGAATGTGGAATTGGCTTATCAGACTTCCAAGACTTAAAGAGCGGTGACATCATAGAAACCTATGAAGAAAAAGAGATCGAAATAACCTAGTTGATTAGGCCAAAAGAGTTGTCGGAGTTTGCAATGGCTAGAAGGCGTACAAACAGAACAAAAGACTATCAACG
Source organism: Acidimicrobiaceae bacterium (assembly GCA_002709645.1). Lineage (GTDB taxonomy): Bacteria > Actinomycetota > Acidimicrobiia > Acidimicrobiales > UBA8592 > UBA8592. The sequence continues at coordinate 11,149 of PAQG01000053.1, forward strand.
AAGTGCTCGGCTTAATGAGTTACTTAGAGAAGTCATAGCCGAAGAACTAGAAAAAATTGATGACGATGAGTTAGGGATGGTGAGTATCTCCGCAGTACAAGTTGACAATGAACTTACCAAGGCCAGAATTTATCTTTCTACTCTTGCAGAAGAACCAGATCTAGTCTTAAGCCAAATGAATCGTTATAAAGGAAAACTGCGAAAAGCTATCGGGAGCCAAGCAAGGATTAGAAGAGTACCTGAATTAGTTTTTTCCATTGACCCAGCAATTACAACTGGTGGCCGAATAGATGAAATCCTTTCTGAGATAGAAGCAAAGAAGAATAGAACTACAAATGACGAAACTCAGCCCTGAAAACGGATTTGCCATTATTGACAAAGAACCTGGGTGGACAAGTCATGATGTAGTAGCGCGAGCAAGAAAAATACTCGACACAAGAAAAATAGGCCACTCGGGGACTCTCGACCCCCCAGCCTCTGGCATTCTGATCTTAGGTATCGGTAAAGCAACAAGGCTACTCAGGTTTATTACAGACCTACAAAAAGAATACGTAGCGACAATGGTTCTTGGATCTGAAACAGACACACTAGATGCTGCTGGCGAAATTACTGAAACTACAAAACACTTGCCTTCTTTGTCTCAACTCCAAGAAAGTGCCAGTACTTACGTCGGTAATATCCAGCAAATTCCTCCGATGGTTTCAGCTATAAAAATCAAAGGGAAACGTCTTTATCAACTAGCACGAGAAGGTAAAGAAATTCACCGAGACCCGAGAAATGTGACAATCCATCACATTGAAATATGTCAGTCATCGGAAAGCAATGTTTATCAAATAAAAGTTTCCTGTGGCTCTGGAACTTATATTCGTTCCCTCGTCTCTGACATCGCAAAGAAATCAGGTTCTTTGGCACATGTAGGTACACTTCGGAGGACAGCGATTGGCTCATTCGATGAATCATTCGCAAACCCAATTGATGGAGTGCAAGTCATTAGCATGTCAGAAGGGCTTCGTGATTACGACAAGATATCAGTGAGCGCTGACGTAGGTGAACGAATCAAAGTCGGATCAGTCATGGAAAAAGAGAAATTAGGTATCCACTCTGGTCGCGGGCCATGGCCAGTTATTAACGCAAATGATGAACTGCTAGCCGTGTATGAGAACTACAACCACGGTACTGTTAAGCCTGCTGTTGTAATCTCACAGGATTGAGGATTATGGCAAGAGTTATACCCGAAACAAAGATAATTAAATTATGACTGGAATTAAGATAATTAAAGACGGGGAGGGATTACCAGAATCTCTTTCTGGAACGGTCGCAACAATTGGAGTTTTTGATGGGGTGCACCTCGGCCATCAACAACTGATTGCCTTGGTAGTAGATAAAGCCAAATCGTTGAACCTTCACTCTGCATTAGTAACTTTTGACAAGCATCCTACTCGGGTGACAAGCCCAGAGAATGCGCCTAAAACGCTGACGAAACTTGAGAGGAAATTAGAACTCTTTCAAGAAAATGGAATTGATTATGTGTATCTAATTGAATTTGACCAAAGACGATCAGAAACAAAAGCTGTAGAGTTTTTTGAACAAGTTTTTGTTGCAGGCGTAAATGCAAAATTTCTCTACGTCGGTGAAGATTTCCAGTTTGGCCACCGGAAACAAGGCGATGTAGCGCTTCTCAAAGAAGAAGGCGAAAAAAATGGTATTAGTGTCTCGGGAATTCCGCTAATTCAAGGCCACGTAAATGATGATGCACCAATTTCATCGACAGCCATAAGAAAGAACATTGAGAATGGAGAAATTCTCCTTGCCAATGAAAAACTTGGACGCATGTTTGAATTACAAGGAAAAGTTGTCACTGGAGATGGTAGGGGAAGATCTATTGGATTTCCTACAGCAAACTTAGAAGTCCCTGAACAATTAATAGTTCCCAGAGAGGGCGTATACGCTGCCTGGTATGAGAAAGAAGACGGCTCAAGAGTGAAAGCGGCAGTGAACATTGGTCGCAGGCCAACATTTGAAGAAAACGCTCAAATCTCTTCAATTGAAGCGCACTTACTTGATTTCAATGAAGATCTCTATGGTGAAATTGGTAGATTGCTATTCGTACAAAGAATACGGGAAGAAAGAAAATTTTTAGGAGTTCAAGAATTCCAAAACCAGCTTGAAATAGACCTAACCGCTATAAGGGAAATCTTAAATCAATAATTCAAAAAAAGTGAAAATAGTTTCGGTTCTTCTCTAGTAGTCCTTTGCGCTTAATTGTGGTTACAATACAAAACGCTCAACTGTTCGACAATCGGCATGAGAGCAGGGTCAGATACCCAAAAGGAATATAAAATGGCTGCAAATTTAAAACCAAAAGACACAACTATTCAGGAGCATAGACTCCATGAGTCAGATACTGGTTCCCCTGAGGTTCAAATAGCGTTACTTACAGATAGGATCAACCATCTTACTGAACACCTTAAGGTTCATAAAAAAGATCATCACAGTCGCAGAGGACTACTGATGCTTGTAGGTCGAAGAAGAAGAATGCTTGATTACGTCAAAAAAAATGATGTAGAAAGATATAGAAATCTAATCGCCAAGCTGGGATTACGACGATAGAGAAATCTTTACGGTAAGATTAAAGAAGCTCATTTAACTGAGCGAAACTGAAAAGAAAAAAATATCAACAACGAATGGTCAGCTGCCAGTTGAAAGAGCCTGACGGAAACAGACCCTTTCAACTGGGAAGCTGGACTCCGATGTTGATGTCCGGAGGATCGTCCACTGGGCAAATAAGTGAGGCATTGCCTCAAAAGGAGTACAAAATGGCGGAAGCCATAACAGTCAATGGCGCAGTTGGTGCCGAAGACAAAATAATGACACTAGAAACAGGTGTATTGGCGAATCTTGCCAATGGCGCCGTAGTAGTAAAAATAGGAAACACCACAGTTCTTGTTACAGCAACGTCAAATAAAAATGTTAGACCAGGGACAGATTTCTTTCCCTTAACAGTTGACTTTGAGGAACGTAGTTATGCGGCAGGGAAAATACCTGGGTCATTCTTTAGGCGAGAAGGAAGAGCGAGTGAAACAGCAATTTTGGCATGTCGTCTTACTGATAGACCCCTACGACCGTTATTCCCAGAGGGTTTCAGAAATGATGTTCATATAGTCGCAACAGTACTAGGGGCTGACCAAGAAAACCCGTATGATGTTCCTGCTATAAATGCAGCTTCAGCCGCATTATGCATCTCAGACATACCATTTCAAGGACCTCTAGGATGTGTTCGAATAGCCTATGATCAAGATGGTGAGTGGATCCCTCATCCAACGTATGAAGAAGGAGAGCAGGCAACATTTGAAATGGTTGTAGCTGGACGTCTTCTGGAAGACGGAGACGTCGCTGTGATGATGGTAGAAGCGGGAGGTACTGAAAACTCATGGAAGTACTTCGAAGCCGGAGCTCCTAAGGTTGATGAAAAGGTACTAGCAGAAGGATTGGATTTTTCTAAAGG
>PAQG01000054.1 GCA_002709645.1 Acidimicrobiaceae bacterium
CTTCAGGGTGCTTGTAGCCCCTCCGAGAAGTCTCCATAAAGGTGTATTTGTTAGTGCTTCTTTAAGATGCCATTGAGCCATACCGAGACCGGCACGAACCTCGTTCGATAACCTAATGCCAGAATTCTCTTCTATATTTCTAAGTTCTTCTCTCGCTTCCCTAACTGAAATAGTTGACCATCCTGGAAGAGGCATAATTTCACCTTCGCCATATTTTCCTTCATCCTCAACCCTGATGGAGTACCCATTCCGTTCACCAATTTCTCCTAGGGCTGTGATGATAGGTTGTGTTAACTCGTAGGAAATTTTGTTCGCTTGCATCGCCCTAACGTCCTTGTTTTTGTAGGAATTGGACAATCACATTAGATGTTTGTTTAGGGTTTTCATAGTGGGTGGCATGGCCAGCATCATTGATGATCTTTATTTCCGAATTTGGAATTTTCTCTTTCATGTATTCCGCAATTTCAATAAATTTCTGATCCCTCTCACCTGCTATTAGGAGTACAGGGATTTTCAAGTCTCCTAATTTATGCCAAAGTGAATCCATGGCCCCAGTTCCTGCCATTCGTAGATGGTTGGCAAGACCGTGAGTTCGGTGACCTAATCTTATGCGCCGCATTCTTTTCTGTTTTTCTAAAGGAAGAGATTTTTGCGATGAAAAGATAGGCCTATTTTCCCAGTAGTGGACGAACTGTTCAAGTCCAAATTCTTCTATATTGGCTGCGATTCTTGAATCCTGTGAAGAGCGCAACTGTCTATCTTCATGGTTCGCTATCCCGGCTGTGCCTCCAATCAATATCAAAGAGTTAAGATCTTCTTGCCTACTCATGGCATACGTTAAAGCTAAGCGCGCACCCATTGAATACCCGAGAAGATCTACCGGTTTTCGTAGATGAATTCCCATTACGCTATCCAACTGCTTAACCATCTCTTTCATGCGATAAGGGGAAAGTTCATCTGGGCAAGGACTTCTTCCATGTCCGATTAGGTCAGGTGCGACACAATCATAGGGAAGCAAACTTGATAGTTCCTCCATCGCTTTATGGCTTCCTGTGAAACCATGAAGCATCAGCACTGTGCTTATCTTCTTCACATGGGGCACATAGAGCGAAATATTTATTTGTTGCATTTCTAGACTACCTAGCAAATTGAGTGTTGAAATTTTCTCTGATCGCTTTGAATCCATCGGCGGTAGCCGTGCTATCGGTTTGGTACCAGATTACCTTTAACCCTCCATCAGCAAGAGAAGATTGAACCTGTTGAGTTAATTCCTTAAGTGAAGTCGGCATTTCTACAGAGATACCTGCAGCAATTAACATTTCTGGCAACTGCCCATTAGGTGGAGTCATATAGAACCTTTCAAACGTTTCTCTTTCTATAGATTCTGATATTGGTAGGAGGGAGAAGATTCCTCCTCCACCGTTATCAAAGACGACTACCGTCAGATCTGTTTGCAACCGGCTAGCTGCGAGGAAACCCCCTATGTCATGAGTTGCGGCGATGTCCCCGATGATTGCAACTACTTTTCTATTCGTCCGATGAGCAGCACCAGTACTGGTTGAAACAAGCCCATCAATTCCGTTAGCGCCTCTATTGCTAATAGTTCGAAATGAAGTACCAGTATTTAGGAATGCTAGTTCCGCGTCTCTAATAACCATTGAATTCGAAAGGACTATAGTTGCCCCTTCAGGAACTCCCATACGCACAGCATGGATTGTTGCGATTTCATTTGTATCTCCAGATCCTATTAGATCCTTCACAACTGAATTAGCTAGAGTATCGGCTTCCTTCCATTTCTCTAGCCAATTAGAAGTAGAGCGTATTTGCTTTTCTGTGTCAGAGAAAGCACCAAATGGATTCCCTTGGTACACTTCTGCGATCTGATGAGATGGGTCACTCCAGTCCACTCCTGGATCAATGAGTATTTGCTTTGCGGGAGGATTTTCCGTTATCCAAGTCTGGTACCCCTTTGAAGTGGGAGTTAAACCAACGTGTATGATAACTTCAGCCTCTTCAAGGCTCTCAGTGAAACTAACTGAACCACAAAGTATTTCTCCAGTTGTAACAACGTTTGATCCTTCTGCAATTGAGCCACCTCTCATTTGAGATCCTGGATCAGCTAAAATAGGCCAACTAGCAATACGACCGAAAATGGCTATCTGTTGCAGGGTCTCGCATGGAAAATCGTTCGGCCCAACGACTATTACCCCTCTTTCATATTCTGTTGCTAATTCTTTAAGTCTTCCACCAGCGTGATATGAATCATTTGTGATTTCAAATGGCTTTAATGTCGCTTCAGGTACGAACAGTTCAATATCTGGCTCAAGAGGTTTTCGAAAAGGCCAATTTAAATGGACAGGCCCTCGTGTAGCCATTGATCGTTCCCAAGCACGTAAAGCGATATTGCGTGCAAGCATTTCATCCGCTTCTGTCGCTACAGGTAGGTCATAGCTCCAACGGACATTACTGCCGAACAAATTCACTTGGTTTATAGTTTGACCTGCTCCCCATTGCCTCTGTTCTGGAGGCCGATCAGCAGTGCATACGATCATCGGAACTCCAGCGTGATTAGCTTCCACTATTGCCGGTAGATAATTTGCAGAAGCTGTCCCTGATGTGCTGATTAAGATACACGGAACCCCTGAGGATTTAGCATTTCCAAGTGCATAGAAACCCGCACTGCGTTCATCAAGAAAGACCTTTGTCTCCAGACCAACAGCGTGTGCTGAAAGAACGAGAGGCGTACTCCTTGAGCCCGGTGAAATGACTACTTCTTCTATACCAAGGGCTTTCATCTCGGTAAAGAAACGAATGCAGAGTGGGTATGGGGACCGCATTTGACTATTAGTTGCTATTTTCATATTCACTCTTTAAAAGTCTAGGAGTAAAGAAGCCTTAGACCTGACTTCGGACAATTTAAAGATTCATTACTCTTTTGCATTCTGCTGTATCAGATTACGCTCAGAATGTGAATTTAGAATCATTGAAAGCAATAATCGGACCAAATGTAATTGAAGAGGATCAAGATATTATCTCGGGGGCCACTAGTGATTGGACTAGACGATACCAGGGTCATTCGACTGCCCTTGCTTTACCGACTTCAACATCAGAGGTTGCTGAGATTCTCAAGTGGTGTTCATCTAACAGAATTAGTGTCGTACCCCAAGGGGGAAACACAGGAATGGTGGGTGGGGGGGTTCCCATGAACGGCGAATTGGTTCTTTCGCTAAAGAAAATGACCAAAATCGAATTTGTTGATGGAGCTCCTGCCCAATTGATTGCAGATGCAGGAGCTACTTTATCCACTGTCCAAAGAGAGGCCGCAAAGAATGGTTGGGTGTATGGGGTTGACTTTAGCGCACGTGAATCTGCGACCATAGGGGGCACAATCGCAACAAATGCCGGTGGTAACCATGTAATTCGTTATGGTGATACCCGAAAACAATTAATCAGTGTTGAAGCTGTTACCGCTGAGGGGATTATCGTTGGAGACATCCGTGGTTTAGTAAAGGATAATACTGGTTACCACTTGCCTAGTTTCTTGTGTGGAAGCGAGGGAACACTTGCGGTAATCACCCGAGCCCGATTAGGCCTATGGGCAAAACCGGAAGAAAAGGTTGTAGTACTTGTCGGGTTAGAGTCAGTAGAGGAAGCCCTTGATATCGCCAGACTTTTCGCAAGCACTAACCAAGATATGCAAGCTTCTGAAATCTTTTTCCAAAATGGCTTAGCTCTCGTCTGTAACCGATTTGAAATAAAACCACCATGGGGAGGCAAGCATTCCACGTATTTGTTACTTGAATTTGCTGGACCGAAAGGAGTTCTAGAACGAATTCAAGCAAGTAACCATGGGCAGATTCTCCAAAACACTGAGTCGGTTGCGATCGGCGAGGATGAAGCCAGCCGATCACGTCTGTGGCGTTACCGGTCATTGCACACCGAAGCGATCTCAGGTGTAGGAATCCCTCATAAACTTGACGTAACTGTCCCCCATCATCAACTTCCATATTTTATGAATACTGTTGGGTCAATTGTGGAAGGATGCGCTTCAGATAGCGAAACATATTTATTCGGTCATGCTGGCGATGGCAATATCCACGTTAACGTCATAGGGCCCAACGAAAATGATCTGACGATAGACAAAGCGGTTCTTGAATTTGTGTCTTCTTTAGGAGGAAGCATTTCTGCCGAACATGGAATCGGCAGAGCAAAAGCGGCATATCTGCATCTCAGAAGAACACCTGAAGAAATTAGATTATTCAAGGATCTGAAAAATGTTTTTGACCCTATAGGGATCCTAAATCCGGGTGTGATCTTTTTCGAGTAGGTTCACAGCATCTAGGCAATTATTAAGAAATTCATTAAGTTGACAGGAAATCCCCCTCTAGGGGCTCTTGTTTCGGCAATAATGGAATATCCCTACGTGAGATTTTTGATTTAGGGGCAAAGGAGGAACCAGAGAATGGTCTCAAGAACTGACGATTCATCCATTGAAATTTGCCCTTCGATCCTCCCTGCTGACTTCAGTCGCCTAGGAGATGAGGTCCAGATGTTAGAAGATTCAGGAGCCGACAGAATTCATTGGGATATTATGGATGGGAATTTCGTGCCTAATTTAACTGTTGGTCCAGATGTTGTTGCTTCTTGCAGGAAATGTGTTTCTATACCATTTGAAGCACATCTCATGGTTGAAGACCCTGACTTGTTAGCACCTCTCTACATTGAAGCAGGCTGTGAGTTAATTATGGTTCACGTTGAATCAGTCAGACATCTTGATCGAACTCTGAATGAGATTTTAAAGTTAGGTGCTAAAGCAGGTGTGACACTAAATCCATCTACACCCCTTGACTCAATAAAACATGTCCTCCATTTAGTTGACCAGGTGTTGATCATGTCAGTGAACCCAGGTTTTGGTGGTCAAAAATATTTAGCGTCACAAGAACCCAAAATCAAGACCCTCAAAGAATCAATTGAGGAACAAAGTCTTACAGTTGATATCGAAATTGATGGTGGGATAAACGAAGGGACCATAGCCCAAGCGACCTCTGCAGGTGCAAATGTTTTTGTTGCAGGAAGCGCAGTCTTCAACCATCCGGAGGGACCTGCGAACGCTATCTCCGCTTTAAGGGATATCGCCAACAACTCTTGAGATGATTCGAATTTCCCATTTTCTCAGCATCGTTCTCTTCGTTGCGATTGTTGTTGGATGTTCGTCAAATCCACAAGAAGATCCTTTAGCTTTTTGTCAGAAATTTCTCGATATTGCTTCTCCAAATGCGCCAGTGAATAATTTTGATTTTGATGAACCAAATACCGTTACGCTAGCTGGGGAGGATTTAACAAGTTTCGCTGAAATGGCTCCTGCCACTATCTCCGAAGAGGCTACAACTGTTACGAATCTTTACATATCTATATTGCAGGCGCTTGTTTCTGTTTCGGCCAATGATCGCCCGAGTGCTCTACTGCAATTCCAAAAAGATATTGATAATGCATCCAGTTCGATTGAAGCTTTATCAATTTATGGTCGAAACGAATGTGGAGTGGTTTTTAAAGAAGATAACCCTGTTCCAGTAGCTCCAATCCCTTTAGATTTAAATAATTAGGATCGTTCTACTTCTTTAGTCGACTTCTCCTCTAGTTGTAATGACATGATCGACGATTCCATATTCTTTAGCTTCGTCAGCGGTAAACCATCTATCTCTGTCTGAATCTGTTTGTACTTGGTCAACAGATTGTCCTGTATGTCCAGCTATTAATTCAGCCATCAGTTTTTTTATATAACTTAGTTGCTCTGCCTGAATCGCTATATCGGAAGCTTGTCCTTGAATACCGCCAAGGGGTTGATGCATCATTATTCTTGCATGTTTTAATGAGTATCTTTTTCCTGAAGCCCCTGCACCAAGCAGGAATTGCCCCATTGATGCGCCTAAACCTAAACATAAAGTTGCTACATCTGGTTTAATCAATTGCATCGTGTCATAAATTGCCATTCCTGCTGTGACGGAACCACCAGGAGAGTTAATGTAAAGCCATATATCTTTATCAGAATCTTCTCCTTCAAGGTATAAAAGTTGAGCGGTGATCTCTTTAGCGATCTCATCATCAACAGTGTCCCAAAGCATCACAATTCGGTTTCGTAATAGCTGTGAATAAACGTTGAATTGCCCGCCCATTCGGGAAACGTCGTCGGATGCTTTGGTAGGTATAGCCATGTTCTGATTACTCCTAATTATTTAGGTTCTAATTATTTTCAATTTTAGAGGCTTCAAGGTCAGAAGCCATGTTTTAATATCTATTGGTGCGCCGGGTGGGACTTGAACCCACACATCCTAATGGACACAGGGACCTAAACCCTGCGCGTCTGCCAATTCCGCCACCGGCGCTTGATTTCGTAAGGTTATCTGCGTTACGTGAATAACTGACAATGATGACATGTAGTAATAGTTCATGGTTCAGATGGCCTAAAAAAAGGTGGGGAGATGATATCTGCTGCGCCCTTTACATATAAGCCAGCTGGAGCACGACCTGTAGCTCTCTTAACACCCGTGGAGTCAATAAATCCAGGTGTTGCTTTCACCTTTCGTGAGAAGTTCGCCGGATCAATGTTGCTCCGCCAGACGGATTCATAGACATGTCGTAAGTCTGAAATTGTAAACTGGTCATCAACGAAAGCTGTCGCAAGCGTGGTGTATTCAAGTTTTGATGCTGCTCGCTCAAGGCCATCGCGAAGCATGTCCGCATGGTCAAATGCTAAGATTGGACCTTCGTCGGCACTAAGTGAAGGGTTAAATTCAGGTAGATCATCTACTGCCCAGAAACGTGCTGACCTTGCATCAGAACCTGCTCGAGGGGTTCCTGGATCTGGCATAAATGCAAGATATGCAACTGAAGTGACCCTCATTTTGATATCTCTGGCATCTCTTCCAGGAGTTGAATATGTCTGCAGTTGTTCCAAATGCGCCGGTTCTGCTGTTAGTCCTGTTTCTTCTGCAAGCTCTCTGAGAGCTGTTTGCGTGATAGATTCATCTGGGTTGAGATGCCCACCAGGTAGCGCCCATGATCCACTTTGAGGTGGATTGGCCCTCTCTACTAGAAGAACAGCTAATCTCCCAGATCGAATAGTCAGCAAAATAACATCAGCTGTTACTGCATTTGGTGGGTAATCTCTTGGTTCGTAATTTCTAACAAAGAGACGATCTTCATCAGACAACCGTTCTTGCGTAAGGTTTTTATCGCTACCCATTAGTACCCCACTGTTTCCACACCAGCATTTTTGAGTTCTGAGATTGTGGAATCGATTGTCTCTGGGGCAACCGCTGCAGAGAATTGAGTTAAAACTCTTGTGCTATACCCATGACCAACGCTATCAATCGCTGTGGCTTTCACACAATAATCAAGGGCTAGCCCTACAACATCAATATGCGTTACATGATTTCTTTGAAGAGTTTGATCTAGTCCTATTTCTTGCTCGTCTACCCCTTCAAACCCAGAATATGCTGCGTTAAACATACCTTTCTTAACCTTATGCGTTATGAGATGCTTGACATCCTCCAGTTCGGGGTGAAGTTCTGCTTCTTTTGAGCCAGCTAACCCATGCTCGGGCCAAGTATTTATATAGTCAGGACTTGAAGCAAAGTGTTGTCCTGGTTGTATATGCCAATCTTGTGTTGTTATGACATGCTGATATCCGTGGTCAGATTTGAGAAATCTTGCAATATCTGCAGCTACCTCATTTCCACCTTGGACTGGCAATGAACCGCCTTCACAGAATGTGGGCTGCACATCTACTATCAAGAGAGCTTTCGTAGAATTATGCATCCTCTCCACTTCCCCCATAGACGACTGTTGGAACAGCAGGGTCATCCTGTACGCGTAACCGTATTTCTTCTGGGATTTCGGATAGAACTTTCGTTAAATGAGTTCTCGCTTCTTCCAAAGACAAATTCTCCTTTACGATTCCCCCTTCAATGAGTTGTGATTGGAGATCCCTATAATTTCCGGATGGAACATTTGTGTTTCCGTAAGTCTTCAGGAATAGAGATTCCTCAATGGCAGTCCCGGCAAGGTTGAGCTTTCTCTTAGCGATTTTTTGTCCGCCTTTTGAAATTTTTCCTTTTGAACTCTTCGCTACTGGCCTCATTTTATCTTTATGAAAGGGTTCCTCTATTTCTACAAGTTTGTATACAAAACCTGCGGATCCGGATCCGGATCCAGTTACAAGTCTATGGCCTGACTCAAATGCATCTATTGGTTCGTTCACCAATTCCATGATCCGATATTCGTCAAGATCTCCCGAAACCATTATTTGAGCTTGACGCGCCCCTAAACTGTCAAGCAACTCTCTAGCAATTTGTGCTTCCGTGGCCAAATCTCCGGAATCTATTCTAATTCCCTTCAAATTCGCATTAGACGCTCTTACCGCATTACGAATACCTTCTTCTATGTTGTATGTGTCAACCAGAAAAATTGAATCTTTACCTAAGTATTCTGATTGGGTTTCAAATGCTTCAATTTCTGATTCAAACGCAAGTGTGAACGCGTGTGAAGCAGTTCCAGCAGTAGGGATCCCCCATCGTCTCCCTGCTTCAAGGTTTGACGTAACGTCTACGCCACCGATATAAGCGGCTCGAGCTGCATGTACTGCCGCTTCTGGCGTAACTCTCCTAGATCCAGCCTCCATGACAAACCGTCCCGCTGCTGCTTCAACTATTCGGTTTGCAGCAGTAGCAATGGCTGAGTCGAAATTGAGGATTGAGAGAATAAAGGTTTCAAAAATAAGAGCTTCTCCCAATGGAGCTTCAATAGTGAGCACTGGGCTACGGGGAAAGTAGATTTCCCCTTCTTTATAACTTGTGAGGTCTCCACTAAATTGAAATTCCCTTAACCAATCTTTTGTAAGACTAGAGATAATGTTTTGTTCCTCTAAGTAATGAAGGTGATCTTCATCAAATAGGAAATTTTCAATACCTTGCAAGACGCGCATAACTCCGGCGAAAACCCCGAAAGGTCGTCCAAGTGAGATTTCGCGAGTAAATACTTCGAAAGTTGATTTCCGATCCGCATGCCCTGCTTTAACTAGGGCATCAAGCATCGTGAACTCATAGTGATCAGTATAAAGTGCTAATGATTTTTGAAATCTATCTTCCAATTCATTCCTTAGTTAGTTTCGTATTATCTTACCAGTTTAAATAGTCAATATGACAATATTGAGATGATGTCTGTTTACAAGAGAATTGGAAGTAGTTTCATTCAATGGTTGAAAACACGTCTGAGGACGACACTATTAAAGCGTTTTGGCGCCCGACAGGTGCTGCAGCTGCTTCAATCACAATTGTTGCTCTTCCCGGTTTTTTAATAGGTGCTTATGCTCCCGAGATAAAAGAAGATCTTTCATTTGGAGATACTGAATTAGGTGCTTTACTGACTTTTGGGTATCTCATTTCAAGTGTTGTTATGTCTACCGCTGGTGGAGTTGCTGACAAACGAGGCCCGCAGTTGATTCTGCGCATTGGCGTGGCAATTGCTGCCCTCGCAGCATTCTTAACTGGAACTATTAGCAACACATATCTTCTACTTCTTCTTTGTATAGGTTTGAATCGAGTTGCAGAAGGCATAATTCAACCAGCAACCAATACTTTAATATCTACTGGAGTAGCTCCAGACAGGCAAGGTATAGCTATGGCTGTCAAACAATCGGCTGTTCCTTTCTCAACAGCATTGGCTGGCTTTGCGGTCCCCACCTTGGGAATACTGTTTGGCTGGCGCGGCGCCTTCCTCGTTTTCTCCTTCCTCGCTATACCGGCATGGTTAATTATCCCAAAAGTAATAGTCTCGAAATCAAAAAGGTTTCCATCGCGAAGAGAGATGTGGGGTTCAAGGCATTTGCAAATTATCTCCATGGCGGGAGCGTTCTCAGGCGCTGCGGTAGTTACTGTTTCAGGTTTCCTAACGACAACAGCAAAAAATGCTGGCTACTCCGAAAGTTTCGCTGGGTTAATTTTGGGACTCGGGGGTGTTGTCATGATCATAGCGAGACTCGGGTGGGGTTACCTTGCAGATCGTTTCAGCTTTGATCGATTTAAGGCTGTGGCTATATCGCTTCTGCTTGGATCATTTGCTTTCATTCTTTTTTCCATAGGGTCCAAAGGAAGTGTTCTCCTTGGAGCGCTTTTTGTGTTTGGAATCGGATGGTCGTGGCCAGGGCTTCTGCTACTTGGTGTGATTGAACAGCATCCTGAGGAACCAGGAGCTGCCACTGCTACTTTACAAACAAGTATCCGATTGGGAGCAATGATCTCCCCAATAGGGTTCGGCCTTGTAGCCGACACTTTCGGTTATGGGGTCGCATGGATGTGTTCTTTTGGCGCGACACTTCTAGGAAGCGTGTTGATGTTATTGGCAAGTAAAGCCACGCAGGAACGTTAAGAACGTAATCCCAGTTTCTCACTCAGTGACCGTAATGCCTTACCTCGGTGGCTAATAAGATTTTTTTCACTATTTGTCATTTCCCCAAACGTTTTACCTCGCCCTTCATTCGGACAGAAAACCGCATCGTATCCAAAACCTAATTCCCCTATCGGGTTTTCAGTTATTCGCCCTTCAACGACTCCATGGGCTATGGTTTCATTCCCGTCTGGCCACACGATCAACACTACTGTTCTAAATCTTGCAGTTCGGTTTTCAATAGCAACAGCTTCTAAGTTTTTAAGCAGTTTGGCAACATTCTCTTCATAAGTCGCAGAGTCACCTGCAAAACGTGCCGAGTGAACACCTGGGGCACCCTGCAATGCGTCAACTTCCAAACCTGTATCATCAGCTATAGTTGCCAATCCTGTAGCTTCCATGATCGCATTAGCCTTAAGTCTCGCATTCCCCGCTAAATCATCAGCATCCTCTACCACATCAGGGATATCGGTAGGACGTGGCAACAATTCAATCTGTGCTGGCAGTATTTCAACGATTTCAATAAACTTATCCGGATTGGCTGTTGCTGAAACTAATTGCATATTAAGAACTAGGGGGTGTCTCTATTAGCTCTTTCTGCAACCCTATTATCTCTTGAATTCCCTTCTCGGCGAGTTTCAAAAGAGCATCTAACTCACTTCGTGTGAAGGAAAATTTTTCTGCCGTTCCTTGGATTTCAATGAATTCCCCTGATTCAGTCATTACTACATTCATGTCCGTATCGGCCTTTGAGTCTTCTTCGTAAGGAAGATCAAGCCTAGGTTCCCCGTAGATAATACCTACTGAAACTGCAGCGCACGCTTCAATAATCGGGTGTGACGAAAGTTCTCCTTTTTGTACTAATCGAGAAAGCGCATCATGGAGTGCCAAGAATCCACCGCAAATTGATGCTACCCGAGTCCCCCCATCAGCTTGGAGAACATCACAATCTACGGTTATCTGGCGTTCTCCTAATTTTTTCATATCACACACTGCCCTTAAGGATCTTCCGATAAGGCGTTGAATTTCTTGTGTTCTACCTTTCGGTCCTTTTGTTTCTCTTCGGACCCGTTCGGGAGATGATCCGGGGAGCATCGAGTATTCTGCTGTAACCCAACCAGTGCCGGACCCTCTCATCCATCGTGGAACATCCTCATCTATTGATGCTGTACAAAGAACACTAGTATCCCCGAATGAAACGAGCACTGAACCATCTGCCATCGTGGTGAAATCACGTACGAAAGTTATCTCTCGTAGTTGATCCGGTTCCCTACTATCTGGCCTATCCATTATGAATTCCCTTCCTGAAAGATTTTAGACTACGTAATGTTTCCCAACAGAAGCAAGAGATATCGGTCCATCAAAAACAGATCTTGCTTCATTCAAGTGTGCGGTTTCATCTTCCCCGGGAGCAAGATGCGACAGCACTAATTTGTCAGCATTTGCATTTGAAGCTAATAACCCGGCTTGTCGAGCTGAAAGGTGAAGTATTTCCTCCCCTTCCCTATCTGAGAGAAACGTTGATTCTGAAATAACCAAGTTGACATCTTCGCCGAGCGACTTGACATCCCACTCTGGCCCTGTGTCAGCAGTAAAAAGAAAACTTGAATTTGCAACGTTAACTCTACAGGCGAGGGTTTCTACATAATGTTGGGTTCGTGACCATTGCCAAAACTGGTCACCGATATGAAGAGAATCTTTATCTTTAACAACTTCGCAAGCAAAGGATTCTTCAATAGATTCACACATGCTTCTAGCTAAACTCAATGTTCCATGCGTCCCATAGACTGGTATTGGGTCGCAAAGAACATAATGGCGAATTGCATTGTAGACGACAGGCAGTTCAAGCCAATGATCTGCGTGTTCATGGCTTAGGACAATTGCTGTGAGGTCGGAGAGATCTAGGTATTCTTGCAAATTTGCAAGTGTTCCGGGACCAGCGTCTAGCCAAACATTTGCTTTGGGACTTTGGATTAGAAATCCAGTGCAAGCACCGCCTGCGCTAGCATAACTGCCGCTACAGCCAAGAACAGTTATTTTAAGGGGGGATTCTGTCATGAGCCTGTACTCCATTCGTGGGACTCTGCCGACTCTAGCTCAGGGCCGAAAAGTCGCTGCCCTAACTCTGCAAACCAAGATACATCCCCTGATGAAATAAATGTTCGGTTTCCGGTTTTTCTCTGTGGAGACTCTAAATTTCTTTCCTTGAGGATTTTTGAAACGGCAAACGCTGTTTCGTCAGCCGAAGAGACGAGAACAACGTCCTCACCTACAACAGAACCAATCGCTCTCGCTAAATATGGGTAATGCGTACACCCCAAAAGTAGAGCATCTACATCTGCTTTGACAATAGGATCAAGTAGGCGCTGAGCAAGAATTTGTATCTGCTCGCCAGATGACTCTCCTCTCTCTACAAATTCCACAAACCCAGGACAGGGAATACATGTGACTTTTGTACTGGGGTCTGCTATTGCTTGGATAGTCTTTTGGTAAGCCCCGCTGCTTATAGTTCCTACGGTACCGATCACTCCAATTCTTTTTTGGGTAGACACCTCTACGACAGCTTGCGCTCCCGGCTCAATTACCCCTACCACTGGGATTTCCAAGGTATCCCCAAGACTACCCAACGCTGCAGCAGCAGCAGTATTACAAGCAATAATGACCATTTTCACATTATGCTCTGCGACTAGAAAATCAGTGATCTCCTCTGCATATTCTCTAACCTGTTGAAGCGGTTGGGGGCCATATGGATATCGCGCCGTGTCACCGAAATAAACTACGTCTTCTTCAGGCAGGAGATCTATAACAGCGCGAGCCACAGTGAGCCCTCCAAATCCTGAATCAAAGATTCCTATTGGCCGTTGGTTATCCACGATCTTCAATCGTAGGGCAAAACTGATTGATACTCACACAAAATATCCTTTGTAATTTCACGCTTCACTGTCATTAGAAATAGATAATCGAGCCAATTGAATCCGCCGCTTGCTCTAAAGACCCTGACCAGGCTCCAGTTGAGAGATACTTCCATCCACCATCACAGACCACAAAAACTATTTTACCGGTGTCAATTTTTTCCGCAGTCCTTATAGCACCTGCTAATGCTGCGCCGGAAGAAATTCCGCAAAAGATGCCACTTTTTTTTGTAAGAAGTCTTGTGTATTCCAGAGACTCTGCAGGGCGGATAATACGCTTCCCATCTAGCAATTGAATTCCATCCCATTTCTCAAACACAGGCGGTATAAAACCATCCTCTAAACTGCGTAGGCCTTGCACTGACTCACCGGATGGAGGTTCAACAGCGAGAATTTCAATATCAGGATTCTGCTCTTTCAAATAAGTACCTACCCCCATTAGAGTGCCCGACGTCCCTAAACCAGCGACAAAATGAGTTATTTCAGGAATATCCCGAAGGATCTCAGGGCCTGTTGTGCGGTAATGCACATCAGGGTTTGCTTCATTCCCATATTGGTAGAGGAAAACCCATTCGGGATTTTCTTCTGATAAGCGTTGAGCAAGCTTTACTGCTCCATTGGATCCCAAATCACCTGGAGAGGAAATAATCTCCGCACCCCAAACCTGCAACAATTGTTTTCGTTCAATTGACACATTTTCCGGTAGGACTATTTTCAGGTGATAGCCCTTGATAGATGCAATCATGGCTAGAGCTATCCCAGTATTCCCTGATGAGGGCTCTACTATGATGCTCCCCTCTTTCAATAATCCTTCCTCTTCTGCCTTTAGGACCATCGATTTTGCAATCCGGTCTTTAACGGAACCAGCAGGGTTTTGGCTTTCTAATTTTGCATAAATTCCCACATCGCTATTTGGGCTTAAGTCAGAAACATCAATAATAGGTGTATTCCCAATTAGGTCCATGACTGTTGAATGAACTGACATACGTTCTAGTATGTCGTTGACTTGGCGAACTTCATCCTCTTCCCACGATTTTGCAAACAGAATTTAGGTGACTCTCACTTCTTCTTCGGAAATTTCACCATCTTTGATCCGGAAACTCCGAATAGATGGATCCTCTTTTTCCAAAGAAACAATTAAGTAATGCCACAGTCCAAGGGGGTCAAAATTTGCAGCATCACTAACGTCAGTGGGTGATGGGTACGCAGGTGTGTGGGTATGGCTATGCATCACTCCGATAATTTGGATGTTTTTTTGATCGGCTTCAGATTCAACCTTCATCATTTCAAGAGGGTCTAGTTGATAAATAGTCCTAGATTCTGCAATATTGCGCATAGGAAAGAATGTATCTATTTCTGAAGCCCCTTTCTCAGCAGCAAATAGTCCACAAGCTTCATTGGGCACTTCCTGAATAGCGTGTTGAAGTATCTGATTTCTGATTTCAGCTGCAATGGATAGCATCTACCCATATTATCTCCGATAATGTCTTTGAAACTTTTCACGGGAGAGGAAAATTCCGAATGCTCCTGATCTATTTCAATACTGGCGCTAGCCTCAGATTATTATGAAATCCAATGGGAAAAAAATTGTAGCGACAAACCGTCAAGCTCGAAGAGAGTTTGAAATTTTTGACACTATCGAAGCGGGAATGGTTCTGTTCGGTAGCGAGGTCAAATCACTACGCAATGCTCAAGCTCAAATAGCCGAAGCATACTGTCGAATCCATGATGGTGAAATCTGGCTTAATTCATGCCATATAAGTCGCTATGACCATGCGAGTGCTGCTTTTGCACATGAACCTGATCGTCCCAAAAAACTTCTACTCCATAAAAAAGAAATCTTTAAGCTACAGTCACAAATTGACCAAAAAGGGCTTTCTCTAATTCCACTAACTTTGTATTTCAAGAATGGTCGGGCGAAAGTTGAGTTGGGTTTAGCCAGACGGAAAAACCTTGTTGACAAGCGAAGAACCATCGCTCAACGAGAAGCTGATCGTGAAGCCGCTCGGGCGATAGCGAAACAAAATAAGCAAGGGCATGGGGTTACTGACTAGCGGCAGTCATGCCAGCTATGTAGCCAAATGTCATTGCGGGCCCTAACGTGCCTCCAGCACCGCCATAAACCATTCCTGTTGGTGCTGCCATAGCGTTGCCCGCTGCGTACAGTCCAGGGATAACGCCACCAGCGAGCGAGAGAACTCTTCCCGAAACATCAGTTTTTGGGCCCCCATTTGTTCCTAAAGAGCCGCTTTCAATTCTTACCGCATAAAACGGTGCGGTATCTAACGGTTGAAGAGTGGCTTGAATCCCTTCAATAGATTGGTCTCCATTGAACGTATCGTAAGCACTTTCTCCTCTATGGAAATCTGGGTCACTCCCTTCTGCAGCATGCCTATTGAAGCGGGTAAGGGTTTCACGGAGAGTTGCCCCTTCAACGCCTATTTGCAACGCTAACCCTTCGATCGAATTATCAGAAAACATCCATTCTGGTGTTTGTTCACCCGCTCGGCATCCTGCAACTTCATAATCAAGTTTGTGACGGTGATCAAAGATCAACCAGCATGGTTCATTTGGGTATTCAAATTTGTGTGGATCAAATGCATGAAATGCTCCTCCCATTGCGTTGTAGTTCCCTGCTTCATTGGTGAAACGTTTACCATATTTGTTAACCATGATCGAATGAGGGCGTGTCCGTTCCAAAAGAATTAGCCGGACGGAAGGGTGGCCGAAAAGTTCCTCTCCGGGGATCCGTACTACTGGGACCCACCATGCGTTACGCATATTGCCAAGTTTTGCCCCAACTTCCATCGCCATCTGAAGACCATCGCCAGTGTTTTCTGGCGAACCTGCTGGAGCAGTCATCGGTCCACGAAGGAAAGTTCTAACGAGTTCACTGTTCCACTCAAAACCACCGGTAGCAATAATGACTCCTTTCCTAGCTTTTACGTCTATGGGCTTCCCACCCTGCATGACCGTTACCCCAGTGACACCTTCACTGGTATTAATAAGTTGACTAGCTTGGCTCTGAGTTTGTGGTTCGATTCCCATATCGAGAAGCCCACTGAGCAAACCCGCAACTAATGCGAGTCCCATACCTATTTGACCTTTGTCAGATCTTTCTCCAAGAACTGTGCGGTCTGGTGTGACTGTTGCCCCCCCTAATGGCGTTTCAGTAAGCATTACAGGATTGCCTCGTTCATGATTCCTTATTTTTGTAGCCCATTCTCCAAGTTCGGGTAGGGCGAAAAGCCCGTTATCAAGTGAACGCCCACCCTGTGGAAGTCCACCTGGATGCTCTGGGTGGTAATCAGGATAATTATCAATTATATGAAATGAACATGGGGTTACTTTCTCTATCCACTGAAGCATTTCTGGACCTTTATCTACGAAAGTAGATGCCATATCTGAATCTATTTGGCCAAGTGAAAGGGATTCTAAGTATGCGAGAGCTTTCTCCCTTGAGTCGTCAACTCCTGCGAATTCCTGTAGATGATTATTGGGCATCCAGATAATCCCGCCACTCATTGCGCTAGTTCCGCCTATCAGTGACGACTTCTCATATATTCTCACTGACGATCCTGAATGAGCTGCTGCGAGAGCAGCAGTTAAGCCAGCAACACCTGTTCCAAGGACGACTACATCACATTCTTCAGACAAGAAGATACCTCCTTTGTTCATTGTGTCACACTTACCCGATATCGTTAATATTCTGCAGGACTTCACATTTGTGATTTCTTTCAGAAATGTTTTTTGACAAGGGGCTGATCGGTTTCGACGTAGCGGTTGTTTCGTCGGATCGTGCGACCGGAGTTGCTCAGACTCCAA
>PAQG01000055.1 GCA_002709645.1 Acidimicrobiaceae bacterium
CTGTTCTTTCTTCAACTGGCTCTGGCTCTGGCTCTGGCTCTGGCTCAGCTTCTTCTTCAGCTTCTTCTTCTGCTTCTGCAGGTGCTGCTTCTTCTTCAGCCTCTTCAGCTTCTTCAGCCGCGCTGCTGCTTTCGCTGCTGCTGCTTTCGCTGCTGCTGCTTGCGCCATCATCATCACCACCACCACAACTTGCCATGATCATGGTGAAGCTAAGAAATAACGCAACTAACTTAAGTAGTTTTTTACTCATCTTCCCTCCCAGAAATGAATAGTGTTCACGGAACCCGTTGAACATTAAATTTAATTTGCAAAATGCAACTACTAATCACACTAGTACTGACTTCAGATGCGTCAAACTGAACTACTTTTTTGGTGTTTTTGTGGAAGAAAAAATTCACCGAGGAGGATCGTTGCGTTTAGGGGTTCTTTAGCTGAAATAAAATGCTCTTTATAGGTTGTAAAACGTCCCTGACACTTCTCATTGATCTCTTCCTGCGTGTAATCCAGGTCATAATAGGAGCGTAAACCGAGTGTTTCCCCATTTTTCATTGCTTCATCTGCATCATCTACGGCAAAAACTATGCCTTTAATTCCTTCACCATTTTTCTCCATATCATCTCGAATTGGGCTTTGGGTATTAGGAAGCGGAGATATGAGTTCTATTCCAGCTTCCCATGCCATAGCAACACGAACACCGAACGACGCTGCTTCCCCATCTGTGTTTTCTGGAGCGAATTCAGCGCCAAGCAGCTTTTCAAAGTAGTACTTTCCTTGTTCAAAATCCCATACGGCGATAACTATACGATTTATTCCTTTTTCTTGCATAGGAGCAATCTAACTCGTATTAGCTTTGGTTTTCTCTCCTGATCCGAAGAATGCAAAGAGAATTGTTTGAAGCACGAAACAGCCGATACCCATCATCCATGTTGCCTGCAGACCGTCCAGAGCGTCGTTGGGGTTTTCTGGTCGGCCAATAATAGTAAAGGCAAGTGCTACTCCAAGAGCGAGTGAGAGTTGGAATATGGTGGTTCTTCCAGCTCCTGCCATTCCAAATTGATCTCGGGGGACATCGCGCATGGCTGCTCCAATGAGTTGTGCGAAGCCAAAGCCCGCGGAAAATCCGATAAGTAGACTTGGAAGAAGTATTCCTTTTATGTAGTCAGGTTCTACTTTCGTAAAGAGAAGATGACATGTTAATCCGCCCGCTCCAAGGATCCCCCCAATAGTGAGTAGTGGTCCATTCCCGATTCTTTCCGCTAATCTTCCGGCAGGTGGGGAAACAAAAGCTGTTAGTAGAGGTCCTGGTGCTATGGCAAAACCGGTTTTTAATACAGACCAACCCCATGTTCCCTGTATGAATGTGGGAAGTGAAATAAGCCATGCGAAAAACGCGACGATGAAAAATAGTGTTCCTATCATTCCTACTGAAAAGGTTTTGAGTTTAAAAAGGGCTAAGTCAAAAAGTGGAGCTGGATGACGTTGTGAACGCACAATGAATGCGAGGACAAGTAAGGCTGCTATCGCGAATGAAGTGATAAGCCCAAATGATGACCATCCCCATTTGTTTCCTTGTGTAATCGCGAAAATGGCTGTTCCTACTCCAAGGGAAGCTAGTGGAACGCTGATTAGGTCTACTTTGGTGGGAATAGAATCGCTATAACTTTCTGCTACCCATTTGGGACCAAAGAGGATAACGAGGGCTGCGACAGGAACATTGATAAAAAAGACCGCTTGCCAGTCAAACGCGTCGACTAGAAGTGCGCCAAGTGTTGGTCCTAATGCTGCAGCTAGGCCTCCCATTGCCCCCCATGTTCCAATAGCAGTTTGAATTTTTGATGGAGGGAACGCTGCTAGAAGAAGAGCGAGACCCGCCGGGTATTGCATAGCTCCACCTATTGCCTGAACGACCCGTGCTGCGATAAGGAAATTCGCTGAAGGTGCGAGACCAGCTGCGCAGGATGCAATAAGAAAAACGAATAGTCCCCAGAAGAAAAGTCTTTTTCGTCCATAGCGGTCTGCCAGCCACCCCGAAACAAGTAGTAGTGAAGCGACTCCGATTGTGTATGCGTTAACGATCCATGAAAGTTTACTTTCAGATGCTTCTGGAAATCCTGCTCGTAACTGAGGTAATGCCAATGAAATGATAGAAGTTTCTATAGCTATCATGAATGCTGCGATTGAAGTAACAGCGAGCGTTAACCATGAACTTCTTGGAATGACTACTGGATCTTCGTTCATGGGCCTTTTTCTAATTTGATCAGCGAAGAAATGGTGCTTTGCATTGATCTCTTGGCAACCGTACACCGGTTTTGGGAAATTGGTGTTATCTTCTTCGAAGTTTAGGACGGTGGTGCATGTAAGATCTTGATGTGGGACCTTTAAGCGAATTAAGCAGATCGATACAGGGACGCGTAGCTATTGTGACGGGGGCTGCTAGTGGAATGGGTCGTGCCACTGCTCACCTGTTCAGCGATGAGGGAGCAAAAGTTGCTGTTTGTGACATTAATGCTGAAGGGGTTGAAACTGTAGTTGGTGAAATTTTGGAATCGGGTGGATCAGCGAAAGGGTATGTCGTTGATCTTCAGGATGGAAACGCTCCATCAGAACTTGCTAAGCAGGTCAGGTCAGATTTAGGACCCATTGATATTTTGGTAAACAATGCTGGAGTTAGTGTCGGAGGACCTATTGATAGCCCTGATTTTGAGGATTTTTGGGATGTTACCTTCGCTGTAAATCTTGATGCTCAGATGAGGCTGATACGAGCCTGTCTTGATGACCTTTGCCGTGAACAGCAAGGACGAATTGTAAATATTTCTAGTACTGAAGGTCTTGGAGGGTCCGCGGCGATAAGTCCATATACAGCTTCCAAACACGGCGTAGTCGGATTGACGAAAGCGTTAGCAGTTGAACTTGGGCCATCGGGTGTGACTGTAAACGCAGTCTGCCCAGGTCCTATTCATACGGGAATGACAGCAAAAATTCCTTTAGATGCAAAAAAGATTTTTGCACGAAGAAGAACAGCTTTGAAAAGATTTGGAAATCCAGAAGAGGTCGCTCATGTGACGCTTAGTCTTGTGCTTCCCGCTGCTTCTTATATCACGGGGGCCGCTGTCCCAGTTGATGGTGGCATGCGAGCTAGAAATAACTAGCTGTTATCCTATTAAGCTCGGCGTTGGATTATCTATCTCAAGGATGTTTGCTAATGATCTTGTCACCATATTTCCGACAGCTGGGTTCATTTCTGGGGGTAGAAGTCCAGAGTTTGTTAGACGGTCACCTAAGCGGATGAAGATCGCGCAGAATCTCATAATCGCAAAAACTTCCCAATAGTGTGGGTTGCGCACTTCTCGACCAGAAATTTGCTCATAGTACTCTGCTTGTTCCTCTCTAGTCGGGTATCCAGAGAGCCGATCGACGTTTACATCATCAAATGACATCCTGTCGAACATTAACCACCAACCAAGGTCGGCTTCTGTGGGGCTAAGTGCGCAAGCTTCCCAATCAACAACTGCTGCTGGTTTGTAGTCTTGCCAGATGATATTTCCGAGTCTGGCATCTCCCCAACTCAATCCGATACGGTCATCGTGCGGGTCATTATCGGCCAACCAGTTAAGCGCGTACACCATAACTGGGTGATCTCGTCCATTTAGTTCTTTTTCAATATAGTTTTTATAGATTTCTATTTGTTTTGCTTGTGTTGGTTGCCCGTCACATGGGTTTAACCAATGTAAGTCTGCGGCTTTCCAATCAATATCGTGGATTCCCGCCATTGCTTGAAGTCCGGTTTGCACCATTTGTGTTCGTTGTTGATCTGTTGCTTCATCAACAACGAAACCTTCTTCCGTATATCTAGGGCGGTCTGATGGAATTTTCCCATCAACGTGACCCATCACGAAGAACGGTAATCCTAAATATGTGCTTGATTTAAGATTGCCAAGAATGGGAATCGGTACGTCACTATTTGTTTGAACCGTTTGCATTACTCTTTGTTGTAACGCTACAGAAACTTCGCATTCTGGTGTTTGGACAGGAAACATGCCACCATCTTCAGGTTCGATTCGTGCAACATAGCGTCCTTCATGTGTGCCTTCTTGAGTGTCGGATGAAATGTTAAAAAACACTGTTTCATTAGAAAATCCGGTTGCTACTGGTATATCAATTTCTCCTATTTCAACATTTTGATGATCGGTATGTGATCCTTTGAACCAGCGAAGAAGCCCTTCACTGTATTGGCTTCTATCAAGATGAAATTTCGGAGCGTTTGAGGAATCTTCCATAGGTATCTCTTATTAATTATGGATTATCTTTGATATTTCTAATTCGTATAAATGAATATGTTAAATTCCTGCGGTTAATACCGTCTTAGAATCTTTTGAGTAGTAGTCGGCTTTAGGGTCGTATTTGATCCCACCTTCTTCTTCCCAACGTCGTAATTCAGCTCTTCCGACAACAAACCAGTGAACTTCATCTGGTCCATCGGCTAGACGGAGAGTTCGCTGGCTGGTGTACATATCTGCCAATGGTGTCCATTGCGATACACCTGCTGCTCCGTGAATTTGAATTGCTTCATCAATAATGTGGCAGACACGAATTGGAACCATAGCTTTCACTGCACTTACCCAAACTCGTGCGGCTTCGTTGCCTAACTCGTCCATTGCTTTTGCTGCGGTTAGGACCATTCTTCTCATAGATTCAATTTCTATTCTGGCTTTGGCTATAACTTCAATATTTTTTCCTAGGCTCGCTATTGGCTTACCGAAAGCTTCTCGGGTCAGTCCACGTTTTACCATCATTTCAATTGCTCGTTCGGCTGCTCCGATTGATCTCATACAGTGGTGGATTCTTCCTGGTCCGAGCCTTACTTGAGAAATTTCAAATCCTCTTCCTTCTCCAAGAAGAATATTGTCTTTGGGTACACGACAATCATTAAATCGAAGGTGCATGTGACCGTGTGGTGCGTCATCTTTCCCAAAGACGTGGCATGGCCCAAGTATTTCAACTCCGGGGTTATCCATAGGAACAAGGATTTGTGACTGACGTTTATGCGGTGGCCCATCTGGATTCGTTTGGACCATGCATATCATGATTTTACAGCGTGGGTCTCCAGCTCCTGAAATGTAAAATTTTTCTCCTGTGATAACCCACTCGTCACCATCAAGAACTGCTCTACAGGAAATATTTTTAGCATCTGACGAAGGTATATCTGGTTCAGTCATTGCATAAGCGGAACGAATCTCACCGTTGAGTAGCGGAGTTAACCATTTATCTTTCTGTTCTTTAGTGCCGACACGCTCCAGAACTTCCATATTTCCGGTATCAGGAGCAGAACAGTTAAGGCTTTGTGAAGCAATAGGGTTTTTCCCTAGTTCTGTCGCTATATATGCATAGTCAAGGTTATTTAGTCCTTCTCCTGTTTCAGAGTCTGGTAAGAAGAAATTCCACAGCCCTTGTTCCTTCGCCTTTGCTTTAATTGAATCAAGAAGTTCAAGTTGCCCTTCTCCATAACCCCAGCGTTCTTCTCTGCCTTCACCTAGTTGAAAAAATTCTTTGGTATGCGGATCTACTTCTTCCGCTATGAATTTTGTTACTGCATCAAAGAGTGGTCGGACTTCTTCCGACATTCTGAGATCAAACATTTCCGGTGTTGTTTCTAAGCCAGCCATTGTTCCTCCGATAAGAATTTACCTATTCACCTTATGTCTATCTTGCCCAGATCCGCTAGATAAGAAGAAACGAATAGAAGAAAATTTAATTTCTTTCTAACTTGGCGCTAGTTTTATAGCAAGCACAGAAGCCTTAGAAAGTAGTTAGGGATATGCATGAGTAACCGTAATGACACAATGCCAGCATTAGAGAACTGTTTCAATGAGTTTGAATCACTTATTTCAAATTTCAGTGAATCTGATTGGGAAACGCGATCACTTTGCCCCGATTGGGATGTAAAAGGTGTTGTCACTCATTTAGCGGGTATAGAGAATCTCTTGTTGAAATGGGTGCCTCAGAATGCTGAAGAATGGCCGCCTTTCCCGAAAATGGCTGAGTTTGAAAGCGAAACTGAAAGTCTTAGTGCCACAGAACTTCTTGATCGTTCAATCTCTATTTTGAATGATCGCCGTCGGGAATTGGCTGGATTAAGTGATGAAACATGGTCGTTAGAGTGCATGACGCCAGTTGGTCCTGGCACGTATGGGCGCTTTATGAATATCCGCGTCTTTGACTTCTGGGTGCATCAACGCGATATAACTATGCCCCTTGGTATTGAAACAATTGATTCTGGCCCACATGCTGAAATAGCACTTGATGAAGTGCATGGGTCTCTTGGGTATATCGCTGGTAAAAAAATTGGATTAGAAGATGGAATGAGTATTGCTTTCCATCTTTCTGGGGCTATTGAACGAGATCTCTTCGCTCTTGTTGATGGTCGGGCTAGCGTTGTTGAACATGTTGATAACCCGACCATTGAGATCAGCGTTGATAGTAGAAGTTTCGTGATGTTGGCCTGCGGAAGAATAGACCCACAAGTTGAAATAGATGCTGGAAGGATCAGTTGGTCGGGGAATGATGAATGGGGTGAGCGGGCATCGAGAAACCTTCGTTTCACGATGTAGAGTTTCCTACCGTTTTCTTACTTTAAGTTGTGGATTTCTCTAGTGGCGATAATGTCAAATTGTGGCGTTACGAGAAGCAAACTTAGACAAATTAGATAACGGCGAATTTGATGTTCTTATTGTTGGTGGGGGTATTAATGGAGCAGTTTCAGCTGCAGCTCTTGCAGCTCGCGGTGCCAGTGTTGCGCTGATAGATCGCGGTGACTTTGCAGGTTTCACTAGCCAGCAGTCTTCAAATCTTGTCTGGGGTGGCATAAAATATTTGGAAAACTATGAAATTCCATTAGTTCGGAAACTATGTATGAGCCGTAACCGATTAATGCGGGCTTACCCAGCTAATGTCCAAGAGATTGGTTTTCTCGGAGTTTTAGGCGAAACTTCTCCCTTCCCACCTTGGCTCGTGGGTGTCGGGGCTTTCGCTTACTGGGGTATAGGTAATTTTAAAACAAACGCTCCCCGCCCCATGAGTGCTGAGACAATTGAGCGTATTGAACCGGTTGTAAATACTGTCGGGACGTTGGGCGGAATTGAATACGCTGACGCCTATTTGAAAGATAATGACGCACGATTTGTTTTTAGTTTTATTCGCTCAGCTATGGATGTGGGAGCTATTGCAGTCAACTACGTTGAATTAGAATCAGCTGAACGCGTGAAAGGGAAATGGTTCGCCCATTTAAAAGACGTTGAAAGCGGTTCTGCATTATCACTTCAGGCAAAAGTTATTGTGAATGCTGCCGGTCCTTTCCTTGATAGTTTAAATCAGTCCTGGAACCTTCACACCCGCCACCAAATTGTGTACTCAAAAGGAGTTCATCTCGTCGTTGATCAATTAACACCGAATGAGAGAGTCTTGGCTTTCTTTGATGATAGTCAACGTCTATTTTATGTGATTCCAATGGGCAATAGATCTGTAATAGGGACTACAGATACGCGCGTTTCTGATCCCCACACCTCGGTCACTGATGAAGATCGAGATTTTCTTTTAGGACAAATTAATGATCGTTTAGATTTAAATACACCTCTTCAGAGTAGTGACATAATTGCTGAACGTTCCGGAGTCCGGCCTTTAGTTGTTCGGAGACAATCAAGGAGTATCAAAAATGTTGATTGGACAGCACTATCAAGAAAACATGAAGTGGAGATTGATCACGCGAAACAGGTTGTTTCAATTTTCGGTGGGAAACTCACGGACTGCCTTAACGTAGGTGAGGAAGTAGCTGATGCGGTTCAGATTCTCGGTGTTCACCTGAACCCTGATCAGAGACGTTGGTACGGAGAGCCTGGCCGTGAAACGCGCAAAGCGTTCTTCCGGCAGACTCGGGGTATGAGAATTGACGACCTTCGTGAGAAACCTGGTGCAGAACCATTATCTGAGCGACTTTGGCGTCGGTACGGGAGAAGAGCTTTTGACATGCTTGACGATATTCGTGAGGACCCTTCCATGGCTGAAGATATTTTGGATTCATCTGATTATCTGAGAGTTGAGTTACATAACACTGCAAGTACTGAAATGGTTGTGAAATTAGATGATTTTCTTCGACGAAGGAGCAAAATATCGCTGATTACGCGCGACGATGACGTGCGGTCATCGGAAGGGCTTCATGAAGTGGCAAAAATTCTCTTTGGTGGAAATGCTGACGCAAAATTACTTGAACATTTTGGTTCTGACTTCGCGACAAATCAGAAAAAAAACTGATTTGCCTAATCGAGGAAATCTGGTTCGTCGCGAAGAAGTTCTTCCCACCACGGTTGAAATTGAAACCAACCGGCAAGGTCACTGCCCTGCTGGTCATATCCTGACTGGGCAAGATCGTCTGGTATCTCTATTGGGGTTCCTGCAGATTCGGCAAGTATTTGACTTTGGCAGCTCCGCTCAAGAGCCACAAACCACCAAACAGCAGCATCAACACTTCCTCCAGCAGTGATAACTCCATGATTTTGGTGAATGAGTGCTTTTTTATCTCCCAACGCCGTTGCCATGGCTTTCCCTACATTAGCGTCAAGGACTACTGCGCCACTGCCGACTGAACATAGCGCTACATCGTTGAAGAACATTGTGTCATCTTGGGTAATCATCTTTAATGGTTTCCCTAGTGAAGAGAAAGTCCGACCATACATGGCGTGGCAATGCGCTGCTGCCATGATGTCGGGTCGTGCCAGATGTAGTTGTGAGTGAATAGCAAATGCTGCGTCATTGACCGGCTGATCTCCTTCAACAACCTCTCCCATATGATCTACACAGATTAAATCTGATACTTTCATGAGCTTAAAGTTCTTTCCAAATGGGTTGACCCAGAAACGATCAGTATGTTCGGGGTCCCGAACAGTTACATGGCCTGCTACTCCTTCTGCGAGTCGTAGTCGCCCTAACACCCGGAGGCCAGCTGCGAGTCTTTGTTTTCTGTGTAGACGTTCTTTTTCGTAATCTATTGCATCTTCAGGATCTGGCCAGGAAAGCTCTTCATCGGCTGATCCCTCATCTTTCGTAGCTTTGATGGATTTGATATTTGTCACGGCTTTTCACCTCATCTGTGTCTAATTATACGGTAACGCAAATATAAGGGTTCTGTCACTTGGATGAACGGTATTGCATTTCAGAAGGTATTCTCCCATCATGTGGTTTACATTGAGTAAGGGTGAAAATGAACTCAGATACTAGCTTTAACCACTCAATAAACCCATCTGTAATTTCAGAAGTTGTTGGTCCGATAGAGAAACGTTTAGTTGAGGTTCTTTCTACTGAGCGGGAAAGATGGGTAGCAGTTGATGAAACATTATCTGCTCCTTTTGATGCTCTTCAATCGCTTATTTTTAGTGGAGGCAAAAGAATACGCCCTGCTTTTTTTCATTGGGCACATGTAGGGGCTGGTGGCGATGAGTCATCGCTTACCGCTATTAATGCCGGAGCAGCTATTGAAATGTTGCATGCCTTTGCTTTAGCGCACGATGACGTAATGGATCATTCTTCTTCTCGTCGGGGCGAACCATCTATCTGGAAACGCTTTTCAAATTTACATGATGAGAATAGTTGGGCTGGAAATGGGACAGAGTTTGGTGAGGCGGTCGCTATTCTGGTCGGTGATTTGGCTCATGTTATTGCTGATAAATTAATGGGGGATCTTACGCCTTCAGTTTCAAGAATCTGGGATGAGCTTCGTCTTGAAGTGAACATTGGTCAATATTTAGATGTTTTGTCCGGTGCGCGACAAACATTTGATCAGGATCAAGCTAGAAGAATCCTTGAATACAAAACTGGCCGTTATTCTGTTCAACGTCCTTTGCATCTTGGTGCTGCGATTGCTGGTAGGTACGATGATTTCGCTGATTTTTTTACAGCCTTTGGACGTCCAGTTGGTGTCGCCTTCCAGTTGCGAGATGACATTTTGGGTGTTTTCGGTAATGAGACTTCGACAGGTAAGCCAGTTGGAGATGATCTCCGAGAAGGGAAACCCACTTCTCTAGTCGCTGCTGCCCATAAGGAATCCAATGCGCAACAAAGAGAAACTCTTCTGCTTATCGGGAATCAAGAATTATCTGATAGTGAAGTTGAGAAAATTCAGCAAGTTATTGTAGATACTGGAGCTGAACAGGTTATTGAAAAAGAGATCAATAAATTGACGAATATTGCATTGCAAGAGCTCAAGATGGCATCTTTAAATGAAGATGCTCTGGATGCTCTTGAAGAGTTGGCATTGTTTGTTGCGTATAGAAGTTATTAATTAGATTTACAAAAGTTACCAATTTTCTCTTGTGTCATGCACAATGGACGGTGTGGGGTTAAGAAAATTATCTTCTACAAATGCTTTTGTCGTAACTGATCTTGAAGGGGTTCCTTCATTTGGGGTTGTTCGGAGCGCGCCCAAAATACTTCAAGGTGGGGCGAAGGATCTTGCGCGCTCAATGACGTATACTTTCGCTTCTTTTGAGATGCAACGAGGCGGCGCTTCCGGTGGGATTAATGCAGCACCAGAGGAAAGAGATGAAGCTCTTGAAAATTTCGTGACTGAGATACGAGATGATGTTTCTACGGGGATGCTGGGACTTAACGCTGGGAAAGGTATTTTGTCTAGCTCGTTTCAAGACTTGTATGACATTGATGCACGGTCAGCAATGCGTTTTGAATCACACGGCGAAGATACTCTTGAAACGTACCTGACTGCTTTGGGACCTGTTGTTTCCGCTGATCGAGTTGTAACTCTAAAGGATAAAACGGTCGCTATTGAAGGTTTTGGGGAACATGGGCCAGCGATGGTTGATCTCGTTGAGGAACGAGGTGGAAAACTCATTTCTCTTTCAACATTGTCCGGTTCAATTACGGATTCATCAGGGCTGAATGCCAATGATTTGAGGGAAAGATGGAATGCAAATGGAATTGATTTTGTTAAATCATCCGATGGAGATGGTGAGCCCGCTTGGAAAGTTTTTCAGTCCGGTGCTGATGTTTTATTTACCGGTTCCAAAATGGGGGCAGTGAATCATTTAACAGCAGAAAAACTTGAAATATTGGCTTTAGTACCGCACCAACCTATTCCGTTCACGGCCCGAGCTCTTGCAATACTTCAACGAAAAAATACAATAGTTGTTCCTGATTTTATTGCTGTAGCAGCCCCTATCTTTGCCTCTTGGCCTGACGAAAAAACAGATAGCTCACAAATAATCCAGTTCGCTAAAGACCAGATTGGGACAGTTCTTGATGAAGTATCAAAGCATGACGATGGTTTATTTTTAGGAGCGTGTTATCGCGCCGAGTCGTTCCTTGAGACATGGCAGGAGAGTCCTTTATTTGGTAGGCCTTTAGCTAGCTAACTGTTACATTTTCCCTAAATACGCTACGGTCAAATGACTGGAATAATTTGGAGCGAACATGATCATTATTACTGCAACACTCTCATTTGAGACTGAAAAAGATCGTAATGAAACAGTTGCAAAGACTGCTGATGTGCAAGCAGCAACAAGAAATGATGAGCCTGGTTGCCTTGCGTACTGCTTTGCTCCTGACCCTGCAGAACCGACGCATATACAGGTGTATGAGCTTTGGACCGATGTTGAGAATTTAGCTGCACATTTTGATCACCCAAATTATGCTGCAATGGTTGAGGTTCTCCATGGGTGCGATGGGTTCTTGGCATCAGAGAATCGCTTGTACCTTTCTGAAGATAGGGGTCCGGTGTATGGGCCGGATAAGAAATTCCGGTTTGATGCTGTTTCCGGCGGATTTAAAAGCCACAACTAATAGATGGATAAAGTAATTGACCTTCATGCACATGTAGTGCTGGAAGATAGTTTTGGTTGTGCTGGGAAATACGGGCCTGAGCTCAGTAACGATGAAGGGCTCCAGACATTCCGGGTTGGTGATTACTCCATGCGTGTCCCATATCGTAAGAGTGTTTTTATGGATATTCATAAACGAATTGAGGCGATGGATGTTTTAGGTATTGATCTTCAGATTCTGTCACCAAATCCCTTGACGTTCTTTGGTCATATAGATGCTGACAATGCGTTGAGATTTGCTTCATCTGCTAATGATGCAATGGTTGCCCATATTGACGGTTTCTCTGACCGACTTCTGGGGGCAGCTTCTATCCCATTGCAAGATACAGATTACGCGTGTGCGGAACTTAATAGGGCTATTCGTGAACTTGGGCTGGTCGCTGCCTATATAGGAACGGATTATGGATTTACATTAGATAATCCTCGTCTTGATGATTTCTATCAAACCTTGGTTGAACTCGATGTTCCTTTATTAATTCATCCAGCAACCAATAATGGAATACGTGGTGCTGCGGATGAGCGGCTTTCACGGTTCGGACTTGACCTTATTCTTGGATATGCCTACGAGGAAACTATAGCTGTGGCTTCTCTTGTACTTGGTGGCGTGATGCAGCGGCACCCGAAACTCGATGTCTGTGTTTCTCATGGCGGAGGCGCTATAGCTTTTCTGAAACAACGGTTTGAATCTATGGCTACTTTCCTTGGCACAGAATCTACGTTCGCTGAGGATCTGAAATTGTTGTGGTTTGATTCTCACCTTGAAGAAGGCCCTGCACATGACCTTGTCGTATCAACTGTTGGTTCAGACAGAATGGTTTTTGGCACGAATTTTGGTGGTTGGGACACACCGACAGTCGTAACTGATTTTGATCGTGGCCTCACACCGAACGCAATTCAATTATTGCGTCTACCATAGAGAGAGAAATTAAAGGGGAGTTATGGGAAATATGCTCATTCATAATGCTCGAGTATTTTGTGGCGTTGATGAAGAGGTAATAGATGATGGAACCGTATGTGTTACTGATACTGGTTTCATCAGTTACGCTGGCCATTCGGATGATGTACCTGCGCCTGCATGGGATTATGAAGTTTATGATGCGGAAGGCAAGTTCGTGATGCCTGGGATGACGGAATCGCATGTGCATCTTTCTTATAACAATGCTCACCCGCAACAACTTAACAACCAGCCCTTGCCAATAGCGATGCTTGATGCTGTTGATAATGCACGCGTACTGCTTGGCTCCGGTTTCACGTCAGCTATTAGTTTTGGCTCTGCCCAAGGATTGGATATCCCTTTGCGGGATGCTATTCAGGCTGGTCGGGTTCCAGGGCCGCGCCTTGCAGCATCTGATCGTGATCTTGGGTCAACAGGTAGTAACGCTGATGGAACTTTTGGAGGGGATAGTTCAAAAAAGATAATTGCTGATGGACCATGGGCGATTAGAAAAGCGGTTCGTTCTTTAGCTAAACAACGATGCGATATTGTGAAGATTTTTTTAGATGGAGAGGCTATCTCTGAATACGCTCCTCCTGGAATTCTCACTTATAGTGATGAGGAAGTTGATGCTGCGGTCAGCGAAGCACATATTCGCGGGATGAGAGTGGTTTCTCATTCACGATCAGCCGCTGCCGTAAAACAAGCTGTCCGTTTCGGGGTTGATATTATCGGTCATGCTAATTATCTTGATGACGAAGCAGTCGCCATGTTAGAAGCTGAGCGTCACCGTATATTTGTCGGACCGGGTATTGCTTGGGAAATAGCTCTATTGGATAGAGGAGCTGAATTGGGGCTTCCAAGAGATGCTATGGAACAACGTGGTTACCAACGAGAAGTTGATGAAACAATATCTGCGGTGAAACGTCTACGGGAAAGCAAAGTTCGGGTTTTAATAGGTGGCGATTATGGCTTGAATATAACTCCTCATGGAACGAACGCTAAAGATTTAGAATATTTTGTTGATTTGTTTGGCATGTCAGATGCTGAAGCGTTGCTGTGCGCTACCCGAGATGGCGGAGCGGCAGCGAACACTGACGGTATGGTAGGCACTCTCGAAGAAGGAAAATTTGCTGATCTAGTCATTGTTGATGGCGACCCTTCAATGGATGTTCGTGTTTTACAAAACCACAAGAAAATTGTGGGCGTTATGAAGGGTGGCGTTATGCATTGTGGATTAATGCAATCCAACCCCTATATAGCACCAGATAAATACTGAATTTACCCATTTGCTACTTTGTGTTGCCGCTAATTTTTTGATTCTTAACTCTTGCTATTGCGCTGCTATGGTAACTATATGATAGTTATTTCAGGTTTATTTAGACTAGATGATGGTGTTACTGAGGAAGTTCTTGATGCCTGCCGAGCTGTTATGGAAGCAACACAATCTGAGGAAGGTTGCATTGATTACGTTTTCAGTGCTGATCCTCTTGATGACCAAGTTCTCCGTGTCTTTGAAATGTGGGAAGATCAAGAATCATTGGATAAGCACTTCATCACTCCCCATGTTGATATTTTCCGAAAAGCCATGGGGGCTTGGACAATGTCAGAGAGAGAAATCAAAAAATTTGAAACAGATACTTTTGACTCAATGTAGGAAGTGAGAGATAAATGAGCGAGTTAACAACGCCTGAGCTATTTGATATGTCTGACCATGTTGCTGTCATTACAGGCGGAGGTCGCGGTATCGGAGAAGGTATAGCGAAATCATTTTCTGAATTTGGAGCGTCTGTCGTAGTTGCTGCTCGTCGCACAGAAGAAATTGAGCGAGTTGCTGAAGAAATCCGATCAGGAGGTGGATCTGCGATTGCAGTCACAACCGATGTTACTAATGACGATGCGGTAACTAATCTGGCGGAAGCTGCGATGAGTGAATTCGGGAAAATAACGACATGGGTGAATAATGCTGGTGGTTCCACTTTTCGGATGCCGATGCAAGAACTCCCTCGAGAAGAATGGGATAAGACAGTGGCCCTGAATTTAACTGCTGTCTATATCGGATGTCTCACAGCAGCGAAATACATAACTAAGGGGTCCATCATTAATATTTCGTCTGGTGCTGGATCTGGCCCAGTCCCTGGTAGCGGTCATTACGGTGCATCAAAAGCTGGAACAAATTCTTTAACCTGGACTCTTTCAGCTGAACTAGCTCCAGATATAAGAGTCAACGCTGTAGCCCCAGGGGCAATTCCCACTGAAGTAATGATGAAAGCCGTAAACAAAAATGAAGATCAACTCGATGAGCTTCTACAAGAGTGGAATATTCCCTTAGGACGTTTGGGAACACCACAGGATATTGGAGCCGCGTGCGTGTATTTAGCCTCAGATGCAGCAAGTTGGGTAAGTGGTGAAATCCTACGTGTCGGTGGTGGAGCAAAACCTCGTTAACGATCGGTGCTTTCCTAAAATTGTCTTTCCGTGACTGTACGGCAAATAGTCGGGAACAAAATTGAATGCTCAGACGTCAAAAATGTATATCATCTGACGGGAGTAATTGTGAGAAATTCAGTAACAGATACAGAAGTATTTAATAGAAGAATAAAAAGTATTAATTGTGTCTTCTTTAGCTTCGCAATACTTGCTGGTGCTTGTTCAGATAACGCTGCTGATGGACCTGTTACCAATCCTGCTCCTACGGAAGAGGGGGTCTTTGTTGGCATGGATAAAGCGGCTGCTATTGCATTCCTTGAAGATAACAATCACAACTACCGAACTTGTGACTATAACGAGCAGCCTGAGGGTTGCCCTATGACCACTGACTTGCAACCAGGCAGGTATACGGTTTGGTTCTCTAACGGCTTAGTCGATCATATTGACATTGAACCCGAATTTGAAGATATTGATGATCCAGTAACTTCCGTTGGTGAAGATGGAGAGTCCGTTGCGCGATGCGAGGCGTTAAGTGCGGAATGCGGGTATGGATACGACTATCAAAAAAATATGGTTGTGGATTTGTGGGAATTAAGTTCTGATGGTTCTTACTGGTTGCTAAAAAAGGAATTTGAAGATGTGGGAATGCGTTGTGAAGCACTTACAGAATCATGTGGCTGGCGGTGGTTTCCAAATACTGAGTCATATATAGATGTGTGGGTTTTTGATTATGGTTCAATGGAATTTATTGAGAATCCAGACCTCTCTTCTATACCTACTGGTTTGCAACCCGGAGATCCGCCGGTTAACCAACCCGGAAGAGAGAGTTAAAACTGTTATTGTCTAATGGTTTCAAATACTGACTTCAGTGCGTTAATGGGTTTCGCTTCTGCGTAGATAGCTGAAATGGTTGAAATAGTTTCTGTGTCTTCAAGATTGTCTGACGTTAAGTGAAAGCCTGTATTTTTTTCTTCTAAATCATCGTTGAATATATTAATAACATTTGTCATTGTTAGAGGGTTAGCACTTTTTTGTTCGCGTTCCTCATGGTTTTTGTAGACGTTTGCTTTCCAAAGAACTGATACTCGATAACCGCTTAATGGAGCTGTATAAATTTTTTCTCCATGGTCAGTTACTACCCATTTCCCATTCTCAGAGGGGGAAAGTTGAGCTGAAGGTGTGACAAGAATTGTTCCTCTATCAAATGGGCCTACCGGGCCTACTTGGTGGAACATTCCATGATTGTCTCCAATTAAAGCTGTGTTTGCCATTTTTTCAACATGATGTTGTGGTGGCCTATCAGGTCCATCTGGCCAAAAATAAAGGCCTCCTTCTTCGACATCATCTAACCACCAGATTGCGGTTGCTTGAACGATTTCATAATCATCAAAGAGATCTGACCAGAGCATTGCGCGAAGTAACCACATCGGAGTATTCGCTCGTTCTCTTCCATGGAATCGTGAATTATCTGTGTGGGCGGGCCCGCCATCAACAATCGCCGCCATTATATTGACATAAACACTGTGAGGTTCGATTACTTCAGCATTGTAAAAATTTTTAGCAGCTTCTATGTACGTGGGGTTATGAAGAAAGAGTTCTGACCCTTCAGCAGCATAAACGTCATGAACCCAGTCATTTTGGAACCACATTGGTCGAGTGCGTGCATGGGGATCTGCTCCTGGGTTATACCATCCGCCAAGAGGGGTATAGGGAGCTTCCCTCTCCAAAAGTTTATGAACTTGAGTGACATCGGGAAAAACATTCTCAAGCAGGATAGGAGGATCAGCGTAACGTAACATAACTTCTCCTTTCCTTCATTAAGTATTACATGCTGAATTTCTCTATGCGAAAAGAAGAAGTAACCCTAATTTAAGAGAACGAGATACCTTCAAAGTCAGCTTTGTTGATCCAATCAGACAAGTAATTAAAAAATGCTACTGACCCATCAGGGAAACGAGCGTTGCTGAAAAGATCTCGGTCTGTTGAGGTATGTCCTTCGTTGTTGTAATACCCCGGTGTGCAATTAGCGAGGAATCCTCTATCTTGTGCTTCAAGACGGTTAACCCAGTTTGTTTCTGCTTCTTGAGTTGATTCAAACATTGTATGCCCTCCATCGATGCATTTTTTTATTATTGCTGCGATAGCGGTTGATGCTTCGCTGAAATTATGGGTTACGTTTGCGACGAGGTTCCCTCCTTGCGCGAGTCCAAGGATGCAAAGGTTAGGGAATCCATGCATATTGATTCCGTGCAGGCTTTTCATGCCATTGTCCCAGTGTTCTTTTAAGCTTTTTCCTTCTTTTCCGTATGTTTCATAGTGTGCAGAGTGCATAATATGAACTTCGAAACCTGACGCGAGAACAATGCAGTCCAGTTCGTAGTGTTGTCCGTTGGCCCATAATCCGGTTTCGTCTATTTGTTCAACACCTTTCCCATCAGTATCTATGAGGTGTGTGGCTGGGTTATTAAATGATTGGAGGTATTCATCGTGGAAACAGGGTCTTTTGCAAAGTTGTCGATACCAGGGTTTTAACGATTCTGCTGTCTGATCGTCGCTGACAATGGTGTTAACTCTGGCTCGGATATCGTTCATTTTTTCATCATCTGAATCTGTAAATGCCTCTAACCAGACTTCGTCAAGACCTAATTCTGGATTGTCTTGGATCATACTGATGATTCTGTCTCGGATTCGTATCGCTATGTCAGTCCAACCATCTTTAACTAAGTCTTTATCTGCAAAGCCACCAGATTGTAAGGTTGCGAAATTTTGAAGCCATTCTTGCTGCCATCCGGGTTGAAGGTCATCAAAATCTTCTCCGGTCAGTGGCCGATTGTTCCGCTCATCAATTGAAGATGGTGTTCGTTGAAAAACGTAAAGATCTCCAGATGTTGCCGATAGGTGCGGTATGCATTGCACAGCAGTTGCGCCGGTTCCAATGATGCCAACACGTTTGTCAGATAACTTCTTCATGGGCTTTCCGGTTCTGTCCCCTCCGGTGTAGTCATAATCCCATCGTGCTGTGTGGAACATATGTCCTTTAAAATCTTCTATTCCAGGTATTCCAGGAAGTTTCGGGTTGTTCATTGGACCTGTTCCCATTGCGAGGAACTGGGCTTTGAGTTCATCTCCACGGTTGGTTTTTATAACCCACCTTTCTATGTTTTCATCCCACCTTGCTTCTTCTACAGCTGTTGAGAAGAGTGCCCCATCATAGAGGTTGAATGTTTCAGCGATTCGTTGTGCGTGTGCATGTATTTCATGCCCCTGCACGTATTTCGCTGATGGAAAGTAATTGGTTTCTTCTAATAATGGGAGGTACACCATGGCGGCTGTGTCACACATCGCCCCTGGGTAGCGGTTCCAGTACCAGACGCCGCCAACGTCACCGCCGCTTTCAATAATAGTGACGTCTTCTATTCCTGCTTCTTTGAGTCTTGCTCCTGCGCAAAGGCCGGCGAAACCTCCGCCGATGATTGCTACGGTCACTTCATCTTTTCGTGGCTCTCTGTGTTTAACCTCTGTGTACGGGTCTTCAAGAAGGTGTGCGAACCGCCCCGTTGGTTCCAGATATTGTTCGGGTCCATCGTTACGTACGCGTTTATCCCGCTCTGCTTTATAGCGTTCTCGTAATTCTTGTGCTGACATATTTTTTTCAGTAATGCTCATAATTATCTATATGTACTGTAGTGGGTTCGCATCAAACTGGAAATTTTTTGGTTACCAGCCCCCGCCGCCACCGCCA
>PAQG01000056.1 GCA_002709645.1 Acidimicrobiaceae bacterium
AGCTGCCATAGTTCCCTCCTAATCCATATGCTAGCGTGTCAAAATTCTCTAAGGGGGAGTGTATTGGGCTAACCTTCGTCTCATGCCGATGACCTTTAAAACGCCAAGTGACCTCCTTGGTACAGAAGGAACAGATCTTGGGGTAACTTCGTGGCAAGTACTCACGCAAGAGCGAATCAATCTCTTCGCTGACGCTACCGGAGACCATCAATGGATCCATGTTGACCCAGAACGAGCGAAAGATGGTCCGTTTGGGGCGACAATAGCTCACGGATACCTAACACTTTCAATGACAAATTTATTTCTCCCCGACTTGCTCCAAGTAAGCCAAGTATCTATGGGCATTAACTATGGGGTTAACAAGGTCAGATTCCCAAATCCAGTAACAGTGGGTTCGCGTGTCAGGGGTCAAGGCGTGATCACAGAAGTTACTGAAATTTCTGGAGGGGTACAAGTTATCGTTTCTTTAACTGTAGAGATAGAAAATCAGCCAAAACCCGCCTGTGTAGTTGAAAGCATAAGCCGTTTCCTTAGTTAACCTTCTCGTTTAGTCCGTTTAGAAATCGGCTACCCTTACGTCATGGCGAAACGAAAGACGAGAACACCCAAGGTCCCTGCTTCCTTACCTCCAGTGCAGCAAGGACTCGTTAGCCCGAAACGCAATGTCCCAAGTGCAATAGCTCGACCACCTTATGCGCTTACCGGAGATCCTGGACCTTCTATCCTTCCTTTAGTTAGAACACAAAGCGAAATTGCTTCAATGCGGAGAGCCGGATCTATAGCTGCAGAAGTGCTTCTCCATGTCGGCGAAAAGGTTACTCCTGGGATCACAACTGACAAACTTGATGCAATAGCTCATGAAGAAATTCTTCGCTTAGGGGCGTATCCAAGTCCGCTGAATTATCGCGGATTTCCTAAATCAGTTTGCACTTCGGTAAACGAGGTTGTTTGCCATGGAATTCCAGACAGCAGGCAACTTCAAGATGGCGACATCATCAATATTGACGTCACAGTTTTCTTCGAAGGAGTTCATGGTGACACATCAGTTACATTCCTCGTCGGCGAAGTTGATGAACACAGCCAACATTTAGTGAACGTAACCAGAAACGCTCTCGACAAGGGAATGCAAACCGTACATAACGGCTCAAAGGTCTGTGATATCGGACAAGCAATAGAAAAATACGCGCACTCAAATCAATTAAGCGTCGTCAGAGA
Organism: Acidimicrobiaceae bacterium; assembly: GCA_002709645.1. GTDB lineage: Bacteria > Actinomycetota > Acidimicrobiia > Acidimicrobiales > UBA8592 > UBA8592. Next base: position 1,216 of record PAQG01000056.1, read on the forward strand.
ATTTATCGGGCATGGCGTCGGACCAGAATTCCATAGTGCGCTTGCCATTCCTCACTATTATGACCGTCGGGCCACCACAGAACTTCTTACAGGAATGAGTTTCACGATTGAACCTATGCTTAACCTTGGCGGAAATGCTCTTCATATGTGGGATGACACATGGACGGTCGTGACCACAGATGGCAGAAGATCAGCACAGTTTGAGCACACGCTCGTCGTTACCGAAGATGGTTTTGAAATACTAACGAAAACCTCGTCGGGAACTATTCCATCTGAAGTTTTCGCAGAGAGGTAGGCCAACCTGATTGCACGGGTTGCAAATAAACCAATCCACAGGCTTACATGGAGAAATGGCACACGAGAAAAAAACTCGGATCATCCTTATACGACACGGTGAGTCAAACGTTACTGTTGAAAGAATCTTAGGCGGGGAGAAGAGCTGTACAGGCCTAAGTGATCTTGGCCGGGAACAAGCCAAAGCGTTAAGAGAACGACTAGAGAACGAAAGTATATCCATTGATACCTTGTACGCAAGCACAATGCCCAGAGCCATGGAAACAGCAGAGATCATCAAACCAGCCCTTAATGTAGACGAGCTCTTTTTGGACTCAGAATTAGTGGAACACCGTCCCGGAGATGCAGATGGAAAACCATACGATGAACTTGAAGAGCTCTTTGGGGAAAGAGATTATTACGGTCGACCCCACATGCCATTTGCACCTGGTGCCGAAAGCCTCCATGGATTTCACTATCGTGTTTCCGCTGCATTAGAGAACCTGATCAGTAAACACGTAGGTGAAAGCATACTCATTGTCTGCCATGGAGGAGTAATTGATGTCGCTATGCGCCAGTTGCTTGACCTCCCGAGGAGAGGGCAATTTGACCTCTGGACCCTGAACACGTCTCTAACGGAATTCGTAGTAGATGATACTGGCAAGAAGCGGGGACGTTGGACCTTGATTCGGTACAACGATCATGCGCATTTAGCGGGTCTTCCCTTCGCTACAAATGAAGACTGAAAGAAGGCGACGAAGATAACCCGCTTGCATCTAAGCTTGAAACGTGCTCACCGAAGAAACAATTGATCAATTCAATGCTGAGGGAGTCATCCTTGTCTCCAACGTTCTTGATAATAAATGGTTGGAACTTCTCGCAAAGGGCATTGAAAAAAACAAAGAATCTCGTGGTGAATGGTCTTGCGATTACACAAAGCCCAATGATCCGGGAGAATTCTGGGATGATTACTGCAATTGGCAACGGTTTAATGAGTACAGAGAAGTTCTATTTGAATCCCCGCTTGCTTCGTTAGCTAGGCAGGTCACTGAATCGAAACAAGTCCGGCTTTTCCATGAGCACGTACTGGTCAAAGAAGCACAAACAAATGAAATTACTCCTTGGCATCATGACCAACCTTACTACTGCGTTAATGGAGATCAATTAGTTTCAACATGGGTGCCACTCGATTATGTTCCCAAAGCAACAGCTATGCGTTTCTTAGCCGGATCTCATCATGGCCCACTGTATGCCCCACGCCGCTTTCAAGACCATGAACCATATGAATATGAAGGATTTTCAGAAATGCCAGTCATTGATGAAAAACACGATGCACATAGGATTCGTTCATGGGAGATGAAACCCGGTGATGTGCTTATTTTTCACATGCGGACACTACATGCAGCTGGGGGAAGTAAAGCTCGGAGGAGAGCTTTCGCTGCCAGATGGTTAGGCGATGACGCTACTTACGCCTCTCGGCCCGGCCCTACATCTCCTCCATTTCCAGGATTAGATCAAGACCTAGATGAGGGAAACCCAATGGATCATTCACTTTTCCCAATTGTGCAAGGGTGATCAGAAAGTGGTTACATGCCCACCATTCACATCAAGACTCGTTCCAGTGCAAGCCACTGAAAGGTCCGAAGCGAAAAATACAACGGAACCACAGATTTGTTCTGAATCAGGGATAAACCGTAAAGCTATTTCATTAGCTACCTTGTCGTACTCAATTTGGTAAGAAGTGTCATTCTGTTCAGCAAGGCTATGAAGATAGAATTTCACCGAATCACCAAAAATAAAACCCGGGCAAACCGCATTAACCCTGATTCCGGCTGGACCCACCTCATGGGCCATGGTCCGAGTCATAGAAGTCATTGCCGACTTCGCAGCAGCATACGCCCCAAATAGAGGCTTATTAGTCCTGATAGACATTGTCGAAATATTTACAATTGATCCTTGACCTTGGGATCGCATGGCAGGGAGTACGGCCCTGCTCATTTTCAAAGCAGACGTGCAATTGATTTCAAGACTCGCATACCAAGAATCCAGTTCCATGTCTTCTAGCGTCGCAAACGGGGGCTGAGAGAAAGCATTATTGACAAGAACATCAATACTTCCAAACTCGGCAAGCGTAGCTTCGATGAGGGCATCTATTTGATCCAAATTCGTCACATCGGTTGGTATTGCTAATGCAACCCCCCCCAAAGATCTGACTTCATCGGCAACACTTTCTACTTTCAATGGTGTACGGGCAGCAAGAACAACCGAAGCCCCTTCCTTAGAACAAGCAAGTGCAGCATCACGTCCCATTCCTGGGCCAATACCTGAAATTATCGCCACTCGCCCCTCTAAAAGTCCCATGATAAATCTCTCCTTCCTATAGTTGACCTACCATATCATTCTGATCAGCCTTGGTAAGGGGGTAGCCCTTCCATCGTCCGAAGTAGGTTGATTCTTTCTGATAGCGGAGGGTGCGTATTGAACATATCGTTCATACGTTTGCCTTTATGGCCTTTTACGTGATCATCAGGTGACTCAATCCATAAATGGCTTGTAGCATGTGATGTTTTCCTAACGACGGTGACATCTCGGTCTAATTTCTCTAGCGCCATCCTTATCCCGGAAGGATTCCTTGTTAGCTCTACGGCTGTCGCATCGGCTAGCTCTTCTCTGCTCCTACTAACTGCTGCTTTAAGCAAACCAGCGGCGATCGGGGCGAGTACAGTAACGAAAAGAAATGCGAAAAGGATGATAATGGCCTGAGGTCCGCCTCCTCGATTATTGTTACTGCGTCTACCTCCTGTAAGTGAACCCCAGAAAGTGATACGCCAAAATAGATCTGCAATGATAGCTACTGCTCCAGCAGTTGCAGTAGCAATAGTCATCACGCGGATATCGTAATTACGAATATGCGCCATTTCGTGAGCGATAACCCCTTGCAGTTCATTCCTATCCATCTTCTCTAACAAGCCAGTGGTTGCTGCAACAGCTGCGTTCTCAGGGTTTCTACCAGTAGCGAAAGCATTCGGTGCTGGATCGTTAACGATATAAACATCTGGTTTCGGTAATCCAGAAGCTAAAGACATTTCTTCTACAAGATTATGAAGTTGAGCGTACTGGTCTGGGTCTGCAGGAATCGCACCGGTAGCTCGCAAAGCAATATTTGATGCTTTCCGGTATTGGAAGAATGTCAAACCTCCAGAAAAGAGGAGAGCAAAAATTCCAAAACCAGCGAAGCCAGTTAATGCAAGTTCGGCCATGCAGGAAACGAAGAAAACGAGAAAGAAACTAGCTAATAAAAGCCACCGCGTTGTTCGTTTGTTCTTCTTCTGTAGTTCGCGAAAGTCTGTACTCATACGTTCACATTATGCACCGAAGTGAGCTAAGTTGCAGATGTGAAACAAAAGAAGATAATAATTGACACGGACCCTGGGCATGATGACGCGATTGCTATCTTGCTCGCATTAGCCTCTCCAGAATTAAATGTTCTTGGAGTGACCTGTGTAGCAGGCAATGTCCCGCTACACCACACAGCAAGAAATGCGTTACTTATCTGCGAATTAGCAAACCGTCACGATATGAGGGTTTTTGCTGGATGTGATAGACCCATGGTGCGGAAATTAGTTACTGCCGAAGCTATTCATGGTGAAACTGGTTTGGATGGGCCTACATGGGAACAGCCGGAAATGGAACTCCAAAACCAGCATGCCGTTGATTGGCTTATCCAAACACTCATGGATGCTGATGATGGAGAGATCACGTTATGTCCCGTGGGGCCACTTACCAACATTGCTATGGCACTTGTTCGTGAGCCACGGATAGCTTCAAAGGTAGATCAAATAGTGAGTATGGGTGGCGGGTATTTTGTCGGCGGAAACGTAACGCCAGCGGCTGAGTTCAATATCTATGTCGATCCTCATGCAGCTGACGTCGTATACCGTAGCGGGATTCCAATTGTTGCTATGCCTTTGGATGTGACGCATAAAGCTTTAATGACAGAAGATTGGATTCAATCACTGCAAAACTTAGGGACGGAAGTAGGTACAAAATCCTCCCAATTGCTTTCATTCTATAATCGCTTTGATTTAGAAAGATATGGAATGGCTGGAAGCCCTGTGCATGATCCGGCAACTATCGCTTACCTCATCAACGCAGATTTATACACCGGAAAAGACGTGTACGTTGAAGTCGAAACACGTTCAAGTCTGACAATGGGAATGACCGTCGTTGATTACTGGGGAGCGAGGAGGAAAGAACCTAATTGTCTTTGGGTTTCAGAAGTTGACGATGATGGTTTCTTTCAACTCATGTACGAGAGGCTCGCAACACTTTAGGCATTTACCTGCGTTGGCATGACCCGCAGAAAGTAGTTCCCCTGCCGTCAATCACTGTCCGCCGAAGTACTTCGCCGCAATTGACGCATGGTTCGCCATGCCGTCCGTAACAAACGAGGTAAAATTGGTTTGTGCCTTGCTTCCCTTCGGCATTGACATAGTCACGCAAGGTTGTTCCACCATTCTCAACAGCGAGAGTAAGAACTTGGCGAATACTCTTATAAAGGTCAACTGTTTGCGCTTTGGTTAATTTCCTAACACCGGGATAAATACCAGCTTTGAAACATGCCTCATCAGCATAAATATTTCCGACACCAGCTACTGGGCGTTGGCTTAGGAGTTGTGTTTTTATCTTCCTATTGCTCCTCTTCAACGAAGCGTAGAATTGGTCAATGGAGAAGTCATCCGATAATGGTTCAGGGCCAAGATCCTTGAGAGTTCCTTCATATTGGCCAGACAAGTAAATTCGTATTCGCCCAAATCGGCGGACATCACGATATCCGAGAATTAAGTTATTATCGAGTTTCCACCATGCTCTTAAATGCGGGTCGGATAGGTCATGTAATGGAAGCAACTGGCCTGTCATGCCTAAATGAACAGCCATTTCAGTCCCGTTATCAAGTTGAAATAAAAGGTACTTTCCACGTCTCAAAACGGCTTCGAAGCCTAAACCAACTATCTCTCGCGCTGGGGTAAATTTACCTGATGGATGGCTATTAGCTTCAATAACGTAACGACCCGCAAGTAAAGGCTCAAGTTGACGGCGAATGGATTCAACTTCAGGCAGTTCTGGCATTGCGTACAGTATTCTTTCTGCATTGCCTACGCACAAATTGGGTTATTGACAATCAGATCAAACTAAGGGCTTCCAATGCCGGAGCATCATGGCGAATGCGTTTATTACGAACCAATTGACGAACTTGTTCTTCCCCATCAGGGCAGTGAGTTACGAAAGGGCACCACGCACAGAGTGGGCCTGTTGTCACAGGAAACACATCTGATGCGCAAGCAACGTTGAGTTGGTTCCAGGTGTTCTGCAGTCTCTCAAGTGGTTCCTTGAGAGACTCTTCGGAGACATCTGTTTCTATCGTATCCTGTCCTAAAAATAACAGACGAGCCTTACTAGGTAATTCTCCGTCTGCTTCCCTAATAGCTGCGGCATATAGGAGAACCTGACGAATTTTATCTCCCGCAAATCTTTTCTTTGGAATTTTGCCTGATTTGTAATCGGCAACAATTACCGACTTTCCTTCTTTATCTACCCGATCAATTACTCCTCGGAAAGGAACGCCTTCAAGTACAACTCGAACATCTCGTTCTGTATCTTGGACTTCGACTTCGCTAGGATTTTCAAGCTTCCAAAGTCCTTCAATAGCATTCCAACTCTTCCACTTGAAATTACGCACTTCATCATCATCCAGTGCTAGCGCTAAGAAATCTGTATCGTTTTCAATTTTCGGCCAAATTACTCCAGCCAGTTCTTTCGCTTTTTCTTTTGTCCTGTTCTGAGGTGTTTCTTGAAGCAGAAATTCAAGTACTTCATGGGCGAAAGTACCCAATAATGCTGATTCTCCAGGAGGGTCAGGGAGGCGATCCACATACCTAAATTTCCACTTCATAGCGCATTGTTCAAACAAACTTGAACTTGATGGAGAAAGATACGGTGGAATATTCTCGCTCACTGTTTTAACCCCATTATCCATTACCTATGTTTATCAGATAGGTGTGACAAAGGTTATGAAAGACAAACTTTCAATTTTTCTTCACTCTTGCAAAGCTAAGGAAGTATTTGTTTACGATTTACGCCACTAACGTAAGGATTGAAACGTACTAAACCGGAATTTACTCAAATGACATTCGCAGCAATTAACAGTGATTCATACAATTTTGTTCTATTTCTTCACCTATTGTCAGTGATTCTTGGAACAGGATCAGCTTTTTTCGCTCAAGTCATAACTTCGAAATACAAAAAAACAACTGACAATCCTCAAATTACTATGGCTGCTTTGGGGGCCGTTATGTCACCCTCACTTCTACTCACTGGCATTTTCGGTGGAGCTCTTGTAGGGATGTCAGATGATGTTTACGACTTTAGTCAGCTATGGCTTACTTTGGCAGGAGTTCTTTGGATAACGTGCGTAGCTGCAGCAGCATTGTTATACAAGCCTCCTTTCCTGACATTGCCCAATGTAGGAAAGCATGAAGCAAAGCTTTCAGGCATCCTCCACCTTTCGTTAATGGCGATGCTTGTTATTATGGTTTGGAAACCTGGTTTCTAGCTAAACGTCCAGCGCTTCACGATCGAAAAGAGCGCTTTCCTTAAGCACAAATTCTCTTCTTTTTGAAACATCAGAACCCATTAAAGTTTCAAACATTTTCATAGCTTCCTTTGCCTGTTTGGCATCATCCATTGTTAACTGTTTCAGGATGCGACTCTCAGGATTTAAGGTTGTTTCAGCTAGCTCATCAACATCCATTTCTCCTAAACCTTTAAACCGAACCCATTTTTCAAGAGGGATTTTCTTTTCCTTAGTCACAGCGTTTCGTTCATCATCAGAGAATGCATAATGGGTCTCTCCGCGCCATTTGGATGAATATAGAGGAGGTAGAGCGGCATAAACTCGCCCATCTTCCAACAATGGTTTCATGTAATGGAAGATAAGTGTTAAAAGTAAGCATCGGATATGGCTTCCATCTACATCAGCATCACAAAGGATGATAATTCTTCCATAACGGGCATCATCTAAATTGAAATCTTTGCCACTGCCAGCACCGATTGCAGTAATCAAGGCTTGAGCTTCAGTGTTATCAATGACTTGTTTCATCGTTGCTTTCCCAGCATTGACAACTTTCCCGCGGAGGGGAAGAATCGCCATGTATTCAGCATCACGACCAGCTTTAGCAGGTCCCGCTGCAGAATCTCCTTCAACTATCAGCAGTTCGCTATCTTCTCCATGGGTTCTGCAATCCGCTAATTTGTCCGGCATACCAGTACTACCTAGATTCGCTGCTTTTCTTTTCGCGTCAAGAACCTCCTTTGAAGCGACACGATTCAATATGGCATTAGAGATTTTGTCTCTCACTGCGTTAATGTGGGTTTTTTTCCCTGCACCATCAAACCAGTCAGAGAGGCTCTGTTTGGTTATCTCGTAAACGATGCTTTGTATGGCAGGAGTTCCAAGTTCCTGTTTTGTTTGCCCTCGGAACTGAGGTTCAGGAAATGTTACTTTGAGCCCAACCATCAAACCCTCTTGCACATCTTCTTTTGATGCTCGGTCATTCCCAGATTTAGCGAGTTTGCTGAGTTTTTTGGTACCTGGTAACAGGGCATCATTTACCGCTCGAGTCATTGCTCGTTCAAGCCCTGCTAAATGGGTTCCCCCTTCAGGTGTGGGAATAGTATTAACGAAAGAAACGATGCTTGATTCGTATCCCTCTACCCACCGTAAAGCAACTTCCACGGTACATTCCCGTTCAACGATTGTCATCTTTCCATCAACTGGAACCTTTTCTTCAAATGTATCTATCCCACTGATCTTAATAATTTCTGAAACAGAGTCACTTGAACTCAATGATTCAATCAGGTCAGAAAGCCCCCCACGGCTTAAATACTCAAAAGGCTCATTCTTGTTTCCAGTCCGCTTATCCTCTACGCGTACTTTCAAACCAGGGACGATAAAGCATGTGCGGGCCACACGCTCACAAACTAAAGCAAAATCTATCAATGCTTCTGGGTCAAAGACTTCAAGGTCAGGCCAGAACCTAATTCTTGACCCCGTCTTTTTCGTCTTTTTTGTTTTCGCCAGTGTGTGGCTCGCACGAAACTTTCCATTGGCGTTGAATTGGCCGGCGACTCGATCCTGAAAACATAACTTGTGGGTGTTCCCATTGCGGTCTATTTCCGCAATGAGTTTTGACGAAAGCGCATTCACGACCGACGCTCCCACGCCATGTAAGCCACCTGATGATGAGTAAGCTCCCCCCCCGAATTTCCCGCCGGCATGGAGCTCAGTAAGAACAACTTCTAAGGCTGACACACTTCGTTTCTTATGTTTTCCGACAGGAATGCCTCTCCCATTATCTAGGACTTCCATTGAACCATCTCGATGGAGTACGACATCTATTCTGTCGCAGAAACCCGCAGCGGCTTCATCAACCGCATTGTCAATAAGTTCCCAAAGTAAATGCATTAGGCCATCACTACCAGTTCCACCTATGTACATCCCCGGTCGTTTTCGAACAGCTTCAAGACCTTCTAGGGTTTGAATGGCATCTGCATCGTATTTAACTTTATTTGTGTTCGTCGTAGTGGCCATGCCATGTCACTTTCTGTTGTCACCTAATGAGAGTTGCTTTTTCACCATCGTGGAAGTCCGACGTCAAGAATTCTGCGGTCAGTTTTCGTACTCACAAGGTCTCGTTTTGTAGGTTCAACTGGGAGATCAACAGGAACAGGATCCGCTTTCTTCGGGTCTTCGTCGGTAGCCATTACGGCTAGAAGAACATCAGGTCCGACAATTCGCGCTAGAGCTAAATTCTTCTCCTTCGTGAACTTGGTAATCCGTATTCCTGTCCCTCCACGACCTTTAGAAGCTAGTTCCTCAAATGGAGTTACTTTCGCAGTGCCAAGATCAGTAACTGTAACGACAGCGCCATCGCCAAGTGCTGCACCGGCTCCCACAATTTTAACTCCATCACGAAGTTTCATGCCAAGGACACCTGCAGCATTTCTTCCTTGAATACTTATTTTATCAACAGGGGTACGAAGCGTCTGAGCATCAGATGAGACAATGATTATGTCTACTCCTTCTGGGCAAGCAAACGCAGCAGCTAATTTATCATTGGGTTTAAGTTTAATGATTTGCTTACCGCTGGAAGTTTCTCTGAGTTCAGCTGGGGAAATTCTCTTAGCTATTCCATTGGTGGTAACAAGAACTATGTTTTCTTCCCCCGGGGAAATAACTGTCAGGATTTGCTCACCTTTCCCTGTGCTAAATACCTTATCGGCATTTACCCCCCGGCTTCTTCCTTTCACCTCTGAGAGTTCCATTGATCGCATCGATACAGCTCTTCCTTCGGAAGTAATCGCAAACACCAAACTATGGGTCGTACTAAAGGTAGATGCGGCGAGAACATCGTGTTGACCAGGAGTAGACCGTTGACTTCCCTCTGTCGGGCTTCTCCCTACCTTCCCCGAAGTAGAAAAGGTGATAAGACATGGCTCGTCAGGGACATCTTTCTCATCAATTAGAGGGACATCTTCATAAACGGGGACATCTTTTATTGATATGATTTCTGTTTTTCTTTCATCGCCATAGATCTCAACAATTTCTTTAAGTTCTTTTAAGACGATTGTTCGTTGCCGTTGCTCTGAGTCAAGAATTTTTTTGTATTCCTTTATCCTTGCAGTCAATTCTTCTCGTTCATCAAGTATTTTCTGCATTTCTAATGCTGTGAGTCTTCTCAGTTGCATGTCAAGGATATGTGTTGCCTGTATTTCAGAAAGTTTAAGCTCTTTACGCAATGCTGATTTCGCTGCATCAACGTCTTTAGAACCTTTAATAATGGAAACAACTTTGTCAATGTTTTCAAGAGCAATAATTAAACCCTTAACTATGTGCAGGCGATCCTGTGCGCGATCTAATCTAAATTGTGTTCTACGAATCACAACATCTAAACGGTGATCAACGTAGTGGCGACATAAATCGTAAACCCCTAATGTCTCAGGTATCCCATTTACGAGGACGACGTTGTTTATGCCAAAGGTCTCTTCAAGAGGTGTTTGCCTGTAAAGCTCTGAAAGTACTGCTTCGGGATTCACGTTTGGCTTAAGGGTTATCAGCAAACGAAGTCCAGATTTCCTATCAGATAGGTTTTTAGCATCAGCTATGCCAACAAGTTTCTCAGCGACAACGAGCTCGTTTATTTTTTTAACAACCTTCTCTGGCCCTATCATGTACGGCAATTCTGTAACTACGATTCCTTGCCGTGTACGTGTGATCTTTTCAAACTCAACTCGAGCCCGAATTCGAAAAGTCCCTCTCCCAGTTTTATAAGCTTCTTTAAGGTCCTCGTTAATGATTATCCCACCTGAAGGGAAATCAGGGCCAGGGAGAACGGCAAGCAGTTCAGTGAGCGTAGGTTTCGGCCTCCTCTTTTTCATAACTAATGAAATTGCTTCAAAAACCTCTCTCAGGTTATGGGTAGGCATGTTTGTTGCCATTCCAACTGCAATCCCAGAGGTCCCATTGACCAAGAGATTCGGAAGAAGTCCCGGAAGGCAGATAGGTTCTGTTCCTTCACCATCATATGTCGGCCGGAAATCAACAGTTTCCTCTTCGATCTCGCGGACCATTTCCATTGCCGCTTCGGTGAGTCTGCATTCCGTGTAGCGAGAGGCGGCCGGAGGGTCATCTAAACTACCGAAATTTCCGTGAGGATCAACAAGAGTTACCATTCTCGCAAAATCTTGTCCGAGCCGAACTAATGCTTCGTAAATAGCCATATCACCATGTGGGTGGTACTTGCCCATGGTGTCACCAACGACTCTGGCACATTTTCTGTGCGGATTGGTGGGTCGCAACCCCATGCCAAGCATTGAATATAGGATTCTTCTTTGAACTGGTTTGAGGCCATCACGAATATCAGGAATCGCTCGGGCAGTAATAACTGATAACGAATAAGCCAAAAATGATTCAGACATCTCATCAGCTACAGGTACTGGAATAATCTCACGGGCAAAATCTTTAGCGAATGAGAGTTTCTGTTGGCGTGCCATTTTCAACCTTTCTAAGGAGATATGGTGATCTTATAATTCGGTTTGGACAGAAAGTTATTGTCCTCTTATAAGAAAATAATCCAATACTGCCTTGTCATCGTGGCAATTCTGGAATGGACGTTTTTCCAAAAGTAAATTCGCTACCATTTAGCCCTCTGTGATTTAGAGCTATTCAATTTCGTTTGTTAGCAACTTCAGGAAAATAGTAAGTGAATTCCGTTTCTCCGAGAAGAAGTGCGTTAATGCATTCAACTCCTTGCATTAAAGAATGGTCTTGGTTCGACACCTCATACTTCCAACCTCCGAAACGACCCCGAGAAAAAATCCCTAGTTTCTTTAGGTGCCGGTCAACCGTTTCTAGAATTTCGTCTCTCCCAATAAATGGAGTCGGGTAGCCGTAGGGAAGAAATTTTTTCCATGTGCTAACAATATTCGCATTCTCTGAGATCAACCCAATTTCTTTTAATCCGTCAATTGAATTGAGAATAACCTCATCATGGTTAACTGGCTTCAATGAGGATTCAGATATCTCACACATCAAGGACCATTGTTTCCCAGGTCGAGGAACATTGGCTGGGGCATAGTTTGAGAAGACAGTAGCGCGATAAAAAGGTACGTTATCTTCAGGGAAATACATCCAACACTTTGATTTTAGATCTTCAGGGGCCTTCCCATCTATTCCTATACCGACAACATGTGTGCTTGACCATTTGAAAGAGGATGCTGCGGACTGAAGTTCCTCTTCGCCATGAATGTTTTTCAGAAGATTCGTTATTGGGATTGTTGAAATAAGCTTCCCATACTCAAAGCTTTCGCCACTCTCACAAGTTACGATCCTATTTTCAGGATTAATTTCAGAAACTCTCATTTCTTTCTCAATTTTTCCTTGAGGAAGTCTGTTCCCTAACTCACGCCATATACTTCCGGTTCCTCCTGATTTAGGAAATCGGAAAACCGAGTTTGGCCCCCAACTTTTCCTATCAGTTTTAGAATGTATATCTGCCAAAATCCTATCTTTATCTACTTCGGCAACACGTTCCCCAGTCCAGTCAGTAGAGAGATGATCAGTTGGATACGCCCAAACCTTGAAGTTATATGGCCTCATGAACGTATCGGCTATCCCTTCTCCGAAAGAACTAAGAATCCAGTCATCGAAATTCTGAGCTTCGCTACTATCAGGAGCATCCTGTCTTGTTTCAAGACCTTGAACACACTGTTCAAGGTCAATCGATGGTAAACGCCACAAATTATTTTGGAAAGGATAGGGAATCCATCGTTCACGCATCCAAATCCAAGCCTCTCTCTCGTGGTGGATCCATTGCTCATCAAGAAGGTCATCTAAGAGATTGTCAAAATATTCATAATGGGAAAACAATACGTGACCGCCAAAGTCCCATACGAAACCTTGATCATCTACCTCAGAACCAGCGAGGCCTCCAAGATGGTTAGCTTGCTCTAGCAGCAGCCAATCCGTGAACTCAAGTTCCTCCAATCTATGCGCGGCACCTAATCCAGTCGGACCTCCGCCGAGAATAAGTATCTCTACGCTCTTCATGGAAACATTCTTGAAATCTGAAATATTTGGATCAGGGCTCGAAAACTTCGCAGAACGATTCCTATATCGGTGAAGGAAGGCTTTCCATTCTCGCGACCTATAAATTGAACTGGAAGTTCTTCTATTGCTAGTTTCAAACGGCACAAAGCCCCGCTGATAGCTAAGTTTGGAGCAAACGTTGTTTTAGGGATTCTTGAAATAATTCTACTTAGTATCTCTGCATGAATTAAACGAAATGGGATGTTTGCGTCGCGCACCCGACATCCAAAGAAAGCTCTTATAACTAGTCCGGCAATCTTGGAAACAGCTTTCCTGACAAATGTCTGGTTCCTATCCTTACGCCATCCCAGAACAGCATCATTGCCAATCCGAGACTCCCAAAAATTCCTAAATTCATGAGGGCTTATCTCATTGTCGCTGTCAGCTTGGAAAACCCATTCCGCTGCTTCAGAAGCTTCTCTGTACCCAAGAAGTATTGAAGGGCCATGACCCTCATTGGGTTTCGTAATGATTCGAATTTGATCACGAGGCTCAAACTCTTTGAGAACTAAGGGGCTTTTATCCCATGACCCGTCATCAACGATTATCAATTCAAAATCAATTTCCAGAGA